>JBDREB010000461.1:0-2739 GCA_043820325.1 Planctomycetota bacterium | reverse complement strand
ATTATCTCGACGAGTATGTGTTCCGATTCAATCGGCGTAATACACCGATGGCGGCATTCCAAACCCTGTTGGGCCTGGCGGGTGTAAGAAAACCCATCGGATATCGTGCATTGACGGAACCGGTGTCAAAGGGATAAGCATATGGCACAGATTACACAGACCATGGTTCGGTGAAGAGCGGAGGAAATCCGTAACCACAGACTTGTCCTCCGAAGCGGCTTGGCGAAGGCGGATGCACACGGATACACACAGATGGATGACGATCAAAAGTCCCAGGTCGATAAGATCAAGCGTCGCAGGTCGCAGGTCTGGCATCGGACCTCTGACCTCCGACCTCTGTCATCGGTCGTCGGAGGGCACACACATGAGTCCTGGAACGGAAGCGTTGGAGAACTGAC
The DNA here is from genome assembly GCA_043820325.1 of Planctomycetota bacterium. Lineage (GTDB taxonomy): Bacteria > Planctomycetota > JBDREB01 > JBDREB01 > JBDREB01 > JBDREB01. The sequence goes on along the minus strand of JBDREB010000461.1, from coordinate 2,341 downwards.
CATGGAACATACGGTCGACCTGGCCCTCGCCGGCAAATCGCGCGAAGCGCGCGTCCCGGATACCCTGAACCTTGCCGACCGCGCGCGCCTGGCGGTCAACGGGCTGGGCGGGAACATCGATCCCGAACTCCTGACGATGTACGGGCTGATCCATTTCTGTTCCCCACGGCCCCATTTTTCCCACTGGGCGTCGGCCGAGACCCTCTGCGATCCCAAGTTCACCGAGTCCTTCCCGCTGATGCGCCTGATGTCGGGCAGTGACCAGTCCGCCGACCTGGAGCGCCGCTTCATCGGTTCCGTCCTCAGCCGCGTCGACCATGGGCTCTACTGGGACCGCGCGAACCCGCGGCGGCCCTGGCGCAATTCCTACGCGACCGGTTTTTACGGCCAGGGGAAGGACGAGGACTTCTGCACGGTGCCCGGCGCGGGCCGCCTGTTGCGCACCCTGCTCGTCTGGCGGGAGTTGGGCGCCGGCCCCGACTGCGACCGGATGCTGGAGGACCTCTGCGGCGGCCTCAGGCGCATCCTGGTCGTCAAGGGCGATTACGGTTATTACCCCGAGAAGGGCGGGTGGGGCGAACCCTGCGCCTACCCGCGCTCCGGGTGGCTCAATACGGACGAATCGATGAGCGACACTGAAGGCGGCGAAGGCGCGGTCACCTGCATGCACGGCCACCAGATCTACGGCGCGGCGCACTGGTATGAACAGAGCGGCAGTCCCGTGGCGCGCGACCTCGCGGCGAAACTGGCCAACTACTGCCTCCTGCCGCGGTTCTGGGGCGGCGTGCCCGATCCGGAGGGAAAGCGCGACGGCCTGCCCGGTCATGTCGCACCCAGCCGGCCCGACCCGGCCTTCACGGCGGGCGCCGAGCAGGGGCACTGGTACTCCCACTTTCATGCGCGGGCCATCGTCCTGCGCGGCCTGCTCGCCTTTGGCCGGGCGGCCGGTGACCAGCGGGTGATCGAGTTCGTGCGGCGGGCCTGGGAATTCACCCTGTCACAAGGCATACCCCGGATGGGCTGGATCAACTGCTACCCCGGCGCGCTCAACCGGATGGAGGGCTGCGCCCTGGGCGACATGGTCGGCCTCGGCATCCGCCTTTCCGATGCCGGTCTGGGCGATTACTGGGACGATGTGGACGCGGTCGTCCGCAACCAGCTGGTGGAACAGCAGCTCACCGACGCGGCCGCCCTCGAGCGGGTCGCCGCGCAGTTTAAGGACCAGCCCGACCCGGCCGCGAAGGAGACGATGCCCGGCAAGCTCTGCTTCGACAACATCATCCCGCGCAGTCTCGGTTGTTTCGCCGGCACGGCCCTGCCGGCCAGCGTTCCCCGGCCGTGGGTCATGCACTGCTGTACCGACAACGCCACCTAGGGCCTCTACTATGCCTGGGAGGGGACCCTGCGCGAAGACGGCGACCGCGCAGAGGTCAACCTGCTGTTGAACCGCGCCGGCCGGCTGGTGGACATTGCGAGCCATCTGCCGTATGAAGGCCGGGTGACGGTCACGAACCGTTCCGCCCGCCGCGTGGCCCTGCGCGTGCCGGGCTGGGTGCCGCGCCGCGATGTGCGCCTGCGCGTCGGGGATGCCGACCGGCCGCTCGATTGGGTCGGCCGGCACCTGCTGGTGGACGATCTGAAGCCGGGGGACATCATCGACCTGACCTTCCCCCTGGGCGAGACCATGGCGCGCTATACCGTGAACCCCCGCAGCAAGGCCGAGACCGTCTACACCTGCACCTTCCGCGGCAGTACGCTGGTGGACATCAGCCCGCGCGACATGGCCCCGGCCGGCCTGCCGCTCTACCGGCGCGATGTCCTGCGCAAACCGGGCCCGGCGCCCATGGTGAAGCAGACCTGTTTTGTCCCCGACCGCGTTGTCCGCGGCTGGTAATATCGACGGGATCAGGCGGGGGAGGCGGTCGTACGGAACCGCCGGTATTCCTCTTCGAAGTTCGGTGTGAATATGCCGGTCCCGAGCGCGCGGTCGATCGCGGGCCGGGGCCAGAAGCGGCCGTCGTCGATCTCTTCAGCCTGCAAGTCGAAGGGGCCTTCGTGGACCAGGTGGAAGGTGTCCACGAGTTCGGTCTCGACCGGATTGCGCCACAGGTAGCGGTGACGGAAGAGGGGCCCGGGCGGCGCGGGTACGACGCCCAATTCCTCGGCCAGTTCGCGGAGCACTGCCGCGTCCACCGCCTCTCCTGAAGCCACATGCCCGCCGACGGAGGTGTCCCACCTGCCCGGCTGGATTTCCTTGTGGATACCGCGCTTCTGCAGAAATAGATCCCCCCGCCGGTTGGTGACGATCACATGGACCGTCCGGTGGATGAGTGCCGGGTTG
>JBDREB010000460.1:0-7137 GCA_043820325.1 Planctomycetota bacterium | reverse complement strand
CAACCCGGCACTCATCCACCGGACGGTCCATGTGATCGTCACCAACCGGCGGGGGGATCTATTTCTGCAGAAGCGCGGTATCCACAAGGAAATCCAGCCGGGCAGGTGGGACACCTCCGTCGGCGGGCATGTGGCTTCAGGGGAATCGGTGAAAACGGCAGTTTTCCGTGAACTGGCCGAGGAACTGGGCATCACCGCCCAGTCACCGGCGCTCGCGTTCCTCCATCGTTACCTGTGGCGGAACCCGGTCGAGACCGAGCTGGTGGACACCTTCCACCTGGTCCACGAGGGGCCCTTCACCCTGCAGGCCGAAGAGATCGACGACGGCCGCTTCTGGTCACGACCGGAGATCGAACGCGCGCTCGGGACCGGACTCTTCACCCCGAATTTCGAGGAAGAGTACCGGCGGTTCCAGCAGCCCGGCTGATGCGGCCCTGGCAGCCGGCCGGTTCCGGTGCCTGCCGGATCATCAGGTCCGGTAGAACCAGATCGCGCCCCGGCGCTTCGGCTGGGCGAATTCGAAACCGCCCCGCATGACGGCCGCACCGCGCCGTTCCCGTTTCGCGCCGGTCTCGGGGTTCTCGAACACATACAAGCCTTCCGGCCGCAGACCCTTCGGGTGTACAACGATCCGGTCTTCGGGCGCCTGGGGCAGGCGGATGGCCTGGATGAACCCCCGGCCCGTTTCCGGCCGGTTGAACTGGCGCGCCACCCACTTCTTCGATGAGCTGTGGATCGGCGTGAGGGGATGGTAATCGCCGTCGAGCATCAGTTCGGCCGCCTGCCGCCAGATCCCGAGCATCGTGCGGATCATGGCGAAGTCGTAGTCGTCGCGCCGGATGTCGATGCAGGGCATCATCATGGGTCCGAACCCGCAGTGGAGCGCATAGCGGTCCGTGTTGTGGTCGAAGCGGGCCTCGCCCTCCAGGTCCCAGGAGAGCGTGACCTCCTTGAAGTAGACCAGCCACTGGAAGAGCGCGTTGTGGAAGGCCAGTTTCACGGGATGGTTGCCGTAGCCGTAGTCCGTGTAATGGAGGGGCACGGAACGGCGCATGGTGTCGAGGTCGTTGCGCTGGCCGCCCGAGGCGCAGGAATCGATCCACAGCTCCGGGTTGCGGATGAGCAGGTCGTCCCAGTATTTGAGGTAGCCCTGCACATGCAGGTTCTCGTTCATCCCCTGCCGGTCGGGCGCGTCGTTATCCCGCCAGTACCGCAGGGGCTCGAAGTTGAAGTCCTGGCGGTAGACCTTGATCCCGTTATCGCGGATCAGGCGGCAGACATGGTCGGTGAGCCACTGCCGGCAGGCCGGGTCGCCCAGGTTGAGGAGCCGGTCCTCGCTGTTGCCGGCCTTGAAGAGCCATTCGGGATGTTCAAGGTCGAGCGCTGTCCCGGCCCGGACCCGCTCCGGCTCGAACCAGAGGAGGAGGCCGGCACCGTTCTTTTTGGCGCAGTCGGAGATGGGCTTCAGGCCATTCGGGAACCGGTCGGGGTCGGGCCGCCAGGTGCCGGTCCGCCGCCAGGTCTTGCGTTTTTCCCGTTCGCTGTAGCACGGGTACCAGCCGGCGTCGATCCACCAGATGTCGAACGGGATCCGCTGCGCGGCGAACTTCCCTATGAACCTGAGCTGGTTGTCCGTGGTGGCGGCCGTGAACTCCTCGCCTTCGTCCGTGGCCGCGCAGCCCAGGTGGGGTGTCATGGGCTTGCCGGCCGGTTTCGGCATCACATGGCCGCGGAAGAAGCGGCGCCAGAGGTTCTGCGACCGTTCCATGTCGCCGCGGTAGAACATAAGCAGGGCCGATGGTGTCCGCGCCTCCTCACCGGGCAGCAGTTTGAAATGCGTGAGCTCCTGGCCGGCCGATATACGGACCGCGCCACGCAGGTTGAGGTCCCCTTCGAAGCGGCTGGTCCACTGGCCGGCCCAGCCCACCACCGCGATCACCCCGCGGCCGGTGTCGGGCCATTCGAGATTGTAGTAGGGGAAGGCCCGGTTCGTGCCCCGTCCGCCCATGGAGGCAAAGCGGTACTCCTCCCCGTGGGCCAGGGCGACGCGGAACTGTTCGTACCCGTCGGGCGAACAATAGTCGCCGGTCCAGTGGTTCAGGTAGGGAAAGGCGCCGCAGCGGAACGAGAGGTCCATGGAACGCAACTCCTCGATAAGCGGGCTGGTGCGCTTGGAAGTGTTCTTCAGCCGGACGACCCATTCGACCACCGGGAAATCACGGTACTCCCTGACCTCGCAGATCACGGCCAGGCCGGTCTTGGGATCGGTCCGGGTGAGCGTGTGCCTGACCATGCCGTTACGCTCCGCCGACCGGGCCACCTTCAGGCGCCAGGCCGGAAGCAGGTCGGCCGAGGCTTTCCCGCCGTACCGGAAACCGAATATGCCGCCCTGCACGCCGGTCCCCGGCGCCGACACCGTGCGGCTGTCGACCTTCAGGTTGACCCAGTCCACATGCGCCCGCGCGATGGGCCCCCGGACCTTCAGCAGGAGTTCCCTGCGCCCGGCCAGCGCGATGTCGAACCGGGCGGCCGGCGACGCCACCCCGCGCGGCCCGCGCGTCCATAGCACCCGGCCGCCGGCCGCGATGCTGAAGGTCTGGTCGGCGGCCAGGCCGCGTGTCAGTTCGCTGTCATTGATGCCGCACAGCCCGGTCAGCCGCCGGCTCCCGGCCGGGACCCGCAGGCGCAGGTCGCTCTCGGAGTGCGTTCCCAACCCCGATGCGTAGACCTTGCCGGCCAGGCAGAGGGGGCTTTCATCCACTGCCATGTTGATGTGCAAGTCGCCCCACCCCTGCCGGATGAATACCACCTCCGGCCGGTGCGCCCCGCGTCCCACGACCGCCAGCATGCCGTCGCGCCATTCCCGGGCGTCCTGCATCTCCACCGGGGTGACCCGCCATGCCTGCGCCGCATTGCCCTGCTTTTTCGCCGTATTCCTGGTCATGTGCTGTTCCTCCTGTGGTTACTGCCCGATCTGATGGAGCTAAAACCGAACAAGCATGACTGGATTGCCCGATCAAGTCGGGCAATGACATGGGATAAATAGTACACGGCCTGTCATATGTTATGTCATCCCCCGGCTTGACCGGAGGATCCAGTCACTTACCAACGGCAATTTATCTTCCATGGGTTGCCGTTAACTGACCGTCTTCGGTCCGCCCAGGCCGGCCAGGGCCATGCCCGCCGCAACGGCCACAATGCCCGCCCACTGCCACACGGTCAGACGGGACCCGAACATCACTGCCATGGCCACCTGTACCAGCAGGAATGTGCCGCCGCCGGCGATGGTGAGGGCGATGTTCGCATTCATCCGTTCGTAGATCTTCATCATGAAGAAAATGCTGGAAACGCCGATGATATTCCCGACGACGAAACAGGGCCACCAGCGACCGGCGGCGCCGGTGCCGTACTTGAAGGCCAGGTTCGCCGCGATCTGCATGGCCCAGAAAATACCGATAAGACCGATCAATGCCGCTTTCATGGTCTACCCGCCTCCTTTTATGATGCAGTTCCGTTTCCTGTAAGGGCACGGCATGTTGCCTTGAACCCCGAGTACAGTCGAGGGGCTGTGCCCTCCGCCCCGGAATGCACTGCCCGCAATACCACCGCGCGGTACCATACAGGACTGGACCGGAACTAAACGATCTTTCATGGCGTCGCCCCAATGACATCCATGTTATTCCGTGTCGCGATGAGCGGCGGGATCAGGAGCTCGGCCTGCGGCCGCACCCCTTCGGCCATGAATTCATACAGGGTCTGCACGGCCAACCGGCCTTGTTCGCCCATCCGCTGGTAGAGGGCGAACTGGACGGTCCCGTCGGCCAGGTTCCGGCGCACTTGAGGGAAGACGCCCGTCACCGCCAGATTGACGGCGCCCGACAGGTGGTGCTCCCGGAAATAGCGGCAGGCCCCCGCCGAGTTGTCCGACGCGACATAGACCCCGCCCGCATCCGGGTGCTCATCAAATATCCGTTCCGTCACCGGAAAGGCCCGGGCCGGTTCGTCCTGCGCTTCGTAGACCCCCGCCACGGACAGGCCCAGCCGCCCGGCCTCCTCCCTGAAGCCGCTCACCTTGTCCCGGTGGTCGCCGGTGGCCATACTGCCGACCATGATCGCGACGGGCCGGCCGGCGACCATCGGGGCGAGGAGCCCGGCGGCGATCCGGCCGCTGCGGACCGCATCGTGCCGGACAAGCGCCACGCGCGCGGCCCCCGGCAGGTCGAGCCCCAAAAGGACCAGCGGGATGGACGCCGCTTCAAGGTGGGCGGTCATGGCCGACCAGCGTTCGTGCCCCGGGCAGAGAATGACGCCGATCTTCTCATTCCCCTTCGGCGCGGTGAACCGGCGGATCGTCGTGAGCAGTGCCTTCCCATCGGCCTTGACCGGGACCTTGTGCACCGTCCCGGAAACTTTCCGGTCAGCCAAGTCCCGGGTCGCCTGGGCCACACCCGTGACGAGGGGCCCGTAAAACCCGGGCCAGACATCCGGGTGCACCACGATGATACGGATGGGGTTGCGCGCCAGCGCCTGGGCCATCCGGTTGGGCCGGTACCCCAGTTTGGCGGCGGCGTCGCGCACCTTTCGCCGGGTCGCCTCGCTCATCCGGCCCCTGCCCGTCATCGCATTGTTGACCGTGCAGACGGAGACCCCGGCCTTCGCGGCCAGCTCCCGTATCGTGATCCGGTCCGTTTTCAGCATGTTCGCCTCTGCATCCTGCCCGGCACTCAAATTCAGTACAACAATGGTTAAACGATTAACCATTTTTACCGATTTGTCAAGTAAAATATCGCTAAAAACCGATATTCAGGATGGGCTGTCAAGCTTCAGCCGGCGTGAAATCCCTCCCCCACATAACAAGACAGGGGCCCTAAACCCCTTTGGTAACGCATGTACACCCGTATCATCCCCTCCGCTTCCGGCCGCCGGGGCCGGTGCCGACCGTGCGGCCCATGGAGAGGATGCGCTGGGACAGGCAATGGCGGCAGGCCTCGGCCGTTTCATTGATGCAGGCTTTGCCGGGATAGATCTCGTACATCACGCGGTAGCGCGGCGGCGTGAGGTTGGGCATGACGATGTTGGCGCCGCGCGCCAGTCCCAATTCGCGGCCCGTCGCCTTGTTGAGGGTGGCCAGGGCGGTGGTGCTGGGGATATTCGCGTCGGGCCGGACGATACGCGTTAGGGCGATCATCTTGTAGGTCATCAGTTCGTCAGCGGGCACTTGGTCGCCGGGCGCCACAGGAGGTGCGATGGCGCCCGACCCCAGCGGCGTGTCGGGGTGGGGGATGTAGGGCCCCATGCCGAGCATGTCGAAGTCGTACAAGCGGAAGGCCTCGACATCGCCAGCGAGCATGGCATAGGTCTGGCCCGGTATGCCGATCATGACGCCGCCGCCGATCTCGTAGCCCAGGTCGCGCACCGCGGCCAGCATGGCCAGCCGGTCGGAGACTTGCCCGCCCAGGGGCGGGTGGATCGCGTCGTAGAGCCCGCGGTCGGAGGTCTCGAACCTGAGCAGGTACCGGTCGGCGCCCGCCGCACGCCACGCGGCCAGGTCCTCCATCGGCCGTTCGCCGAGGCTCCGGGTGACGGCCAGGGGCGTCCGGCGTTTGATCGCCGCGATCACGCCGGCGATGAAGTCGCGGGTCAGGCCGTAATCCTCGCCCGCCTGCATCACGAGCGTGCCGTATCCGAAGGCCACCGCCTCGTCGGCGCAGGCAAAGATCTCTTCCGCGGTCATGCGGTACCGTTCCAGGCGGGCGTTGGGCCCGCGCAGGCCGCAGTAAGCGCAGCCCCGGACGCAGTGGTTCGATATTTCCACCAAGCCGCGCAGGTGGACCGCGTCGCCGACATGGGCGGCGCGCACCGCGTCGGCCGTGCGCCAGAGTTCATCGAGCCGGCCGGCGTCGGTCGCGCGGAGCCAGCGTTCGATGGCCGCGCGGGACATGGCGGGGTCAAGCATCATCTGGCATTTCCGATCGCCGATTTTCGATTGCCGATTGAATACACCAGAGAGGTCCGAGGTCGGAGGTCAGAAGCCCGAGGTTCGATCATGATGTGTTTTTCCCAACCCCAAACATATTCTTTGCGTACTTTGCGTCTGCGGTGAGTCTTCTCCGTCTCCGAACAATAATCGTTCTTAATCTGTGCGATCTGTGGCCTCCGCTCCCCGTCCGCTCAGCAATACACATCGCGTTCCCCGGCGCGCACGCGCGCCACGAGCTTTTCGGCCCGGGTGCGGGCCACGCCCTGCATCGCACTGATGGCCTCGGTCACCAACGCCTCGCCCACGGTGCGCGTGGCGGGGGAGGCGTAATCGAGCAGGTATTCCACGAAGGTGGAAAGACCGTTGGGGTCGCAGTGGGTCTTGATCTCCCCCGGCTTGGCCAGATCCATGAAATCGCCGCCCGTACGGCCCAGCCGGTAACAGCCGGTGCAGAAGGAGGGGATGTAGCCCATGGCGGCCACTTCGCGGATCACTTCGTCCATGGGCCGGTGGTCCCCCATGATGAACTGGCCGCCGTCCTCCTCGTGCCCCTTCTCCGTGTACCCGCCGGGATTGGTGCGGCTGCCGGCCGAGATCTGCGAAACGCCCAGGGCGAATGTTTCACGCCGTATCCGGGCCGTCTCGCGCGTGGACATGATAATGCCGGTGTAGGGCACGGCCAGGCGCAGGATCGCCACGATCTTGCGGAAGTCGACATCCGACACGGCATGGGGCGGCTAGCTGGCGAGGTCCGACCCCACGGCCGGTTCCAGGCGCGGCACGCTGATCGTGTGCGGCCCCACGCCGAAGCGTTCCTCGAGACTCTTGATATGCTGGAGCATGGCCAGGAGTTCGAAGCGCCAGTCGCAGAGGCCGAAGAGGACGCCGATCCCCACATCGCTGATGCCAGCCGTCATGGCGCGGTGAAGGGCCGTGATGCGCCACTCGTAGTCGCGCTTGGGGCCCGCGAGGTGGACCTTGGCCCGGAGTTGGGGACAGCCGGAGTTGGGGACAGCCGGAGTTGGGGACAGTGGTGCTTTTGCACCTTTGCTCATCCCGGTGGATTGCGGATGAAGAGCGCGGGGCGGGATCGGTTCCATATCTCCGGTGCCCTTCGCCGCGTACTGGGCGGAGGGCACGGCGTGCCGTGCCCCTAC
>JBDREB010000459.1:0-10243 GCA_043820325.1 Planctomycetota bacterium | reverse complement strand
GACCCTTGCGGTCGCCCATCCGGAGGCGGGGTCAAGCCCCGCAGCTACAAGGACTTGCGAGGAAGCATGGTTACCACCGGCAGGACCGTCCCGGGACCTGTGGAGCATGACAAAGATCCTTTTTGCGAGTCCGTCAATATTCAATTTTCAACGGCAACGGCCGAAGTTCCGAATCACGACTGCAGTGGCCAACGGGTTTATCAGGCTATCCGACCCTTCCGACTTACATTCCGACCATTAGCCGAAGGCCGGCCCTGGTCCCGGGCCCATTCTCCTCCGACTTGGGACCTGCGACCCATCCGGTCAAGCCGGAGGGCTGGCTCTGTGACCTGCGACTCATACCTTGATCTTCCGCACATACTGCGCGGTCCACTTGCGGAAATGGGCCGTGCCGATCTTGGCGCCGTAGAGTTCAAGCGTCCCGGCCAGGTGGCGTTCGTACAGGGCCCGGTAATCCTCCGCAACGGGCGGCGGCGCGGGCGGCAGCCCCTGGATGTCGCGGTTAATATCACAGAGCAGCCAGGGGTTCTTGCGGATGCCGCGGCCGATCATCACGCCCGCGCACCCGGTCTCCGTAAACATCTCCCGGGCCGCGGCGACGGTGAAAATGTCGCCGTTGCCGATCACGGGCACCGGCACGGCCGCGACCAGGTCGCGGATGCGTCCCAGGTCGGCATGGCCTGAAAATCCCTGGCCCGGCATCCGGCCGTGGAGGGTAAGGGCGGCGGCGCCCGCGTCCACCATGGCCCGGCCGAAATCGAGCCAGTCCGGCTCGGGCCGGAAACGGAGCTTGACCGTCACCGGAATGCCGGCGGCACCGGCGACCACGGCCCGCACGATGGCGGCCGCGCGGGGCCGGTCGGCGAGCAGGGCCGAGCCCCCGCCGCGGCGCACCACCTTGTGTTTGGAGCAACCCATGTTGATGTCGATCACCAGCGGCCGTTGGGCGGCCAGAACGGCCGCCCCTTCGCGCATAATGTCGGGTTCATGGCCGAAGAACTGGATGCCCAGCGGCTGGTCGGCCGCGCTGGTGGCCAGCAGGATCTCAACTTTCCAGTTGAACTGGCGCACCAGGCTCATGGCGCTGATCATTTCGGTGTAGGCCAGCCCCAAGCCGTCGAAACTCCGCACGCATTCCCGGAACGGGCGGTCGGTAAAACCGCACATGGGCGCGAGCAGGATGGGCGTTGCCAAGGTCCGGCCGCCGATCACCAGGGGCGGCAGATCGAGCGGTCCGGACAGGACGGGATCGATCAGGGAATTCACTTGGCGTCCTGGTACCGGCCCTTCAGCCGCTCCTCTGCTTTCAGAATCTCTTCTTTGCAGGTGCGGAGATTGGGCCCGATCCGTGTGCATTCGTCGTCGATATATTCATAGGACTGGGCTTCGGCCTGTTCCTCGGGGATCAGACCACGCTTCCGAACTTCATCCAAGACCTTCCAATAGAGCTCTTGGGAGGCGTAAAATTTTGTTTCCGCCTCCTTGTACTGTCCGGCGCGCATTTGCCCCATGGCCTCGCTGTTCAACTGGCGGGCGTCCATGAGCATCCGGCTGACCGCAGTCTCGATAACATTGACCTTCGCCTTTTCACCGATATGACAGCCGCCGCGCGCGAAAAAGACGATGATGCCCGCAAGGACGAACAGGGTCGAAATGGTCAAGGATATGAATTTGGCCTTGTCGGAGCCGGTATAGGCATTCCAGCGGGCGATGAGACCCTCCGGTGGTGCTTCACCGTCAGCGTCGGCCCCGGATTCCTGGGCGCGTTGCCTGCTGCCCGAAGCGCTGCCGCCCCCCATACGGCGGCGGGCGGCGCTGGCCGAGGCCGGGTGGATGGATGCGGCGACCGCCGGTACGGCGGGGGACAGGGTCGCGGCCGGGACCGTAGGCACGGGCGTGCCTTCCGAGGGTGTGGCCGCAGTATCGGTCTCCGGCACGGGTTCCGCCGCGGCATCAGGCCCGGTCGCCGGGGCCGCCGCCGCCGGCACAGGCGTGCCGCCGAGGGGCGTGGCCGTGGTATCGATCTCCCGCGGGACCTCCGCCGCGGCATCGGGTCCGGTCGCCGGGGCCGCCGGGGCGGGCGCAACGGGTGCAGGCGTGGACAACACCGGTGGAGCCGCCGCTTCGACCGCCGGCCGACTGATGACGGCGTCCGGCCGACCGCCGGGCATGCACCGGAAACAGAGCACCCGGTCATCGAGCCGTACGGCGATCCCGACGTTGATCTCGGCCTCGGTCACCGCCTGCCCGCATTTACAGAAATACATTTTCATCGGTTGTCCCGCTTCAATAGGGTGTCAATACATGTCCGTCAGAGCCAGGGCGGGCCGGTGCGCCCCGGCGCATACAATGAGCAGGAGCCGTTCGACCACCCGTTCAGCATCGGCCCCCGACTTGGACATGCGGTCGGCCTTGGTCACCGCATCCATCAGCCCGCCCAGTTCTTCGGGTTTGAAAGCCGCGGCCTGGCGGAACAATTTATCCTGGAAGTAGGGCGGCACGCGCAGTTCCCCGCCGATCTCCGCGCGCGGCCGGCCCGCGGCCAGCCCCTGCCGGACGCGCAGCAGTTTCTTCAAGTGACCGTAGATACTGCTGACCATGAAGAACTTCGCCTTGTTGTCGGTCAAGAGCAGTTGGCGGAAATGCCGGAGCGTGGCGTCGGCATCCCGTACGCCCAGTGCATCCAGCAGTTCGTAAATGGTATTGTCGCGGTCGAAAAGGATCAGGGCGTTGACATCCGCGTGGCTGATCTCCTTGCGGGGCAGGATGAAGGTGGCCAGTTTCTCCATCTCCCGATCGAGCCGCATGAGGTCCATGCCGGTGTTGTCGATGATGAGGCCGGCCTCGGCCGACCGCAGGGTGACGCCATGGGCCTCCCGGGCCCGGCGCACCAGCCAATCGGACAGTTTGTATTTATTCACCTCGGGCACATCCAGGACAAGACCGTGCGCTTTGTCCAGGTCCTTGACCACCTTCAGCGCGGCGCGCAGGGCATCCGACTGCCCGCGGCCCGAGCCCAGCGCGTCCTCCATGAGCAGGATCGTCGCGGGCGCCGTTTCACCGCTCACCTGCTCCATGTATTCGGCGAACCAAGCCAGGTTCGCGCCAAGAAAGGTCATACCCTCGGTCACCCGGACGATCTGCCGCGGACTGAACATGGAGGTGGCGGTGACCTCCTGGATGATTTCGCGCCCCGGCGTACGGCCGCCATAGGTGGACTGGTTGCCCTGGCCGCCGCCCAGAAAGGCCGTGGCCAGCACGGTGCGGAATTCCTCGCGGAAGAAGAGTTCGGCCGTGTCCACCAGGTAGACGGAACGGAACGCCTGTTTGCGGATACGCTTCAGCTCATCATCGTACTTCATGCGCGCCTTTCACGGCTGGCGGTCAGCCCTTGCGGCCGGATCTGCCGGCCGGCTTCGCCTTGTCCACATGCTTCTCAAAAAGCGCCACATCCTTGGCGGCCATATCCGGATCGTCGCCCAGGAACATGCCGATGCAGGCCACATCGGTCGCCTTCATGGTGCGTCCCATCCGCTCGAACCCCTCCACGACGGGCAGGTTGCCACCCGCGAAGACCTTGTAGTGGACCACGGGCCTCTTGATCGTGGCGATGAGCGCGAGCATGACCTCGCGGTCCGTGTCGCGCCATTTCTCGCCCACGGACTGGTGGTGCGGGCTGGCGGTGCGGTCGGTGGGGTTGTAGTAGGAGCACATCTGGAAATCGACCTCCAAGTTGTCGCGGATCCAGGCGTGGGCGAACGGATTGTGCCCGGCCAGCCCCGCCGCGCCGAGCTTGCATGTGCGCATGAGCGCCACGGCCTCGTTGAGCACATCGAACTTTTCATTGGCGAACCAGAACTCGGTCTGCCCGCCGTGCATGTAGGCGCCCGAAGCGCCGAGGTCGGCGGCCTTCTTCATCCAGGTACGCCACCCTTCCGGGTCGTCCTCGGCCGAACAGACCCGCGCGAACCATTGGAGCTTGCCGCCCGCTTTCCAGTAATCGCGCATCAGGTTGAAGATATGATCGTCCGTGCGCGCGAAAACCGTGTTGATGCCCGCCGCCTCCGCCTTGTGCAGGGCGTCCTTGATGCCTTCGGGAGTATAGTAGGCCAGCATCGCCTTGGTGCGGGCATCGGTCTGGTGGGAAAACCCGCTGAAAGGATTGCCGCCGATGCAGACCCCGGAAACCGTCACGCTGCCGATCTTTACCTTGCGCATATCTGCTCCTTTTTACCGCGATGATGCTTTATCGGGGGATCAAAACCATCATCAATAACCGGAAACGGGCTGCATGCAAGCAAAAAAGCAGGACGCAAGCGATCGTGCGATCATACAAACGCTGCAACGCCCCTCTGGTTGCATAAAAAACGCCCTCCCGCGCACAATGCGCGCCGGAATGGTGATTTTTCGGTGGTTTTTTAATAGGCCCTTTTTAAGACACCTTATTCTCGCCAAAAATTAATCAAGAACCAGACTTCATCGTCAGAACTGCGACACCATATGTTTGGAACGGAGGAATCATCACTTTATAACCGGATTTTTCGAGACGCACCGACAATTCTCTTTTACCTGCTACTTCGGGGCTGAGAAAATGCGCCTTCATGCACTCGCGGCGCAGCGTGATCTTGATACCTTTCGCCGAAGTTTCATTGCGATAATTCACAAAATGCGCGGTCATGAGTCCGGATTCTGATTTCCGGAAGTCCGCCATGACTGTCTCCGGGGCCTGTATATGAACATCCATTCGATCACCAAGGAGCCGCTCGATCATCCGCGCAATCTTCTCGGCGTGGGGATGCAGCGATACTTTTCCCTCATCAACCTTGACACCCGCTAAAAAACCGGGATGCCGAATCACACGAGTCTCGGCGATACCATCAAATCCTCCCACTCGCCTTTCCCTGAAGTTTTCATCGCATTCGCCGCAGTTGCCGACTATGAAAATCGCGCCTCCATCACGCACGAATTGACGAATTCTTTCGATCTGATTGTCGCTCAAACATACAACATGCGGCAGAATCAGTATAGAATATCCTAAAATCTTCTCGATATCCTCATCGAAAACGACATCGTAGGGAATGTGTCGCTGGAGCAGTAATTGTTCCATACTTATATATGCGGGATGTGATTCTGCGTGGTTGAAGGTTATTGACGACGACGAATACAGCAAAGCCACCTGCGCCGATGTGCGGGTTTTGAAATACAGATGCTTGTGTTTTTCCATGAAATGAAAATATTCGGCAAGAGATTTCTGGAGCGATCCTTCGTCTATGCGGAAAGCGCGTCCCCGATCCGCGGGACGCAAAGCCCAATTCGTCCCGGCAACGCCGCCAAAGGCTGCGGACTCGGCCATGATCAGCGCAACTTGGCGAGCATCACTGGGAAGCCCGTCACGCTCGCCAATCCCAAGCCAGGTTGTGGACATAACTCCATAGCCGGCAGCTTGTCCCAGCTTAAACGCGCTGACTTGGTGGATCACTCGTCCCTTATCATCAATGCGCGGGAAGTTACGGTTTTCAGCCCAAAGAAGATCCGCTTGACGGCCGAAATGCCAAGGCGAAACGCTTTTCTCCGCCGCTGCATTATCCAATCTGGGGAAGGCCGGATTGAACAGCACGGCGACGTCGGATCGCAACGCTCGCGCGTGGTCGCGAAGCTCGCTCACCACATTCGCCAGTCCTTCAACGCGGAAACGGACCCATTCTTGGGCCACCGGGTCTTGGATCGAACCAGTCGTGATCGTCTCGGTTGGAGGTATGCGCGTGTGTTTAAACGAAGGAATGCCAAATCGTTCGCGAGGATCTTGGAATTTTCCGGCCAGATACGCACGAAACCGGCATAGGCATGTCCGGCAGTAACAGGGCGCCGAATATGAATTGTCGAAGTGAAAACCATCGAGACCGACAGTCTCGACACCGTACTCCATGCACCGCTTCACATATGAAACGAATTCGTTTTTATTGAAACACGGGAATAAACGATAATAACACCCCCCCCAAGTTCTTTGAACTCCATTTTCATCTATCTGAATCCATTCCTTGGCCGCTGGAACTTCGTCGTAGAATGTCTCCGGGTAAATTGACCCGAACTGCGTATAGCCGAACACGCGGATGCCGTATTTATGACAGACATCCACGAGTTTCTTCGCACGTTTCATCTCTGGTTTTTCATATCGCAGGCCAAAGCCCTTGTAGAAATAGGTGATGGCACAGGTGACGCCGATGTCGGCCATTCGGCGCACTGTATCTTCCGAATGAATTCGATTGTACCAATCATCGAGCCAATGCGCCCCGCCAATGACTGCGCCCACCTTGTGTCCAATTCGCCGGTACGCGGAGCACGGCTCAATCCCCCACCACGCCCAACGCATGTTCCCAGGATCAGTCCAGTCCGGCCTGTCGTTCATTCGGGCGTTTCCTTCATATATCAGCCGCAAGGATTAAAAAGCGCACTCCCACAAGTATCCGGCTCGGTCGGCAGTGTCTGTTTCGCCGATAATGATTCTCCGATCGCCCACAAAACACATATCATGTCCAATGAATAGCGGCACGCCGGACTGGGAGTCAACGATTTGACCGAAGTCCTCGAACTTTCCTCGTTTGGTATCATAGGCAAACAAATGACATATGCCAAAAAAACCAGACACTCCATACAGACGTCCGTCTGCTCCGACTTCCATTGCGGCCAAACGCGTATGCTCGGTCGGTTTGCCAAGGTTCACGATCTCGCCGGTCTTGGGGTCCAGACGGTCCAAGTTTCCGAACGATTCGCCGATGTACAAATATCCATCCCCGCCATTGACCATGGAATCAATCGGTCCTCCGCCAAAACTTGGCCAACGCTTTTGCGGTCGAACTTGCCCACTATTGGCCACTGGGACAATCGGTCCGACATCCGGGACCATCAAGTTGCACGACTTTGGGGTCATGGGAAAGGAATGATCATAGAATTTAATGACATCTGTATCCGGGTTGTAATGGAATAAATTATGTGTGCGATTGCTCCACGTCGCCCAGTAACCGCCGCAATCATCCAACGCTACAATGTGAGGCAGAGATCCCATGTAGTCCACGCGCCGGCATTTTCGCGTTGCAATATCGAACACAAAGAAGTTAAACACCGGATATGTGAATCCGTAAACAAGTCCGCGGTCCTCGTCCACGGTAATGGTCTGGATATAATCACGCGGCACTGGAATACCGAGAAAATCGTACTCGCGTGTAGCGGGATTGACGAGAAAAATCCGACCACCCGGGGCTTCCAGGCGCTGGTCCTCCCGGTGCAGGCAGGCCGTCGCCCCCATTACACGCCCGTCGCGCATACAATGCAACGATCGGTGTATCTTGATCTCAAACTTCTCGCTCACTTTCTGGTAGTTGAGGCTAATGAACTTACCGGTCGCAAGATCGAACTCGTACATAAGATCGTTGGCGAATGAGGTGAGACCGCACATTACAGTCCTGCGCGCAGGCATGTATTCCACAGATGTAGTCGAGATCAGATTGTGGCGCCAGTCCTCGTCCGCGACAAAGTCCCGATAACCCAACTCGCTTAGCATCCGATGGACTGGATGGCTGATTTCTCGCAACCTGTGTGCTATGACCTTCATACAAACTCCTCCTAATCTGTTCATTTCCCCAATGTTGTGCCAACACGAATAATTTCCTTGATGACCTCTTCACGCCAACTATCCATAAACACGGGTTTGTGACCATCCATTGTCTGTACCGCCTAGCAATAAGTCCACGGGTCAGCCCAGTCCGGAACATTTTTATACTTGTGAGGCCCTTCGGGTTTGAATCTCTCCAGAATCTGCTCTTTTATCTTCTTTAGAAAATCTTCAGCCTTGCCGGTCTTTCGGAGAGTTTCCAGATACAAGCGATCATCTATGGCTTCCCGAATAGCAAGCATACTTAATGTGGGAACGGGGCGACGTTCTTTGTCGAAGAAAATACTTGTATGCCAAGCGCCGAGATTTCCTCCAGCAAAATCATTCAACCGGTTCTTTTGATCCACTTCGCCATAGTTGCAATCGTGTGTCCAGCTGAATGTAAGCGGCGCATCGAACCAGAAGGACTTGTATCCGAAATGAAACCGCACCTCCGCCACTTTACGTTGCCAGTGCCCACCCCGGTAGGTAGCCAGCGTACAATTGCTTCCCTTTGCGATGGCCAGTTTTTCAGGGCTGGGATTGTTTGAAACCCACATTTGCAGGAAGGATTTCCCTGCGAACAACAGGGGATCGTCCTTGCGAAATACCACGCAGTAGTTCTTTCCGCCCACATCGTCAATCCACTTCATCTCGTTCAGGATGCGATCAACTATATAGCGCGGATTGGTCGGCTCGTCGTTCGCGACAAAAACGGGTTCAATGTGTCCTTGGGTTTTTAAGGCATTCCGAAAATCCATCAGCGTGCTCCTGTACTTCTGCTCGTACTCTGGACTCGGATAGGTTGGAATTCCCCACCATTTCGTCACGGCGTTTCCAAAGCCTCCATCCATCAAGAAATAGACCCAATGCTTGAAGCCGGCTTCCTTCCATATGTCAAGCATCGGCCCAATCATTTCTTTTTCACCATCCTTCGCAAGCAATATATCGCCGGTCGCGTTACACTTGCCATGCGTTGTTCCAAAGAGGAAATGGGTATCCCACCACCACGCCGCAACACTGTTGATCCCCCACTTGATCTGGAACCGGGCGTCTTGGATATTCCGCGGCGAGCCGAACATGCCGCGATGCCATTCCTCGTCAGCTTTGTACAGTCGGAACGGTAGTACTTGCACATTCACTTCGCGCGAGACAGCACCCTTATCGGTCTCAATGACGATGCGTCCTGTATACACCCCGGCCTTTGCATCGTGAGGAACCTCAACGTCGAAGATAATTTGGCGGGACTCGCCGGCCTTGCCGGGAAGCCCGCCGGGAACGTCCAGCATCAGGTTGGGAACGCGCTCCCAAGTTCTCGGCCGACCATCCATCCACCTGTCTTCCCAAGTCCATGGCATCGGTATTTGGTAGATGCTATATACGGTCACTGTTGAAGCCGGGATCGTCTCCGGCCCCATAAGGTCGGAAATCGAACCCTTGATGTTCGACAAATCCGTAAGACAGTACAGGCTGACGCTTATGGGCTCAAGTTCGCCCGGCGTGGCAACGCAGTTAAAGGAATCTGTCCGTTCCGATTCAAAGGGTGCGCTGCGGGGAGTGGTGTATGTGCACCAAGGGCGTTTGTACGGGATCACCCCCGCTTGGGCTTCATCCTCCTTTGGGATGCCAGAAAAAACCGTCGCAAGAGGATCTTGATCTCGTTGAGCATTCCCCCAACCCATGATAGCACCTGGGAAGGTATCCTTCTCCAATTGTTCAATTTCTTTCAGCAAAGATTCGCCCGCAGTTTCTATTGCGTCTTGGGGAACTGCCGTAACATACTCCTCAGCCAGGAGCGTATGAGCGCCAAGACCAATCACGGCACCCGCAACTATTACAACCATAGCAATACCCGCCGTCAACTTCACCTTCACCCAAAATAACGTTTTTAATAATCCATCCGTCAATGATAGAACCGAATCTGTAGGTATGGCACGACCTGTCGTAACTGCAGTTAATGTTTCCACCAAGTGCATCGGAGCGGCATCCACGGTTCTTGCGGTAAGAAAGCTCGTCAACATTACACTGCTCACCACCACACCACGCCGCGACAGACTTTCCCGCAATTTAGAGAGAGCACGCGCCAGACGCGTATCTATCGTCTTCATAGGACAACCCATCTCCTGCGCCACTTCTCTCCGTGTATGGCCATCGAGGTAGTATAAAACAACTACGTTGCGATAGCGTGCCGGGAGTGAGGATATGGCATCATCCAGCACCGGGTTCACATCCTTCCAGACGTGGTCAGCGATAGGACCGTTTGATTCACTTTCTTTCATCTCCGCCGCCTTTCTTTCTCTTTTCACTCTACGGGTCTCCTTGCGTGCCAACTGATTGTTGACACATTCAGCCACCCTGATAGGCGGCGTGCCGAAAGTTGGTGGAAATTGAATTCCAGGCACGGCATTGAATTGTATCCTTATCGGCTCATGTCAAGCGGAAATCCGTTGGGCCAGTTTCCATCTGAACGGCCGCTTGCGGCACGCTTCAGCACTGGCAGCCACCTTGTCGTAGATCTCAGACTTCATACTGACGCCCTGCCATTTCAGCCGCTTGTGCTCCAGTGTGGCAAAGAGTAGCACCAGGGCCGATTTC
>JBDREB010000458.1:0-4404 GCA_043820325.1 Planctomycetota bacterium | reverse complement strand
GGACGGGCCGCAAAAACGGGAACCGCGTTCTGCGCGGCGGGAGCTGGAACAACAATGACGACAATCTGCGCTGTGCCAACCGCAACAACAACAAACCCGCCGACACGAACAACAACAACGGCTTCCGCCTGGCGAGCACTTTCGACGCGCCGGAGTTGCCTGGCGCCGGTCCGGTTTCGGGACTGGCGCGGGGCAAGCGAGCGTGAAAGTCCAGGTCCGTTCCCGCCCCGCCCGCGGGGCAAAGACGGAAGGGGCCCCGGGATCGAGTAGGTCGGCGAAAGATACCGGGAGCCTGATTATAATCTGCGATCCGTGAAATCCGTGGCGGTTTTGTCTGATGACCGAGGTTCGGTCCTGACCTGAAACTTGCGACCCTCCGGTCAAGCCGGAGGGCAGGCTCTGCGACCTGTGACTCCCGGTCTTATCTCGGGCTCTGCTCCGCCTTGAACCGGTGCAGGGCCATACGGTGGGCCTCGGCGTAGTAGCGGCCCAGGTTCTTCCAGTCGAAGTGGTCGGAACAGCTTTCCACGGCGTTGCGCATGGCGATGCGCTCGCGGCGGTCGTAGCGGGTGAAGCGCATGAGCCAGTCGGTAAGTTCGTTCGCCGACTGGTCAAAGGAGGCCTGGCGGCGCTTGATCACCACCAAGCCCTTCTGATCGTGGTCGGGGATGTTGGCCTTGAGGTAGGAACCGAAACCCGTGAGATCGCTGGTGATGGAGGGCACGCCCAGGGCCATGCATTCCAGGGGCGCGTAGCCCCAGGGTTCGTAGGCGCTGGGGAAGATGCCCAGGTGGCACCCGCGCACGAACTGGTCGTAGTCCATGCTGAAAAGCGGGTTGTGGGCGTTGATGAAGTCGGGGTGGTAGACCACCTTGACCGGGTCCTCGGGCTGGTTCAACAGCTGGCATTTGCGGAGCTGGGAGAGGATGGCGTCGTGTTCGTTCTCCATGATATGGGTCACGATCGTGGGCAGGCCGCGGCTCTTCCAGGCGTGCTGGGTCCGGCGCAGGCGCAGTTTCCAGTAGTCGTCCACCAGGTCGTTGAGTTCCGGCCACACGCCGCCGGCCGCGGCCACGAAGAGCCGCTGGCCCACCTGCTTTTCGATCGCTTCGCAGGTGTCGCGGATCTCTTCCAGCACGGCGTGGGAACGCAGGACCTCGGAGTTCACGGTCTTGTAGGGGGCCTTGGTGACGATGAAGAAGACCACCGTGGCCTTGACGCGTTCCTGTTTCATGCGCCAGTTCAACCGGGCCATGGACTCGATGGTGAGGTCGAACCCCTTGTTGCCGTATTCGTACCGGCCGGAGATGAAGAAATAGAGGGTCCGGTCCAGGTCGAAGGTGTAGCTGGGGAAGAAGTGGCCCATCACGAATTCGTGGATCTTCTCCTTGTACTGGCGATGGTAGACCTGGAACTCATGCAGGGCCGCGAAGCGCTGGATGTTGAGGCCGTTGGGCAGGAGCACATCGGGCGCGCGGCCGACCAGGTGACGGCATTCCTCGGCGGTGGTGTCGCTCACCGTGGTCATGATATGGGCGCCGTGGGCGGCGGCCCGTTCCAGGAGCACTTTGGATTCGATGTTGAACCGTTTGGCCTCGTCCTCCCAGTTCATGAAGGGGAGGTGGTCGTAGTAGAACTGATCGGCCGTGGCCACATAGCGGCCCAGCTGGGTGGCGTGGGTGGTGAATACAATGGCCACTTCAAGGTTGCGCTGGCGGATGGCGGGGATCGCCGAGGCGGCCATCCATTCGTGGAAGTGGGCGATGACCGGCTTGCGCACCTTGGTGAGCTCGGCTAGGAACTCCTCCATCAGCGCGCCGAAGGCCACCACCTGGTCGATCAGTTCCTCGTTCTCACGGATCGGGATGTGGTGCTTTTCCCACAGGAAGTACTTGACCTTGTCGATCTTGTTCATGATGGAACGGGGATCGAGGAGGACCACCTGGGGCTTGCCGGTCACCAGCCAGTGGCCGAAGTAGGCTTCAAATCCGCGGTCGCGCAGGGCGGTGACCGCGCTGCCGAAGGGGCCCGTGGGCGTGCATTCCTCGAACTCGGCATGGGAGAGGCTGGGATTGAAGGGGCCCACCATGCAGTAGGAGAGGCCCCAGTCGCGCACCATCACCGGCGCCTTGGAGCGGATCACGGTCTGGATGCCGCCCAGCTGCTGGCAGACCTCCCACGATACTTCGCAGAGCAGGGCTTCGGTCTCCAGGCCTGTATGCCACGCAGGGGCGGTGTCTGGGATGGGGGTGGTGTTCATACCTGTCCTTCCGAAAGGGGGCGGCTTGCATCCATGCACGGGTCAAAAATATCACAATGTAGCATGGTATGAGGCCGGGCGATCATGTCAAGTGAATTTTTACGGCCGGTCACCGGTGATCCCCGGTGCGATGGCAGATATGTCCAACCCGTTTATTTTCGTTTGACTTTTACCCCGGGCGTCGTACCATGCTCATGCTGGTTTGGGTCCGGCATCCGCCGGACCGGGTCCTTATAACGGGTGAACCATGGCCGATGTGTTCGTGGAACGGACGGGGAGTGACACGGCGGGCGCGGTGCGCCGCCTGCTCGACCGGGTCGAACTGCCCGATCTCCGCTCCAAGACCGTCCTCCTCAAGCCGAATATGGGCCGCATGGCCGGTGCCGCGACCGGCGTGGTCGCCACCCCCGCGGTCATCCTCGCCGCGGCCCGCTGGTTCCTGGACCGGGGCGTGGGCCGACTCCTCCTCGGCGACAGCCCCATCACGGGCGTCAAGTCGGCCGAGGCGTTCACGAGCGCCGGCCTGGCACCGGAAAGCCTGCCCAAAGGGGTGACCTTCATCGACCTAGACCATGACAAGCCCGTGTCCGTGTCCGTGCCGGCGGGGCGGCTCATCCGGCGCACACGCGTCTGCGCCCCGGTGCACGCGGCCGATTTCATCGTCTCGATCCCGGTCATGAAGACCCACATGCACACCGTGGTCTCGCTGGGGCTCAAGAACATGAAGGGCTGTCTCTTCCGCAAGGAAAAGGTGAAATACCACCAGCTGGAAGGCAAGGGCGATACCGACAAATCACTGGACATCGCCATCGCCGACTTGGCGACGGTCCTTTTGCCCCACCTGACCTTTGTTGACGGCAGTGTGGGCATGGAGGGTTTCGGTCCTTCCACGGGCACCACGGTCCACCCCGGCCTTTTAGTGGCGGGCCGCGACTGCATCGCCACCGACGCGGTGGCCGCGACATTGATGGGGTTCGATCCCGCGGCGATCCCCATCCTGCGGCTCTGCGCCGAACGCGGGCTGGGCACGATCGACACCAAGCGCATCACGGTGCACCCCGACGGATGGCGCGACTGGCGT
This sequence comes from Planctomycetota bacterium, assembly GCA_043820325.1. Lineage (GTDB taxonomy): Bacteria > Planctomycetota > JBDREB01 > JBDREB01 > JBDREB01 > JBDREB01. The sequence continues at coordinate 1,063 of JBDREB010000458.1, read as the reverse complement.
TTTCCGTTCAAACCCGCGCCCTGCAGCCTCGATTACCGGTACGACGGCGTTGCGGTCTACGACGCGGGCGCCTGCAGTGCGTGCATGGCCACGGTCCTGCTTTTCCTGGAACGGTACGCCGGCGAGGTCCGCCAGATCTACGGCAACGAACCGGTCCGGATCTACATCGGCGACAAGAACACGGTGACCGATGATCCCAACGCCATCCTGGTGGGCCGCTGCACGAGCGCCGACAAGGGCAAGGGGCTTTTCATCCAGGGCTGTCCGCCCGTGGCCTCGGATATCCTGGCGACGATCAGGGCGCGGAAAAGAAGCCGGAGATGACTTCGCCACAGAGGCCACAGAGAACCACAGAGGAATACACATGAGTCACAGGTCACATGTCTCAGGTCACAGGTCAGGATCCAGATCCGGACATGCGACCTGCAACCTGCGACTCCGCTTCCCAGTGCCACAAAGTACACAAAGGAAGAATGGTTGGGGTGCAGAGCATTATGGAAGGTCGTCCAGAACTCCAGCTTTTCCTCTTGCCTTCGACATTCGATATTCGGTGTCCAGGACCCTGAACGTAGTCGAAGGGTTCGATATTCGAGATTTCTTGATCCGGCCCTTGCGACCTTTGGGACTTTGCGACTGTGCGACCAGTTCCATTACCGCATTGACATAAGGAGCCACTTGCAAAACCCCCTGACCGCTTCTATATGTAGTGGTTATTCTTGTTGCCGCCACCACAGACCGTGGCTTGCTCGCTGACTCTTGGGGGTTTTGCAAGTGGCTCTGAATATTATCCCCCCTTCAGGGCAGGCATAGTTCAAGACCTGGGGAAGCTGGACAAATACCAGTGGACCGGTCATGCGGTATACATGGGCAGGCAGAAGCGGACCTGGCTGGCCACCCGTCCGGTCCTGCGGCAATTCGGCCGCGACCCCAAGACGACCCGTCGGGACTACCGGAAATACATCTAGGCGGGGATCGCCGAAGGCATCCGCGAAGACCTGCGGGGCGGCGGTCTGATCCGGAGCCTGGGCGGGACCTGGGAACTGGTCAAAGCCTCAAGGCGGGG
>JBDREB010000457.1:0-5144 GCA_043820325.1 Planctomycetota bacterium | reverse complement strand
GCGTGCGGGGTTTGGTGGCGGGGGCCAACCATGGCAGCTATACCTCTTTAATGATGCGGCAGTGCCTGACCTGTTTGTCAAACCATCACTCTGCACCGCACGCGAAATGGATAGGTTATTTATTTACGGGCACTAAACGCGTGCACAGGGGCAGGCTCCGGGGCCCGGCCAATTGGGCGCGGGCATAGGCCAGGGCATCGACATAGTTGCAGATCTCCATAACATCCGCCGGGTGCGGGGATCGGTCCGTGGCCTCGTATGTGAGCACATCCATCAGGGTGGCCTGGGTGCCCTCGATCTGCGAGGATATGACGGCTTCCTTGCGCACGAAGCCGTAGAGAAACCACTCGGCGCTGGGGACCATGGCCCCCGCCAGCCGTTCCAGCGCCGTGAGCGCCTGGGCATGCAGTCCGGCCAGATGGCCCTCGATGACGAGCGGCGGGGCCTTGGGCGGAAGCGGGTGCGGGATGAATGCCCGGATCGTTTCCGCGCCGACCCTGGTCGTCCGATAGGTGCCGGTCATGCGAATTTTCACTGGTCAAGCCTCCTGTATCAGCCGATGTCATTAGAGCCACTTGCAAAACCCCCAAGAGTCAGCGATCAAGCCACGGTCTGTGGTGGCGGCAACAAGAATAACCACTACATATAGAAGCGGTCAGGGGATTTTGCAAGTGGCTCATTAGTAAAGATATCTTACCTAACGATGGTCGTAAGTCAAGCAAACTTTACCAGCAAATTCAATGCGATGGAGCGGGCTGGAACGGCATACCCGCCCCGGGCGCCGGAGTTGGGGCCCCACAATCCAAGCATCAGCTCCCCTTCATCTGCCTGCGCACCCCCGCATTATACCTGCCCCGGGTGGAAGGATAAGGTTATACCGGTTCTTGGCTGGCCCATGTGGATCGCCTGATCGTCAAGCGCCGTATACAGTCCCGCCTTAACAAACGCGTGTGTCGGTCAACTCCTGCGTAATACAACCGGAGAGGTGACACAGGAACATAGCAGTAAGACCGTCATTATCGGGAAAACCCACAATCTTTTCACTTGTCCCATCTTTATTCCTTCAATGTGTTCATTGTTTACTGAATGCCGGGAGTTGAAGGTACTCATGCTGTATTATGTCCACCGGTATCCCCAACTCAAGGTCCGGCCGCGCTACGGCGCGGGCGGTTTGGCGGTCGACTGGGGCGGGGTGGTCACCCCCACTTCGGCCATCAATTGGATGAATTCCTTGTTGCCCAAGAGCTTCGCGAACGACGCGTCCTTGGTGGGGTCGGGGATGCCCTCGGTTGCGTTCCGGTGATCCTTGTTGGCATAGGTCTGCCGCAGGCAGGCGATCGCCTGGGGGACATCATTGGACTCGGCATGGAAACAGGCCATATTGTAGAGGTAGATGGGGTAGTGCGGGTCATCCTTGAGGCCGGCCTCAAGCGTGGCCTTGGCCTGGTCCACCTTCCCCGTGAAGGCATAACACAGGGTCAGGAGGACATAGACTTCGCGCAGTGTTGAGCGGTCCAGTGTTGCCTTGGTTTTTTCCGATTCAATCACCGCGTTGTACAGCGTGAGCGCCGCGGAATAATCCTTGGCGCGATAGGGTTTGGTCGCCTCCGCCACGCGTTTCATATTCTCGCACATCGGCCGGAGGCTAATCGTGCCGACCATGGCCAGCAATTCCTTGCGGATCTTGGTGGTGAGTTCCTCTCCGGGGGGGCCGTTTTTTGAAATATGGACATCGACCCAGATGGTTCCGGCCGACAGGTAGGCGTTCACATTGCGATGGAGGTCGATGAGCTCCATGTTCCACACCAGCACCGCGGCTTCACCGACCTCGAGTTCAAAGATCTCCTCCTTCGGCAATCCCGCCTGCACGCCGCGGGCCTTGAAATAATTCCGGCACGCCTTGTTGTCCCCGCCCGGGTCGACCTTCTCGATCCATATCGACAGGGTGATATGGTCGTCACCCTCCCCACGGGACGAACAGAAATAGATGTGATCGGCATCTCGCTCAAAGGATTTTTGATCGATCTCGAACCCGTTCATGCTGATCCGCAGTTCCTGGTTCCTGAAGACCCATGATTCACCGTAGACAAGGCCCACAGCCGCAACAATGCACGCCAGGGTCAATAACCATTTCATGTGTAAACCCCTAAAAATCAAACCGGGTGAACTGCCACCGGCATCCTCATGGTGCCACGCGTCCCATTATACCATCCCCTTCCATCCGGGCAAGGAAATTCCATATGAGGGGATCCTATTTATCGGAGAGCATTTGCTTTCGTACCACCACTCCAGGCTTAAAGCAGTAAAGCATGACGCTCTCGCAAAAAGTCTTTCGTATTGATCATGTTCCACCTTATACGGAGGGCCACGCTCTGTCGTGGCCGGGGATGCCGTCCATAGGCGGAATAGGAACGGACGCGACGGAGCCTTTCGACTCCGCTCAAGGCCATGAGCCAAGTCGAATGGCGCGTCCCTCCAGAAGAGGAGAATTTGACTTTCTGCGAGTCCATCAAGCCTGCGTGTCCCGAATGGCGTTAACTTGGTCCCAATACCAGGATTTTATGAACTACAAACCATTCATAGCCTTATGATGTTGTTTGTAGTTAACGCCGTAAGGCGTGTTCATGCTTAAGTTAACGCCATTCATGAGTGTCCCTACTCCCGAATGTTTAATGAACTATCGCACCATATTTGACGCTGCGTGGTCATCAATTGACGCAATCATGGCTTTTCTCAATCCCGGTAGCCTTTAATAGACGAGCCACTTGCAAAACCCCCAAGAGTCAGCGAGCAAGCCACGGTCTGTGGTGGCGGCAACAAGAATAACCACTACATATAGAAGCGGTCAGGGGGTTTTGCAAGTGGCTCAGACGATTTGACGCATGTTATTGCAGGGGTTACGGGGATGTTGTCAAGACAAAAACAGGGGGGGGCTGCCGGTCGGCTTATGTACCGCCTGCGGGCGGGGTCCGCGGGCCGCGGCCACGGCCGCGACCGCCGCGGTGACGGCGCCGCCGCCTGCCGGTTGGGCCCGCCGCCATGGCCGGTTCAGGGTCCGGTTGCCCGCCCGCCTCGACACGGGCGATCGCCTGCCGCCAGTATTCCAGCTCGCCGCCGAACCGCCCGGTCGCCTGGCCGAGGAACTGGGCGAGCTGCCAGGCGGTCGGGAACGCTTCGTTGCGAATCGCCCGGACCACCCCGCGGTTCGTCTGGGGCGCCAGGATCCGGGCCAGCAGCAGGAACGCGTAGCGCAGGATGTGCGTACGGTGGTTCGACAGCCCCAGGCGCGCCGATGGCGTGTCGAGGTACCCACGCACCGCCTGTTCGATCGGCATCGTCCCGGCCGCCGGCTGTCCGTCCGGAACGATCGTGCCCAGAAGCGCCGGCAGGTGGAGCACCCCGAACATGGCCTCCTCGGTGACCGGGCGCCCGGCCCGCACCGCCTCGTCGAGCGCGGCGAGGAGACCCGGCAGCAGGCCGTCGCCGCCCTGTGCCAGGGCCGCGTGCGCTTCGGGCGCGATGTGGGACAGCAGTCCGTACTCCTCGAGGCCGCTGAAAATGGCGGACGCACTGCCGGTCTTCAGGCTCTCGCCCAGCTCGTAGGTGACCCGCGCCGGCGCGGCCCGGCGCACCTCGGCGCCGAGCGCCATGATCGCCTGGGCGGTCTCGTCCTCGATGCGGAAGCCGAGGCGCGCCGCGTACTCGACCGCGCGCAACATCCGCACCGGGTCCTCGACAAAGCGCTCGGCCGCCGGGCCGATGCTGCGGATCAGGCCGGCGTCGAGGTCCGCGAGACCGCCGATATGATCGATCACGGCGAATGTGGCAATGTCGTAGAACAGCCCGTTGACCGTGAAGTCCCGCCGCCATGCGTCGTCGGACGGGCTGCCGTACTCGCCGGCCCCGGCCGCCGGCGCGGGCACACCGGCGCCCGTGCCCTCGTCGGTCCCGGGCGCCCCGGGCAGGCTCCGGAAGGTGGCGACCTCGACAACCTCGTCATAGAACAGAATGTGGGCCAGCCGGAAGCGCCGGCCGATCAGGCGCGCGTTGCGGAACAGCTTGCGGATCTGCTGGGGCCGCGCGTCGGTGCCGAGGTCGAAGTCCTTGGGCCGGCGGCCGAGCAGGAGGTCGCGGACCGCGCCGCCGACCAGGTAAGCGATGAACCCCTCGCGCTGCAGGCGGTTGAGCACCTTGAGCGCGCTTTCCGAGATGCCGGAGCGCGACAGGGTGTGCTCGGCCCGCGGCACCACCCGCGGCCAGAGGTCAGGATCAGACATGCTGTACTGCTTTAAGCATCCCAATGGTCGGGGATGGTGTTGGATATGCAGATGATCTCATATGGCCCATCTCTCCTCGATCCGTTCTTCACATCTCGTTGCAGCCAAAACCGGCCGGCTGTTGATCGATCCTGATTATACCCGCCCCGGGCGGGGGGTCAAGGGGAAAAGTGTTGTGCGTCGATTGTTTAACGAGCCCTTAACGGCTTACGGTCAGGATATTTGCCACAAAGTCACGAAGTCACAAAGCAAGAACGGGTTATTGTTCCTGACCCAAACCTTCTCCCCTTTGTGTACTTAGTGACTTAACGCAGACGCTGCGTTGCATGCAGGGTCATAAAGCCGCCGGCGGAGCATTTGGAATTTTCCGAAGGTAGACCGCGCGGCTTCAGCCCGCGGGATCAGGACACCTGCCGCACGCTGAAGCATGCGGCCTACCGGACGGGAACTGATGATATTACCACCAAGACCCAAGCCGGGGCTCGGCGGTCCAAGAGGGAATCATAAAGCCGCCGGCGGAGCATTTGGAATTTTCCAAAGGTAGACCGCGCGGCTTCAGCCCGCGGGATCAGGACACCTGCCGCACGCTGAAGCATGCGGCCTACCGGACGGGAACGGCAGATTTCCTGATCCCGGCGGAAAATGCTTTGGCGCTTTTTGGCGTCAGCCAGGCGCGTGAATCAACCATAGGCCGGTTTGGGTGGTTAGTGCCCGTAAATAAATAATCTATCCATTTCGCGTGCGGTGCAGAGTGATGGTTTGACAAACAGGTCAGGCACTGCCGCATCATTAAAGAGGTATAGCTGCCATGGTTGGCCCCCGCCACCAAACCCCGCACGCCCGGAAGGGACATGATCTTCCGTCCGC
>JBDREB010000456.1:0-14634 GCA_043820325.1 Planctomycetota bacterium | reverse complement strand
TATATCGAGCTTAACGCATTCCGGGCTTCTATGGTCAAAAAGCCCGAGGATTACGCCTTCTGCAGTCTCAATTACCTTCAGAAAGGCAATAAAGACGGGCTCATTGATCAGAGCCTGATAGCCGAAGGCGTAGGCGCGGACAAGAGTGACCTGGCAGGTTTACTCCAGACCTACACGGCGCTTGTCTATGCCGGCGGTGCCAGACCGCACAAGGGCAAAACCAATGGGCTGGTCATAACCGAGGCGATGCGGAAAGAGCTGAAAGAGAAGGGGATCGAGATCAAGACCGGTGGCTTGGGCCAGAAGGTCCGGGAGTACATCCTGGGCAAGGTGATGGGCCGGTCGGAGTATGTGCGGAAATTCTATGATGAGTGGTTGAATCCCGGATACAGAGGGGCCCGGCGCAAGCGCCATGCGGCGAAGTGGCTCCGGGACCTTGGTCAGGGGCTTTGGACTGCGTGCAGTCGGGAGGCGCTGGGGCTTGCGGGGGACGCCCCGGCCGGTACCAATACCGGTTGACGGGGCAGCGCTGGATTTAATTGAAATTGGAAGCGCTCAATTCCAAGACAGGGGGGCGTCAAATTCCATTCTGATCGGGCCGTATGTACCCGCAGAACCCGGGGTATCGGCCGGAATTTACCGCCGGACCAGGTTCGGGAGGTTTCTGATGTCATTTCCACGCACCATGGGCGCTCTCCCATCGGTAAGTTTTTCCTTGACAATAACATATATTCAATATAATCTTTCCTTTTCTCCGGTTTTCCGTTAACTACCCGGTAGTGTAACGGTAACACTTCAGGTTTTGGTCCTGACATTCGGGGTTCAAATCCCTGCCGGGTAATTTGTTGCTCTGTATCAGGAAGGTTATGGTGACAGCGGGCCGGACTGCAGCCGTCGTGTTGGCGGCCGGAAAGGGCACCCGGATGAAGCGGGATGTCCCCAAGGTACTGGTGCCCCTCGCCGGACGCTCCATGCTGGCGTTCGTTCTGGATGCCCTGGCCGAGGCGGGGGTCCTGCGGGAAGACATCATCGTCGTCGTGGGCTACCGCCACGAGGAGGTGACGCGTTTCTTGGGCGGCGGTTACCGCTGGGTCCGGCAGACGGAACAGTTGGGCACGGGGCATGCCGTCATGGCGGCCCGGCCCGAACTGGCCGGTTTTCAGGGCACGCTGATGGTCTTGAGCGGCGATGTGCCCCTGATACCGCCGGCGGTCATCCGCGACCTGCGCAGCGCCCATGGTGCCGCCCGCCCCGCGGGGACGGTGCTGACGGCGGAGATGGCCGATCCGACCGGTTACGGCCGGATCGTGCGGGATGCGGCCGGCCGGATGGCCGCGATCGTGGAGGAGCGCGACGCCTCCGAGGCGCAGCGCCGGGTCCGCGAGATAAATTCCGGGTCGTACTGTTTCGACCCGGCGACGCTCTTTGACGCCCTTGACCGGGTCGGCAACGACAATGCCAAGGGCGAGTATTATCTGACCGATGTCATCCGGGTGATGATCGGTGACGGCCGGGCGGTGCTGACCGTTCCGGCGCCCGATCCCCGGCGCGTGCTGGGCGTGAACACGGAAGCGGAACTCCGGGCCGCCGAGGCGGTCCTCTTGAACGAGGCGAAGGCATGAAGGTTTTTTCAGGGAACGCGAACCGCGGGCTGGCCGACAAGGTCGCGGCCTACCTCCAGGTACCCTTGGGGGCCATGACGGTGTCACGGTTCCCCGACGGTGAGATCAATGTAGTGATCGAGGAGGATATCCGGGGCAGTGACTGCTTCGTCATCCAGCCCACCTGTCATCCCGTCAATGAGAACCTCATGGAACTCCTGGTGACCATCGACGCGTTCAAGCGGGCCTCGGCCAAGCGTGTGACTGCGGTGATCCCCTACTACGGCTACGCCCGGCAGGACCGCAAGCACGAGGGCCGGGTCCCCATCACCGCCAAGCTGGTGGCCAATCTGCTGGTGAGCGCCGGCGTCGACCGGATCCTCGCCGTGGACCTGCATTCGGCCCAGATCCAGGGGTTCTTTGACATACCGGTCGACCATTTGTACGCCGCGCCCATCCTCATCCGGCATATCCGCGACAAGAAGCTCGATAATCTCTGCGTGGTGGCCCCGGACGCGGGCAGTCTCAAGATGTCGAACGCCTTTGCCCGGCGGCTTAACGCCGGTTTCGCCGTGGTGGACAAGCGCCGCACCCGTGACGGGCAGGTGGAGGTCTCCACGGTGGTCGGTGATGTGCGCGGCAAACATGTGGTGTTCGTGGACGACATGATCTCCACCGGCACCTCGCTTCTGTCGGCCTACCGGCTCGTGCGCGAGCGCGAACCGGCCTCGATCAACATCCTGGTGACGCATCCCGTGTTCTGCGGCAACGCCCTGGCGAACCTGGCGCAGATCGAGGCGCAGGAGATCATCGTCACCGATTCCATCCCCCTCGCGGGCAAGCATCTCGACAACCTGGTGGTCCTCACCCTTTCGGAGCTCCTGGGCGAGGCCATCCGGCGCATCCACAACAACGAGTCCATTAGTAAATTGTTCATCTAAACAAGGAGAACAGAGGACCATGGCAACGACCACCATCACCAAACTGGACGCCCAAAAGCGCGGCGCCGTCGGCTCGCACGCCTCCACCGCGGAGCGTACCGGCGGCCGTGTCCCCGGCGTGCTCTACGGCCGCGGGTTCGCGAACCTGCATTTCACCCTCGACCGGCGCAAGCTGGACGATGTCCTGCGCCACCAGGCGAAACTGGTCCAGATCGCTATCGCGGGCGTCGAGCCGGTCCACGCGCTGATCCAGGACCTCCAGCACGACGTCATCACCCACGCGGTGCTGCACATCGACGCCCGTGTCGTCCGGCTGGACGAGAAGATCGAGGTCCGGGTCCCCGTCGAGCCCATGGGCATCGAAATGACCCCGGGCGTGGCCGAGGGCGGCAGTCTCGAACTGCACCTGCACGAACTGCTGGTCTCGTGCTTCCCGCATGAGATCCCGGACCGCATCACGATCGATGTGAGCGACCTCAAGATCGGCGATGTCAAGCGCGTGTCGGCCGCGGTCGTGCCCGCGGGGGTGACGATCGTCACCGCCGGCGATGAAGTGCTGGTGAGCGTGGTCCAGCCCGTCGATGTGGCGGCCGAGACCAACGTCGAGGCGTCGCTCAAGGAACTCGAGGGCGCCGAGCCCACGGTGCTCACGGCCAAACCGGACGAGGAGGGCGCCGAGGGCGCCGCCAAGGACGGCAAGGGCGCCGCCAAAGCCGATGGCAAGGGCGAGGCCAAAGCCGACGGCAAGGGCGAGGCCAAGGAGAAGGCTCCCGCCAAGGAGAAGGGCAAGTAACCCGATGGGCGTCAAGGTGGTCCTCGGCATCGGCAACCCCGGCGCGCGCCACCAGGGCACGCGCCACAACCTGGGTTGTGAGGTGGTGCGGGAACTGGCCTGGCGGTTCCGCGCGGCCCCGGCCCGGGTCAGGTTCCGGGGCCGGACCGCCGTCGCCCGGCGCGGGGCGCACCTCGTGGTGCTCCTCGAGCCGCAGACCTTCGTCAATCGCTCGGGCCGGTCGGCCCGGGCCGCTCTGGAACATTACGACCTTTCGCCCCGGTCGCTCATGGTGGTCGGGGATGATGTCAACCTGCCCCCGGGGAAGCTCCGCGCCCGGCGCGGCGGCTCCAGCGGGGGGCATAACGGACTCAAGTCCGTGATCGGCCATTGCGGCACTGACGCGTTTCCGCGTGTGCGGATCGGTATCGGGACCGGCTCCGGTACCGACCTCGTGGCCCATGTGCTGGGCCCCATCGGCGAGGACGAGCGTACCATGCTCGACGCGGCGGTCCGTAAGGCGGCGGATACCGTCACCGCCTGGATCGACGGCGGCATTGATCTGTGCGTTCAAACGGCCAACTGAATGCAGGTACACTAACAGAGGAGACAAGCGTGAGATTGTATGAGGGCATGTTCATTGTGACCAACCAGCTCGCCACCGAGGGGTGGGAGAAGGTGGAGGAGGTCATTCGCGAGGTGATCACCCGTCAGGGCGGGGAAGTGGTGCGCATGCGGAAGTGGGGCGAGCGCGTATTCACCTGCCCGATCAAGAAACAGCCCGGCGGGGTGTATGTGCTGGTCCATTTCAAGATGGATCCCCAGAACATCAGCAAGATGGAGCTGCGGCTCCAGATCGCGCCCACGATCCTGCGGGCGCTCTTCCTGGTCATGGATGAGCGGGTCGCCGACGAGTCGTACGCCAAGGAGGCTGGCGATGAAGGCATGCTGACCCGCCAGGATGACGAGGATGACGACGAGGACCGGTTCCGCCGCCGCCGCCGCGACGATGATGGCTTCGGCGACCGGGACGGCGACCGCCGTCGCGGCCGTGACGGGGATATCGCCGGGGTGGCCATACCCAGGCCCGCCGGAGGCGATGCAGACAGGACAGACGACGATCGTCCGCCGCGCCACCGGCGCGAGGAATGATCCCGCGGGATTGAAGGAGACGCACGATGTCATCGTTCAACAAGGTCATTCTGGTCGGCCGCCTGACCCGCGACCCGGAATTGCGGCGGGTGCCGTCGGGCACGGCCGTGGCCGAGTTCGCCCTCGCGGTGAACCGGTACTACAACGACACGGGCGGTGAACGCAAGGAGGAAACTTCGTTCATCGATGTCGTGGTCTGGGGCAAACGGGCGGAGACCTTCGCCGAATACATGCACAAGGGCGAGGAGGTCCTGGTGGAGGGACGGCTCAAGCAGGACCGCTGGACCTCCAAGGAGAATGAGCCCCGTTCCAAGCTGCGCGTCATCTGCGAAAATTTCACCTTCCTGGCCCGCCGCAAGGGGGGCGAGGAGCCGGCAGTGCCCGGCGGCGCATCGGCCGGCGCGCCCCCGGCGGACGAACTCAATGCCGATTTCGACGACCCGGGCGCGGTGCCTTTTTAAACCAACGATCAACCAGGACAACAAAGGAGGCTGATGCATGGTCAATCGCAAAGTCAATGTCCGGACCCGCCGCAAGTGGCGCAAGAAGATCATGGACCGCAAGAAGACCTGCCGGTTCTGCGCCAAGAAGATCAAGCTGGTGGACTACAAGGAGATCGCCGTCCTTTCGAAGCTGTTCACCAGCCACGGCAAGCTCTATTCGGCCAAGCGTTCGGGCAACTGCTCCAAACATCAGCGGCAGGTGAAGATCGCCGTGAAGCGGGCGCGGTTCCTGGCCCTGGCACCCTTCATCGGCGCCTGATGCCGATGGGGTCGATGAACCAAACTGCGCTGGAATGAAAAGGACACGCCATGGAACTCTTACTGCTCAAGACCATCGATCATCTGGGTGAGATGGGCGAGATCGTCGAGGTCGCGCCCGGTTACGCCCGCAACTACCTGCTCCCCAAGGGGTTCGCCGAGACCCTTTCGCCGTCCGCCCTGCAGCGGGTGAACAAGCTCAAGGTCAAGCTGGAGGACGAGAAGAAGGTCAAGGCCCAGGCGGCCCGCGAAATGCTGGCCAAGGTCGGGTCGCGCGAATCCTATACGATCATGGCCGAGGCCGACGAGACCGGGCAGCTGTTCGGTTCCGTCACGGACGCCTCGATCGCCGACATGCTCAAAGCGGAAGGCTTCGAGATCGACAAGAAGCATGTGATCCTGGCCGAGCCCATCAAGAAATGCGACATCTACACCATTGATGTCAAGATCGGGGAAGATACCGCCCAGTTCAAACTGTGGGTGGTGGCCAAGTAAGGCCGCCAGCGGAGCCGCCCGGCATGATCGCCCCCTCGCTTCCCGCCAATGTCGAAGCGGAAATGTCCCTGCTGGGGGCGATCCTCCTCAATCCCGAGATCGTGGATGAGGTTTTTGATGTCATCAAGGAGGTGGACTTTTCCGACGAGCGCCTGCGGGTCATCTTCCGGGTGATCCAACGCATGTGGCAGGAGGAAAAGGCACTGGATGTCCTGGTCCTCCGCGATGAGCTCCGGTCGGCCAAGGTCTTCGACCGGGTGGGGGGGGCGGAAATGATCGCCTCCCTGCAGAGCCGCGTGCCGACCTCCGCCAATTACTCCGAATACATCCGCATTCTGCACCAGAAGGGCGTGCTGCGCCAGGTGATGCACGCCGCCCAGCAGATCATCGACAAGTCCTGCGGCGTGGATGTGGAGGCGGGCGCCATCCTGGACCTGGCCGAAAGCCGGATCTTCGAGATCACCGACGAACGGCTGCCCGGCAAGGGCTACCGCATCGGCGAACTGTTCGAGCCGATCCTGGAGATGATCACCGAGGGCCGGCGCAAAAGCGGCCTGTACACGGGGTACGAGGGGCTCGATCAACTCACCAACGGGTTCGACAAGGGGCAGATGATCATCATTGCCGGCCGGCCCGGGGTGGGCAAGACCACCTTCGCCCTGAACATCATCGAACGCGTGGCCGTCCAGCAGGCCAAGCCGGTGGGTATATTCAGCCTGGAAATGGACGCCCAGCAGATCGCCAAGAGCATCCTGCTCATGCATTCCCGCGTGAACGCCGATTCCCTGAACAAGGGGCACCTGAGCAAGCAGGAACACAGCCTCCTCACCATGGGCATGGACCGCCTGCGGGATGCGCCCATCATCATCGATGACACGCCCGAACCTTCGATCATGCACCTCCGTTCCCGGGCCCGGCGCCTCTGCCGCCGGCATGACCTGGCCCTGATCGTGATCGATTACCTCCAGCTTTTGCAGATGGGCGACATGGGCGGGTCCGACCGGCAGGTGCGCAGCCGCGAGAATGAGATCGCCTTCATATCCCGCCATATCAAGCTCCTGGCCAAGGACCTGGGCGTGCCGGTGATCGCCATTTCCCAGCTCAACCGGCAGGTGGACAGTCGGACCGACCAGAAACCGCGCCTTTCCGACCTGCGCGAATCGGGTGCCATTGAACAGGATGCCGACATGGTGATCCTGATGTCACGCCAGGATTACTACGGTACGGCCCAGGATTCGGCCGTGGCCGACCTGGATGTGGCCAAGAACCGGACCGGTCCCACGGGCGAGTTCCAGCTGATCTACGAGAAAAAGAAGTTCCACTTCGACAACGCATCCACCCGCCAGGAATCGGAGGCCGAATGATGGCAGCGACCATGCGAGTCTCCGCCGTGATCTGCCTGCTGCTCCTTATGGCCGGGACGGGCGGGCTCATGGGGCAGGCGGCCGCGGTCCCGGCGGTCCCGGCCCCGATCGTGCGCCAGATCGAGGTCCTCAAGACGGTGCGCACCAATCCCGAGATGGTTCGGCGCCGGATGCGCACCAAGGAGGGGGAACCGCTGAACCTTCAGGAGTTGGTCCAGGACCTGCACCGGATCTTTGAAATGGGGTACTTCGCGGATATCAAGCGCCAGCTGGATTACCGCGTTGACGGCGTCTACATCACCATCGTGGTCGAGGAACGGCGGTTCGTGGCCGCGGTCCTGTTCGAGGGCAACACCAAGTTCGACGCCCCGACCCTGGCCGAGACGGTCAAGACCAAGGCCGGGGGTTTTTTGTTCGATTATTTCGTGGAGAAGCGGGACCTGGAACTGATCCGGGAGCGCTACATCGAAAAGTCCTATTTCAATGTGGCCGTGGAATCCCGGGTCGATGATGCCGCGGAGGGGGTGCGCGTCACCTACCGCATCACGGAGAACACCCCGGCCCGCATCAAGGCGGTGGCGTTCAGCGGCAACACGGGGATCCCCGAGTATGAGCTCAAGCGCGTCATGCGCACCGACTTTTTCGGCTGGTGGCCGGACCGCATCTACCGGCGCAAGATCTTCGCGGACGATGTGGAGCGCATCGGGCGGTATTACCGGTCGCGCGGATACCTGGAAAGCAAGGTGGCCTACCGGGTGGTGTTCGCCCCGGCCGGCCAGGTGCCCGGCCTCAATGAGGTCATGGCCAAGCCGGATCTGGAGCAGCGGTACGGCTCCGGCGACATCCAGATCCACATCTTCGTCGCGGTCACCGAGGGCCCCCGGTACAAGATCGGCCCGGTGGCCGTGTCCGGCAACCGCGAGGAAGTTCTGCCCGTGTCGCGCATCCGGGCGGCGATCCGCCTGGCGCCGGGCGCGGACTACAGCCAGGAAGAGATCGAGCGCGACATGCAGCGCATCAAGAAGCTCTACGGCGACATGGGGTATGCGTTCGCCCGCATCGTTCCCGAGGAACGGTATGACCTTGAACAGCGCACCGCGGCGATCACCTACCAGATCACCGAGGGCACGCTCTTTTTCGTCCAGGACATCGAAGTGATCGGCAATACCCGCACCAAGGCCCAGGTGGTCATGCGCGAAGTGGGCATCGCCAAGGGCGAGCGGTTCAATTATTCCAAGGTCCTGGCGGCCCAGATGGCCCTCAACCGGATCGGCTTGTTCCGGCGGGTCGACATTTCCACCCGGCCCGGCAGCGGCGCCGACCTAGTGGTCATCGTCATCGAGGTCGAGGAGGACAACACGGGCGCGTTCGAAGTGATGCTCTCCTACGACGAACGCAACAAGATCGCCGGCACCCTCAAGCTGATGCAGAAGAACTTCGATGTGCTGGGCATGTTCACGGGACATTTCATGGGCGCGGCGCACGAGCTTTCACTGGATTACATGGGCAGTCCCGTGACGAAACAGCTTTCCTTCTCCTTTACCAACCCGCGCATTTTCGACGGCCGCAACACCTTCACCTACCGGGTGGCTGAAGGACAGGAGCGCTACACTTTGTACGACACCGAATACTTCAACAACTCGCTCTCCGTGGGCCGCGAGTTCTACCCCGGCCTGCGTGCCGGCATCGGGCTGGGGATCAAGGACATCGACCTGTACAATCTCGACGCGGGCGCCCCCGTGACCATCCAGGCCGAGGAGGGGATGACGCGCATCCGCAGCATCCAGCTCAACGCCGCATTCGACCGCCAGCAGTATTTCGTGCCGTTCTTTCCCGCCGCCGGTTACACCCTCGGCATGGGCGTCGAGATGGGCGGCGATTTCCTGAACGCCAACCGGGAGTTCATCGATGTCACCGGCAGCGCGGCCTGGTACCATACCCTCGGTGAACGGTCCGACGGCGCCCGGCAGGTCCTGTCCATCTCCGCCCGCGGCAAGATCGCCAACGAGATGGGCGACGACACGGCGGTGCCGCTGTCGGAACGCTCCTGGCTCGGCGGCATCGGTTCGGTCCGCGGGTTCGCCTGGGGGTCGATCGGGCCCTATATCGGCGATACGAATGTGAAGGGGGATGCCTTCGGCCAGGTGCGGATCGAATACATGTACCCCCTGAAATGGGACCCCGTCTACCGCAAGAACCTGGTGCACTGGGTCCTCTATTACGACGCGGGGCTGGTCTGGAACGAGGGCGGCGACGCCATCGACGCCCTGCGTGAATTCGACGCGACCGGCGTCCGTTCGTCGGTCGGCATGGGCCTGCGGCTTTTCCCCGGCGGCATGCCCATACCCATTGAGTTTTACTGGTCCCTGCCGTTCGCCGAAAAGGGCGATGACACACGGCGGTTCCAGGTCGGCATCTTCGGGATGCCGTTCTAACTTCAAAAGGAGTCCAAACATGATGCGTGCGATCGCGGCCCTGGCGGCCGTTCTGACCCTCGGCCTGGCGGCCCCCGCGCTGGCCGAACTGCGCGTGGGGGTCGTGGACCTCAATGCCATCTCGGAACGGTATGAGAAACACAAGGAGGAAGTCACCCGGCTCCAAGCGGAGCGCGACAGACTGGTCGCCGACCTGGCCAAGATGGACGAACAGATCAAGGGGCTCCAGGAACGGCGCCAGCTTTTCGGCGAGGATTCGGACGAATATAACGACATCACCGGCAAGCTGGAAGAGTTCAAGATGCAGTTCATGCTGAAAAAGAACACCCTGGAGCGCCAGATCGAGAAGCGCCAGCTGGAGCTCATCAAGGCCCTCTACCGGGACATCCAGGACGCGGTGCGCGAGTGGGCGGCCGCCAACGGTTTCCACCTCATCCTGGTCAAGGCGGGGGACCAGCTCATGAGCACCAAGCTGCAGGAGGTGGTCGTGGAGATCCGCCTGAAGCCGGTGCTTTTCGCCGCGCCCGAACTGGATGTCACCGCGCCGATCATCGATTACATGAACGCCAAGTTCCGCCGGACGCGGTGAGCGGGGCCCCGCATGCGGCTGGATGCGATCGCCGCCCTGGTGCGTGGTGGGCTGGAAGGCGATCCCGCGGTTGAGATCACCGGGGTCGCCGACATCATGCACGCCGGCCCCGGTGATATAACCTTTCTGGCCAATCCCCGTTACGCGCCCCATCTTGGTACCACCCGGGCCGGCGCCGTGCTGCTGGACCCCGCCGCCTCCCGGGGGGCATACCCGGGTGCGGTGGTGCGTTGCGCTGGTCCCAATGCGGCCTTTGCCGCGGTCTGCGATGTCTTTTGTTACCGGGCCGAACCCCAGGTCCCGGGGATCGCGCCGACGGCCGTGGTCGGCGCCGGGTGCCGGATCGATCCCGGCGCGGCCGTGGGCGCCCAGGCGGTCATTGCCGACGGCGTGACCGTCGGCGCGGGTTCGTTCATCATGCCCCTGGCCTTTGTGGGGCGCGAGGCCCGCATCGGCCGGGATTGCCGCATTCATCCCCACGCCGCGGTCCTGGCCGGATCGCGCATAGGCGACCGGGTCCTCATCCACGCCGGGGCCGTGATCGGATCGGACGGCTTCGGGTACGAGACCACCGGCGGCATCCACCGCAAGATCAACCAGACCGGCATCGTGGAGATCGGCGATGATGTGGAGATCGGCGCCTGCGTCACCGTGGACCGGGCCCGATTCGGCCGCACGGTGATCGGGGCGGGCACGAAGATCGACAACCTGGTCCAGGTGGCCCATAATGTCCGCATCGGCCGGCACTGCCTAGTGGCCGCCCAGACCGGGCTCTCGGGCAGCACGGTCCTGGGCGACAATGTCACCATGGCCGGCCGTTCCGGTTCGCACGGCCACATCCGGATCGGCGACGGCGCGGTGGTCACGGGCCATGCGGTGGCCACCAAGGATATCGCGCCGGGACAGATGGTGTCGGGCTATCCCGCCCGGCCGGCCGGGGAACACCGCCGCAGCGAGGCGGTGCGCATGAAACTGCCGGCCATGGCGCGCCGGCTCAAGGAACTTGAACGGAAGGTCGCGGCACTTGAAACGCAAACAGAAGACGATCCAGGGCACCGTCCGGTTTAAGGGCGTCGGGCTCCACACTGGCGAGGAGGTCAATGTCCGCATCCGCGGCGGCCGGCCCGACACGGGCATCGTGTTCGCGCGGGTGGACCTGCCCGGCAACCCGGAGATCAAGATCTGCGCCGACAACATCTCCTCGAAGATGCGGCGCACCTGCCTGGAACAGGACGGGGTCACGATCGAGACGATCGAGCATTTCCTGGCCACGGTCTACGCCCTGGGCATCGACAACCTCCGGGTCGAGATGGACCGCAGTGAATTTCCCGGCATGGACGGCAGCGCCCGGCCGATCTTCGAGAAACTGCACGAAGCCGAGATCGTGGAGCAGGAGGAGGAGACCTTTGTCTTCCAGGTGCGCGAGCCCGTGTTCGTACGGGAGGGGGACGCCTCCATCGTGGCCCACCCCATCGAGGAAAAACACCTCGATCTTTCCTATACCCTGGATTACCAGGATTCCTCGTTCGGTTCCCAGTATGTGGCGGTGGTGATCAGCGACGAGAGCTTCGCCCGCGAGGTGGCGCCGGCGCGGACCTTTGTCCTGGCGAGCGAGGCCCAGAAACTCAAGGAGCTCGGCCTCGGCAAGGGGTCGACCTACGAGAACACCCTGGTGATCGACGGCGATACCGTCATCCAGAACAAGCTGCGGTTCTCCGACGAGTTCGCCCGGCACAAGATGCTGGACCTGCTCGGCGACATGTTCATCATCGGCTACCGGTTCAACGCGCGCGTGATCGCCATCAAATCGGGGCACGCGCTCAACATGCGGTTCGCCCAGGAAATGACCCGGTACATCCAGCGCGACACCAAGGCGGGGCACCTGGATGTGCGGGAGATCCTGAAGGTCATCCCGCACCGGTACCCGTTCATGCTGGTGGACCGCGTGGTGGAGACCAATCACCGCGATTACATCGTCGGCTATAAAAACATCACCTATAACGAGGAGTTCTTCCAGGGCCACTTCCCGGGGCAGCCGGTGATGCCGGGCGTCCTGCAGATCGAAGCCCTGGCCCAGCTGGGCGGGGTGCTGCTTTTGCGTTCCCAGGAGCGGGTGGGACAGGTGCCCTACCTGATGACCGTGGACAATGTCAAGTTCCGGCGTCCCGTGGTCCCCGGCGACCGGCTGATGCTGCGCGTGGATGTCGTGCGCGACCGTCTGCGGACCGGCCAGGTGCGGGGCGTGGCGACCGTGGACGGCGAGGTCACCACGGAAGCCGACATCAAGTTCGCCATGGTGGACATACGGGAAGGGTTCTGAGCGGACCCGCCACAGAGGCACAGAGAGCACAAGAGGAAGAATCGGTATGGTTCGGAGCAGATTAAGTACACCGCCCCACAATAAAGGGGTCAAAAGAGGGCGCGCCGGTACCACCGTGGCATTCTTTTCCGCTGTAGGGGCACGGCATGCCGTGCCCCTACCAAACAAGATCCGGCTTAAACCAGCGTTCCGGAATCGGGTCATTATGATGATTGAGATCTGGCCCCTTAATTATGGGGCGGTGTACTAAGCAGCCACAAAGGACACAAAGGAAGAGGTTTAATGGTTGAAGACAAAGATCAAGACTTGCGACCTGCGACTTGGGACCTGCGACTCCGTATCCTGCTGATCAGGGACACGAAACCATGAGCATCCATCCCAGCGCGATCGTTGATCCCAAGGCCGAACTGGACCGCGATGTCGAGGTCGGGCCCCACTGCGTGATCGGGCCCGGCGTGCGCGCCGGGCCCGGGACGCGGTTCCATGCCGGTGTGATCGTGGCGGGCCGGGTCATCATCGGCCGCAATAACATCTTCCATCCCTTCAGTGTCATCGGCGGCGATCCCCAGGACCTCAAGTACCACGGCGAGGACACGCGGGTGGAGATCGGCGACAACAACACCATCCGGGAATATGTGACCGTCAACAAGGGGACCGCCTTCGGCGGCGGGGTGACCGCGCTCGGTTCCAGCAACCTGATCATGGCCTATGTGCACATCGCCCACGACTGCATCGTGAAGGACAACATCATCATGGGCAACGCCACCACCATGGGGGGGCACGTGACGGTGGAATCATGGGTGCGGCTGTCGGGCCTGGTGGGCATCCACCATTTCGTCACCGTGGGCGAGCACGCCTTCGTGGGCGGGGCCTCCAAGGTCGTCACCGACCTGCCGCCCTACATGATGGCCGACGGCCATCCCCTCAAGGTCCGCAATATCAATCAGGTGGGGCTGGAACGGGCCGGTTTTTCAAAGGAGACCGTGGCCAGGGTGCGCCGGATCTACCGCCTGATCTACAAGGAAAAGACCAATTTCGCCACCTTGGCCGCCGGGATCCGGGAAGGCCATGAACTGTATTGCCCCGAGGTCATGAACATCATCCGCTTCATGGAACGGACGGAGAAGGGGGTCTACGGCCGTGCCAAGGAAGCGGAGCGGTCGGACCGCTGAGCCCTCAGGTGTCGGAAAGTCGGGATGGTCGGAAAGTCGGAAGGCCTGATCGGGAAGGGACCGGTTAACCGCGGTTCTTCTCTTGGGTTGGATATCCTTTAACTATGAAGGCCGTGATCCAGCGCGTCAGGGAAGCATCGGTCACGGTGGACGGCGCAGTGACGGGCACGATCGGGCCGGGGATGCTGATCCTGCTCGGTGTGGCCGCCGCGGACACGGACGACGATCTGGCCCTCCTGGTGGAGAAGCTCCCCAAATTCCGCATATTCCCGGACGCAGACTACAAGATGAACCTGTCCATCCGCGATACGGGCGGCGCCCTCCTGGTGGTTTCACAATTCACCCTGTTCGGTTCCTGGCGCAAGGGGAACCGGCCGGGATTCACGGATGCCGCCCCGCCTGAAAAGGGGGCGGATTTCTACCACCGGTTCGTTGCAGCCATGCGCGCCGCCGGAATTCGGACCGAGACGGGCGTATTCGGCGCCCGTATGGATGTGCGACTGCTCAATGACGGGCCGGTTACCTTCGTCCTCGATACGCGGGCGGGGGATGGCGCGGCAAGCCCGGCGGCCGGTGACGCTCCGGGGGGTACCGGCGTTTGAGCCTGACGCGGGGACGGGTGGCGGGATGGATCCTGCTGGCATTGGCGGCCGTGATCTGCGCTGCCGCCATCGCCATCAGCTTCCGGATCCCTTCCACTGAAGCGGTGGTCGCGTTCAACACCTGGGTCATGGAGATCGTGTCGTCTGATGACCTGGCGTTCCCTCCGTTCTTCGACCGCTATGCGGCCTATGGCGCGGGTGGGTCACCCGACCCCGATGATCTTGAGCGGGCCCGGCGGGATTTGGAAACGGTGGTCGTCCGGAACCTGGCGGCATTGGACGGACTAAATACACCGCCCCATAATAAAGGGGTCAAAAGAGGGCGCGCCGGTACCACCGTGGCATTCTTTTCCGTTGTAGGGGCACGGCATGCCGTGCCCTCGCGTGGCCGGCTTGCGGACGGAGTCGAGGAAGATCCAGCCCGGGTCGG
>JBDREB010000455.1:0-6090 GCA_043820325.1 Planctomycetota bacterium | reverse complement strand
CATTTTAAGCTTCTTTAAGTGCTTGACGAACTTCTCCTGCAGACCCTCTTCCAGCCGGTATTGACGGGCATTGACCCGCGTTACAACATGATAGGCCATGGCCGTACATCCGGGCATCTTGATCCGTTTCATCCGCGCCATTCAGTGCCTTTCATTTTTCCTGCATTTTCCCGGTCCCGGCTCATTTTCAGCCTGGGCACGGAGTAATGGGGCTCTTTCTTCATATTGGCTTCTGTTTTCATGCCGTAAACCATTATATCCGCCCGCCGCCGTTGTCAAGCCCTTATTTGGGGACAGTCACTATTCTGCCTTGGCCAAAGGCATACTCCTCGGGCTTGCGGACCAATGAGGCTCGAAAGGCGTTCAGTTCGATGTACGCGGCGCAGTGGACCAGGGCATAACCTCTTTCCACGATGCTCGATCGGAAGCGTTGTTCCCAGATGGTGCCTTCGGTCTCGGCGATCTGGTTGTGCCTGACGCTCACATGGTAGTTTAATCGCTTCATAAAGCTTGAGATATCTGTTAACTCTTCCACGACCTGGGTGCGATGCTTCTCTTCGGCGGCGTTCTTGCAGTAGATGGTGCCGGCATGATAGGTGTTCCAACGCTTGATGGCCTCTTCGTGCCGGATGTCTTTGGGGTCGGACATACGGGCGATGAGGTGATAATGGTTATCCAGAACCGTGAAGGCGGCGTATTCGATGTAATAGAGCCCCTTCAGCTTGCGTAACAGGTCGATGAAGTACTGTTTGAGCTCCGGCCCCAGTTTGAACTGGCGGCCGTTGGCACGGGTCACAACATGGTAGGCCGCCGCATGACCGGGAACTTTGATCCGCGGAAGACGCATAATAGGCGCCCTTAAAACTCGCAGTTGGAAATTTGGGACTTGGTTTGTTTACAGATTTGAGAGAAGAGCGATTCTCAGCCGCCGGGGTGCCCCAAGGCATGGGGCCTGAACATGCTTTTTGCGGTGCCCCCCCCCGCGGGGGTGGTACGCGGGAATTATACGCTGCGACAGAATTATGTCAAGAATATTGTCTGACACTGTTATATATAGCCGGACGCCGCCGCAGTACACCCAGCATCAGGCAGAGGCCGGCCAGGATCATGGCCGCACCGGGATCGCCGTCCGCCTGCACCACACAACCGCCGCCGCCCGAACCGCCACTGCCGCTTGCGGGGCGGGAAAATGGGTCCCTGGGGTCCGTGCCGGCCGCGATCTCGGCCGCGTTGGTGTACCCGTCGTTGTCGTAGTCCCCGCCCCCGGTCTGGGCCAGGTTGCCGAAGGCGGCGAATTCGGCCAGGTCGGGCATGCCGTCCGGTTCCGAATCGGTGGACGCATCAAAGTCCGCCAAGCCGGGGTCCCGGTCGGCCAGGAATTCAAGCAGGTTCACGGCCCCGTCGCCATCGCCATCGTCATCCGCGTCAGTCGGATCGCCGGGGTTCAATCCGTGGCCGGTCTCCCATGTGTCATCCATGCCGTCGCCGTCGGCGTCCGTGATGCCGCCGGACAGGTCCTTGAAGTCTGCGGTGATGGTCCAGCCCGGGTTGCCGGCTTGGGTCCATTCGTAGGCGCCGGCATCGTCCGTGCCGCCGAACGGCCGGGCGGTCAGATTGAAATCATCGCCCGGCGCGTAGGTCGCCGACGCCGTGCCCACCAGCGCTCCGGCGGCGGCAGGGTAGAGAAAACTGGCATTGCCGAAGGTTGTACTCGCAAACGCCACCGCGCTCACGCCCATATTGTTCGAATTGGTCCAGCCCTGGGCGGGGGTCTTCTCCTGGAGATCTAAATAACCACAGGACGCGGCGACATTGTTGGCGGCGATGCAGTTTGCGCCGTCATTCTCGTCCAGCCCGATGTAGCCGCAGTTGTAGAATGTGTTGTTGACCACCACCAGGTCGTCGACCGCGGTCACATTGGCATTGGTGTAGAACCCCTCGCCCGAGTCGAAGACGATGTTGTTCTCGATACGGGCGTCGGCGTTGGCCCAGATGCCGGGCGTGGTGGTGGAATTGGCGTAGCGCGGGACATTCCAGACCACATTACGCCGCACCACATTGTGGTCGGCCGCGGCCCGGTGGGTGGCATAGACGGCGATCCCGGCGCGGGAACTCCCGGCCACATGGTGCCAGACCGAGTCCTCAATGATATTGGCGTAACTGTTCTCCTTGATCTCGATCCCATAGCCCGTGGTCATGTCGCCGCAGTAGGCGATGTAGCAATGGGTGATGGTCCAGTGGTGGACGATGCCGGTCCCGTCCGACTGGCCCAGGTAGAATCCGCAGGTCGGGGCGTAGGTGATGCGGCAATCCTGCACGGTGACATTCGATACCGTCAATCCCTGAGAGTTGATGCCCACCCCGGTAATATCATGGATGTAGCAGTCCTCGATGATGATGTTCGAGGCCGTGACATCGGCATTGAACTTGATGCCGTCGCTTCCGTTCTTGATCTCAAACCCCTTGAGGTGAATGTAGCCGGCATTGTAGAAATCGACGGTGTTAAAGGACGCATTGCCCTGCAGAACCACCGTTGCGCCGTCGGCTGCCCGCACCGTGATCCAATCGCCGGAAGTGCCGTACATGTTGCTAAAGACCAGATGGTTCAGAGTGTAGGTGCCGGCGTTGAAGATCACATCGTCGGTGGCCGCGATCCCCGCCACAATGGCCTGCACATCGTCGCCGGGGTTCACATAGATGTCGGTAGCGCCGGCCGTTGCGGCCAGGCCGAGGAGAAGGAGCCATGCGGACCGGAACATCCCCCTCACCCTCCCCTCCCCCGCCCGTGGGGAGGGATGAATTTCATCATGGCGATGGCAGGCGCAAGCCCCGCGGCCGCGTCCCGAGGTGCTGGGAGTACTCGGGATTCCGAGCAACTCGGGGTTCCGAGCAACTTCAGCTTGCGTTCTTGCATGGGACGCAGGCTGAAGCCTGCGGCTACCTGGGAACGAGTCTGGCGGGTACATGCGCATCATAGCATTCCTCCCCGTGCAGAAACAAAGAGGGGCGATCCATTCCGGACCGCCCCTCGCAAGATCATGGTCAATCGCGTTCAGGAACGCCGCGTGCGCCGTTCGATGCCGAAGAGGGCAATGAGGCCCATAAGCATCCCCGCCGCACCCGCGCCGCACCCGCCGCCGCTGCTTTTCCCCTTGGATGTGGTGGTCGGATGATCACTGCCATCGTTGGGATCCGTACCCGCGGTGACCTCGGCGCTGTCGCTGTAACCATCATTATCAGAGTCGGTATCCAGGGGATCGGTGAGGTAGGTGTTGACCTCGGCGCCGTCGGACAGGCCGTCATTGTCAGTATCGTTGTCCTGCGGATCGGTGCTGTTGTCATCTTCCAGGTTGTTCGCCAGGCCGTCGCTGTCGTTGTCGGCCGCACCCGTCTCGGCCAGGTCCCCGAAGTTGGTGTATTCCCATACATCCGGCATGTCGTCGCCATCCGAGTCCGTCGCCACGGTAAAGTCGCTCACTTCCGGGTTGTAGGTGGAAGCGCCCGGGTTGGCCGCATTGCCGCCCGCCAGGTATTCCAACAGGTCGGTGGCCGCGTCGCCGTCGGTGTCGGTCGTACCGTTGGCCTGGGTCAGGCTGGTGAAGAAGAAGAACTCCCAGAAATCGGGCAGACCGTCGGTGTCGGTGTCCGTGGCCGAGGTGAAATCATTGGCCTTCGGGTTTTTTCCTGCCAGATATTCGAGGAGGTCGCTGGCAATGTCGCCATCGGCATAACTGGAGGTGGCGTTGGCAGTGGTCAGGTTGGTGAAGTTCGTGATCTCCCAGGCATCGTCCATACCATCGCCGTCGACATCGACGAACGCCACCGCAATGCACTCGGTTTCAACCCATTTGGTCACGGTGCTGGTTCCCGTGGCCACGGTCCAGGTCGAATCGGGCGTGGTCTGTCCCGCCGCATAGGTGTGGTTGGCGGTCTTGCCCGTGCCACCGGCATCGTCCCAGCAGAAGGTGACCTTGGTTTCGCTTGTATTATCGGCCGCATAGACCAGATAGACTTCGCATTTACGGAACGCTTTGCCGCCGTCATTGGTAAACCGCACTTGGACGCTGTTCGCACCGGAAACGGACACATCCTTCTTGCCATAGCAGAACGACTCGGACCACCAGTCGTCCGAAGCATAGCCGGGGTTGGTGATCTGCCAGCCGGACACGACGCTCTGCCATCCACTGCCGGGATCGACATCGATATTATAATTGACTCCGGGGGTGGGCGGTGCGGACGAGGCGGCCCAGCCGACCGCGTAGACCTCGAGAATGGTCGCACCGCCGGGGGCCGGGACGGTCATGGTCACCGAATTGGTCCCGAAAGCGCCGGCCGTCACATACTTCTGTGCCTGGTCCTAGTTGGGCCCGGCGGCGAACACGGCTTTGCCCGAAGCCTGGTAGGTTATCTGGGAACCGCTATCCTTAAGGTGGGGGATCACGCGGTCGTTGCATTGGACGGCGGTATTGATGACGATATTCTTGCCGGCCAGCGTGGAGGGGCCGGCATTGAACCGCAACAAATATGAGTGATGCCCCTTGGCCAAGTTGGTTATATCCAGGGTGCTGTTGAGCGTACCGCCGGATTGCCACGAGGTGCCGCTATCGGTCGAAACATCCACGGTCACACCCGCGCTGGACGCGGTCAGCACCAGGCCGTTCGTACAGGACTGATCAATGACTGACCACATGGGGGTAACGGAAGGCGTTCCGGAGACCACATAGGGCGAATAGAAGAAGAATGTCACCTGGCTGCCGCTTTCGCTGATGACGCCTTCCTGGTAGGATGTGTCGCTGAAGTTGGGGGTATAGGTGTATAACCCGTTCCCGTATTCACCCTGCGCCGGATGATAACCATTGTGGGCGGAAGCCTGGTACATGTTCTGGGGTTGGTTGACCCAGGTCCTATCGTTATCCGGTCCCGGTGACCCATCCGTATTATTGGGACCCCAGAAGGCATAGGTCGTGGCCCCCAGTCCCGGCTTCAGATAACGGCGGAACTTCTCCCCCTTCCGCAGTGAAACGACCGGCGGAGCGCCGGCATAACCGGAAAGGGGTTCGACCTGGTTCACATCCGCCAGAGTGCCATACAGATCGGAGCTGGTCGCATCGGTATTCGCGTTCGGGAAATACCCGCCCGAAATGAACCATCCGCCATTGGCCGTGGGAGCGCCTTCGTTGTCGAGGATGGTCTCCCGTGCGGCATTGGTCCGGGCGACACGGCCGGCCGTGGCGGGCGTATATGTGGAATAGACGATTTCGGCAATGTTCAACAGGTAATCCGGGGATGCTGGATTGTTGTAAACAATACCCGACTCATCATGGTCCAGGAGCACCCATTTCCCGGCACCATAGGCCCCGCCGGTCAGGAATGCCTCATGGGAGTTATGGCGGGCAACACCCACCACCCGGCCGCGGCAATGGCCGAGCCGGTATTCCATTTCGGCCGTGAACTGGGCGTGGGTCGTACCGCACGGGGCGAACCCGTAGGAGAACAGACCGGTCCAGTAATCGCGCACAACGCTTTCCACGCTTTCGCCGTCGGCCTCAACCCGCAAAGCGGCGGCGGTCAGATCCCAATAGTTCTCGACCGGTGACAATGTGTGGTAAAATACAAGATTCCGCCAGTACCAGGAGACAATGGCTTTTTCCTCATCGGTATCGACAGCGTTCCCGGTCTTGCTTTGGTACAATGCATCCTGGGTGGCGAAGAGCCGCGTGAAGTCGGAACACGACAATTCACCTTTATACCAGGTGTGGTCGGTTTTAAGCTGTGGGTCACCGACCCCGGCGAACAAACCGGCCGCGATACATACAAGCATCGCACAGAGAATGAAATTGGTTCTTGTCCCCGCCATAACGAATCCCCTTTGTTAAGGATGCTATATTGCCCAAAATAATGAATGGGCAAAGAAACCAAAACCACATAGTTTGGATTATTGCCCTGTATTCCAGATTCTTGCGGGGGCTATGCCTCAAATCTGGCAGGATGATGATTCAACAATAAACCAGAATCGTGGGGAGTCTATCTTTGTTGCCCTTCGCAAAACAAATCCTGTAAAGAACAAAACACTTTCAGATTTACTCACAA
>JBDREB010000454.1:0-6399 GCA_043820325.1 Planctomycetota bacterium | reverse complement strand
AGGGACATGATCTTCCGTCCGCATCCGGCGTTGCTCGTCGACGCCGGATCTTTCCATTGATACGGCTCCTCCTCGCGCCTTGGCTGCGGACGGAATCTCTATGTCGAAATGGATACTTTATTCATTTACGGGCACTTACATGGCCCCCGGGGCCGCGGAGGGGTTTGCGGACGGGCGTGCGCCTTTAGCGGCGTATGGTCTTGGTGCAGTTGGCCGAGACGCTCTTGGACATGAACAGGACGGGTACCTCGTAATTGACGGTGACCGTGATCTCGATCTGGCTGACATCCGGGTCCGTGATCAGGTAGGCCTGCACGGAGTAGGCGGAGATCATGCCGGGCATCTTGACATGGAAAACGACATTCTCGTCCGCGGCCTGGTAGCCCGCCTTGTTGACCATGGCGACGATGCGGCGGCGGGCATCGGCCAGGGGTTCGTCCGCGACCACATACACACGGTCCATCACCTTGCCCAATTCGCCTTCCTCGACCAGACGGTACCAGAATTCATACGCCTGGTATTTCTGGACGCCGAAGGTGGCGATGGTGGCGATCACGCCGACGATCAGGGCGACATACATGAAGATCTTCATGCGTATTCCTTTGCCATAGCCGGGTTACGCCCCATAGTATATGGGCCGGCGGCTGAAATGCAACAATAAAGTGCCGCGCCGGTATTTACCGTTGCTTTTTGGCGGCCGCGGCTATAATCTCTTCCGGTCGCAACGGGCGGTTTTGACAGGAATGGCAGATGCCGGACGGCGTACCCCGCATATTCATGATCGCCGGTGAAACATCGGGCGACCATTATGCCGGCGGCCTGGCCCGGGCCATCCTGGCGGCCGCGCCGGGCGCGGCGGTCCGGGGCATGGGCGGACCCGAACTGGCCGATGCTGGCGCCGCGGTGCTGTGGGATTTCGAGGGCCTGGATGTGATGGGGTTCTGGGATGTCCTCACCCGCCTGGGGCGTTTCCGCCGTCTCTTCCGGGATCTCGTGGCCGATCTCGATCGCGACCCGCCCGATGCGGTGGTGCTGGTGGATTACCCCGGGTTCAACCTGCGGTTCGCCCGCGCGGCGCACGCCCGCGGCATTCCGGTCATCTATTTCATCAGTCCCAAGGTGTGGGCGTGGAAGCCGGGTCGGATCAAGGTCCTGGCGCGCTATTGCCGCCGCATGCTCGTGCTGTTCGCCTTTGAGGAGGAGGTCTACCGGTCCAGCGGTCTGCCGACCGTGTGCGTGGGGCACCCCCTGGCCGGTGAACTTGCGCCCTATCGCAATGCCCGGCCGCACTGGCGGCGGGAGCTGGACTACCCCGGCGATATCCGTCTGGTGGGGCTGCTCCCCGGCAGCCGCGCGCGCGAAGTGGAACGGATGTTCCCGCCCATGCTGGCCGCCGCCGCCCGGCTCCACCGCCGCTTTCCGGGTATCCGCTTCGCCGCCGGTTCGGCGCCGGGTTTCGCGCCCGACTATCTCAAGGGGTTCGTACGGCCGGGATATCCGCCCGTGGACATCATCGGCGGCCGCACGCACGCCCTGATGGCCGCGGCCGACGCCCTCATGATCACTTCGGGCACGGCCACGCTCGAGGCGGCGCTCATCGGCACCCCGCATGTGCTCTGCTACCGGGTGGGGTGGCTGACCTATCTGCTGGTCAAGCCCCTCCTGCACACCCGGAATGTGGGCATGGCCAACATCGCCGCCGGCCGGGTCATCATGCCCGAACTGCTTCAATCCGCCATGTCGCCCGACCGGATCGCGGACACGGTGGCCGCCTTTCTGGAAGATGAGGTGCTACGCCGCCGGGGCGCGGCCGATTGCGAGGCCCTGTTCACGGCCCTGCGCGCCGACGATCCCTACGGCCGGGCAGCGGCCGAGGTGCTGGCCGTGGCCGGGGAGGCCGGGCATGGACCCGCTGGCCGCGCGTGATATTTTCCTGGTCCGGGACCGGTCGGGCCTGCGGCCGGGACGGTTCCTCGATGCGGCGGTGATTGCGCGCCACTGCGCCCGGACGAACGCGCCGCCGATGCTGGTCTGCATGGCGACCTACCGTGCTCGGCGGCGGGAGGGCGGTTCCATCGCGGCCGGCCTGGCGGCGGCGCGGATCAGGTTCATGGGCACGGACGGCATCCGCGGCCGCACGGCCGACGGGCCGGTCACCGGCGCCGGCCTTGACGCTGTGCGGTTGTTCCAGCGCCAGGGGGTCATCACGCCGGGGCTGGCCCACCTGCTGGGCCGGGCCTTCGCCCTGCAGGCGGGCGGCGGCACCGTGGTCGCGGGGGAGGACGGCCGCGACCGGTGCCAGGGGGGCCGGCTGTATGCGGCGCTGGTGCGGGGACTGGCCGCGGGCGGCCTGGATGTGTACGACACGGGCGTGATCCCCACCCCGGCCGTCCCGTGGTCCATGGCCGTCCGGGGCATCCGGGCGGGCGTGGTCCTGACCGCCAGCCACAATCCGGCCAATCAGAACGGGGTCAAGTTCTTCCTGGACGGCCGCAAGCTTCTGCCCGATGGGCCGGCCGGTGATTTCGCCCTGTCGGCCCGGATGTTCCGGCTGGCCGCGGGCCGGGGGCGTCCCGTGCCCCGCGCCGGCCGGGTGCAGGCCGCGGCCCGGGCGGCGCGCGTCGCGTTCATTGCCGGCATCGTCGAATGCATACAGGGCCGCGTGCGCGGCCCTCTGCTCGTGGACGCGGCCAACGGCGCCTTCAGCCGGCTGGTCCGGCCGGTCCTCGCGCGCGTGGCCCGGCCCGGCGCCTGGTGAACGCCTCGCCGCGGGGGGCCAATATCAACCGCGATTGCGGGGCGGCCGCGGTCGAAGGGACGGCCGCCTATGCGGGCGCCGTTCCCGCGGCGACCTTCCGGGCCTATCCCTCCCAGGTCCGCGCCCTCTTCCGGATGGGGCGCCGGTGCGGGGACATGACGGGCATCACCGTCGACGGCGACGGCGACCGCGGTTTCCTGCTCATCTACCGCCGGGCGGAGGACCGCATCGAGGTGCTCGACGGCGACCGGTGCGGCTACGCCCTGGCCCGCCTGATGCACAAGCGCGGCGCGGGCCGGCGGCTGTTCGCGGGTACGGTCGAAAGCGACATCCGGCTCTTCCGCCATGTGGACCGCGACCTCGGTCTGCAGACGGAGATCACCTGCGTGGGTGACAAGTGCTCACGACCGGTGATCGCGACCGCCGGCTCTTGGTGGGGGCGGAGGTTTCCGGCCACATCCTCATGCCCGTGGCCGTGAATGGCCCGGACGGCCCCGTCATCGTGCCGGCGGGCAACGGGCTTGCAGCCATGCTGACCCTGGCCGCGGCCTATGGAACGCGGGTGCCCGGGTATCGGCCGGGATTCGTGCGGACGCTTTATACCTACAATGTGGACCGTCCGCGGTTCACGGCCGGTTCGGCCGCCTGGCGGCGCGACCTGGCGATCATAAAGAACGCATTCTACCGCGCCCAGGCCGCGGGTCGTTTCAATGTCGGGCTGGAATTCAGGGTGGTCCGGCGTCCTGAGGAACCCGATCTTCTGTATGCCGGGATGTTCGACCGGCGGGGCGTGCCGGAGGCCGTGGTCTTCGTGCGCACCTCGGGCACGGAGCGGAAGATCGGCACTTACCTGCGGGGCGCCGAGGCCCACGCCGCCTTCCTGATGGAGACGGGGGCGGCCGTGGTCCGTGCGCATCGCGTTTTAAAGGATCTGGCCAGCCCCGCGGGGCGGGCCGAGCGGGCGGTGCTGGCCGCCCGTACGGCAGGCCGCGCGCCCGTTCGCGCCGCGATCTGCCGCCGTCACGGTCTTTCACCGGCCGACTGGGACGCGCTCCTCCACGGCATGCGGCGGGAAGGGCTCCCGCCATGACCGGTCCCGCCGGTATGCCGGTCGGAACGCAACCGGCGCTGGGCGACCGGGTCCTGCGCATGGCGGTTATTACGGTCATTGCCGCGGTGCTTTTCGCGCTTACATTCCCGCATGCTCCCGTCTACCGCGACCTGGTCAAGCTCTACCTGTTCCATCTCATCGGCTGGCCGCTGGCGATCTGGGTATGGGGGTCCGGCCGGGTCCGGGTGGGCGTGACCGAGGCCGTCCTGGCCGCGTTCCTGGCCGCCAACGGCGCGGCCGTGCTGTGGTCCCCGTACCCGGAGTATGCGTGGGACCGCCTGTCGAACCTGGCGCTGGGTGCGGTCTGGTTTACCGTGGTGCGCGCGGCGGCGGCCGGACCGGCCGGCCGGGAATGGCTCCTGGCCGCCCTGCACCGGGTCGGGATCGTGCTGGCCCTGACGGGGCTGACCGCCTATTGGGGTTTGCCGGTCCTGACGGGTGCGGCGGTCGAATACCGGATGGTCTTCCCGGTGGGCGATCCCAATTCGTTCGGGCTGGTGCTGGTGCCTGTGATCGGACTGGGCTGCTGGTACGCCTTTGATGCCGCGCGGCGCGGCCGCCGCCGCGCGCTGGCCCTTCACCTGACAGGATTGCTGGCGGCTGTGGGCGCTTTCATCGCCGCCCGTTCCCAGGCCGCCGCCATCGGTCTGGCCGCCGGGGCTGTTGTCTTCGCCCTTGCCGCGCTCCATGCCGCGGCGTCGCCCATCCGCCGCCGGTGGGTGGTGGTGACCGCGCTCCTCCTGGCCGTGGCCGCGGGCGGCCTGGCCGCGGCGGCCTATCCCTGCCTGGGAGGCACCTTCGTGGTCCGGCGGTTCTGCTGGGAGGCCGGTCTGCGCATGATCGAGGCGCATCCTTGGGGTGCGGGACCGGGAACGGCCGGCGCCCTTCTGCCGGCCTTTCTCGACCCCGTGTGGCATGTGACCGCGGGGTTCGGCGATTATGTCTACCACCTGCACAACGAATACCTGGAGATCGGTGTCGAAGCGGGTGTGGCCGGGCTGTTGTTGTGGCTGGTGTTCTTCGGCCTGGTCATGGCCGCCTATTACCGCGATTGTTCCGCGCGGTTCTGGCCGGGCGCCGTGGCCGGGCGCCGTGGCCGGCGCCGCGCTGGCGGCCGCGCTGGTGGAAATGACCGCGGGTGTCAGCATGCGGTTCAACGCCGCTCCCGCGGTCGTCTGGGCCCTAGCCGCGCTGGCACCGGCCGGGACCTGTCTGGTGCGGCCGGGCCGTGCGGCCCGGTTGGCCGCGACGACGGTCGTGATCGCCGCCGCGGGGATTTGCATAGGGTTGACCGTGCAATCCTGGCGCGCCGAGCAGGCCCTGGCCGCGGCCTTGGACGGACATCGCCAGGCGGCAGAGCGGCTCACGGACCTCGGCCGGGCCCGGGCGAACCGGTTGTTCTGCCTTGACGGTCTCAAGGCGGCGACCTACCGGATGCACCTGCTGATGCAGGAAGCGCAGACCCATCCGGATGCCGGATACGCGGCGCGGGCTTTGGAAGAGGTCCGCCGGCTGAACGCGCGGCACGCCGATTTCGCCGGGTCCCGGGTGGTCGAGGCCCGGATCCTCATGGAGCTGGACCGTCCGGCGGAGGCGCTTGAAGCGGGACTCGCCGCACTGCGGCTCGACCCGCTGGCGCCCGCCGTCCACCGGGTCATCGGCCGGAGCGCGGCGGCTGCGGCCGGCCTGAGCGGGGCGGATGCAGCCGATAGCGCGGAGCGAAAACTCACGGCGTTCGCCTGCGGCGCCCGCAACGCCGATGAGACCGCCCTGGTGCGCGGGCCGGCCTGCCTGTGGGGCTGACAGGGGGGGCTGGCGCGGTCCTACCTGTCCCGGATCGGCGAAGGGGTGCCGGCCGATGCGGCCGCCCTGGCCGCGGTCCCGCGCCTGATGGAAAATGATGCCAACCTCCCGGCACTGCTGACCGTGATGGATGGCCATCTCCGGAAATACCCGGGGGACAGCCGCGCTCTGGTGCTCAAAGCCGACTTGCTTCATCGGAACGCGACGGTGCTCGCGGACCAGGGCCGGGGCGATGCTGCACTGCAGATGCTCGACGAACTGCTCACCATCGACCCGGCCGACATCAAGGCCCGGCGTCTGCGATCCAAGCTTCTCCGCGAGTCCGGACGGGAGCAGGATGCGGTCGAAGAGGAGGCCCGGATCAGGGGATTTGAAAAACCTTGAGCGGATTCGCCACGGAAGCCACTGGTGTTACAATGCGAATTTCTTATGCCTTTGTTATTGTTCCATGGAATTCAAAGTGGGTCAATCCCCGGTAGCAAGTAGCAAATGCAACATTCTTCGGTCATGGTATGCCTTCAAGAGTATTGTCATGTGGAAGATGGTTAAGTCAAGGGAAAAAGAAGGAGGGTGGGGGGGGGTAAGAGGGCATAGCTATCAAGTTAAGCCAAGAGGCGGCTCCTGTCCAACCGACGGACAACCTTTGTGAGTGCGGTGGTGAGGATTTCCTCGATGGTGGGCTTGCTCGCCTGTCGCGTCTTTCTGCATAATCTGGCCAGGACGCGGA
>JBDREB010000453.1:0-5608 GCA_043820325.1 Planctomycetota bacterium | reverse complement strand
TCCCGGGCTGGATCTTCATCGACTCCGTCCACAAGCTGGCGCAAGCGAGGGCACGGCATGCCGTGCCCCTACAGCGGAAAAGAATGCCACGGTGGTACCGGCGCGCCCTCTTTTGACCCCTTTATTGTGGGGCGGTGTACTTAAAAACATGAGTCTCAAGTCGCATGTCTCAAGTCGCATGTCCGGATCCATGACCTGAGACCTGTGACTTGTGACCTGCGACTCCCCGGCCCGGCCTGTTCACTGGTGATTGATTGTGATGACCTGGACCGCCGTGCCCAGACCCTTGATGAGGTCGGTCACTTTCTCGACCGTCCGGCCGTCCTTGCCCTTGACCGCGACGGTCTTGCCCTTGGTTATGCCCTTGAGGCCGCGCGTGCCCATGCCGTTAACCACCGCGGCCATGGCCTGGGCGCCGCCAGCGTCCTTCATGCGGCCGAGCAGTTTCTCGATGTCGGCCAGGGGTTCCACGGAGGCGATGAAATAGAGAGTCTCCCGGCCCGTGTTCTCGTCCAGCCAGAACCATTCGTCCTCCACGGCCGGCAGGGTGATGGTGGTGCCGGCCTTGACCTTGCTGGCGTAAAAAATCTCCGACACGGGGAAAAGGATCGAGGCCTCGCCCTGGGAGTCGTAGAAGAACAGGTAGACATAGGCGTCCCGGTCGGCGGCAAAGTTCACCTTGAAAAGGTCACCCGAGGCAAGCACGCTGCCGTCGTTCACTTCCACATTCATCCAGTCCCGGCCGACCCGGCGCTGGCCGAACACGGCGATCTCCAGCTTGATCTGCTCCGGCGCCTGTGCCCCGGCCCCGGCAAACACGGCCTGCAGCCCCCGCTCGCCGCCGAACCAGTCCTCGGAAACCGCGGCGACGATGCCGCCGGTCTCCTTGTTCAGGAGGCGCAGGTTCAGCCGCCTTCCCACGGTGCCCACGATCATCCCCTGCACACCGAATCGCCGGGCGATCTCATCGAGGGAGAGCGGGTCGCTGACATCGAATTCGTTGATGATGTCCGTGATCCGGGCCCGTTCGACCACCTCCACGGCGCCGGCCGCCGCGCGCACCAGTTCGGCGGTGAACTTGTCGGCCGCGGCCGACCCGGCGGGCGCGGTCTGGCCGAATTCATCCTTGATCTCGAACACGCCGATACGGCCCAGCCCGGACCGTTTGGCGCCATCGACGAACAGGTCCGCACCCCGCGCAAGTAGAAAGGCCTGGAAACCGGCCGCCACCTTGACGCGGCCGGCCTCATCCGGGGCGCTGAAGAGCGCCTCCTTGAAAAGACGGGTACCCTCGGCGAGATCGGCCGATACGGCCGCGCGGGCGGCCAGGGCCTCGCCCGTCCGGCGCTTCACCAGGGCCAACCGTTCACCGGCCCGTTCATGCACCGCACCCGCGGGCACGGCGGCCCGGATATCCTCGTAAACGGCGGCCGCCTCCGCCAGTCGCCCGGATGCTTCCAGGGCGCCCGCCAGCCGTTCGTAGGCGTCCATATCGGATGGATCGATCGCCCGGGCGACAGTGAACCAGCCCGCCGCCGCGGCCTGGTCCCCCGCGGCGGCCGCGGCAGTGCCCCTGTCCAGGACCAGGGCACGGTTGGCCCTCCGGGAGACGGCGGCCAGCACATGCAGCCGGTGCCCCTCCGGGTCATACCACCGCTCGAACGCGGCACCGGCCAGTGTCCCGGCACTGGCGCTCACGGTCTCCGCCAGGAAAGCGGCGGTCTGTGCCGTCTCCACCGCGCCGCCGGCATACCGTTCAATGGCGCTGTCGACCTGCCGGATCGCACTGTTCACCGTGACGCGCACCTGACGGTTGATCTCGTCCAGGGCGTTGTTCTCCGCCGCCCGCCGGACCGCATCGTCATCCGCCGGCCCCCCGGCCGATCCGGTACCCACGGCGAATTCCGCGGCCGGGAAGCGGTCGGTCACCGCGGCTCCGCCGGCATCGACCCAGCCCGGACGGGGCGGCGGGGGGACCGCGGGGACGGCAGCCGGCGCCACGGACGCACCGCCGCAACCGGCCAGGATAGCAATGCCCAGGAGAGCGAGCAGCCAGGTGCGCATACGAAACCCTTTCATTCGGTTATGATCATAAGAGGGATCTCATCCGTGCTTTCAGCGGCCGGCACGCCTTCCTCCGGGATGATATCGGGCGCGGGCACCGCCGTCTCCCCGTCCGCATCCGTTTCCGTCCGGGAACCCGGCGCCTGGGGCGCCGGCAGGCCGAGTTCGAAACGCAGTTTGTCATCCTTGTAGATGCGGTTCATGATGGCGGCCATGATGGGCACCGCGGCCTCGCTGCCGTGACCGGCGTTCTCAACCACCATGCTGTAGCCCATGACGGGAGCGTCCGAGGGGCAGTACCCGCAATACCACGAATGGGTTTTTCTGCCTTTGGCCACCTCGGCCGAACCGGTCTTGCCCGATGAATCCACGCCCATGGCCGTAAGCGCGTGGAAGGCGCTGCGCGCCGTGCCCTTGGCATCGTGGATCACCTCATACATGCCTTCCCGCGCCGCCTCAAAAGCGGCGGGGGTGAGGACACGGTCCCGGAACAGTTCCGGCGCGGCGGTACGCCCCATCCACAGGTGCGGGACCACCCGCCGGCCCTGGGTGCCGACCAGGCCGACCATCAGGGCCACCTGCAATGGGGAAGCCCCCACCAACCCCTGGCCGATGGAGGTGTTGAATGTGTCACCAAGCGTCCAGGGCCCGAGGTTGTGGCTCCGTTTGTATTCGCGGGAGGGATTGCTGCCGGCGCCATCGCGGCCCGGCGGCCGGAACAGGTCGATCCCCGTGGATTCGCCGAAGCCCAACAGACCGGCATACTTGTGGATGTTCTCAATGCCCACCGCCCGGCCGAGTTCATAGAAATAGACATTGCACGATTCGCGCAGGGCACCGACCAGGTCGATCTCGCCATGGCCGTAGCTCCGCCAGCACCGGAATGTCGAACGGCCGATGGTCTTCGATCCGACGCACAGGACATTGTCGATCGCTATGTGCTCGGCCGTCGCGGCCACGCACACGACCGGCTTGAAGGTCGACCCCGGGGGGTAGGCGCATACGGCCCGGTTGAGCAAGGGCAGGCTCGGGTCGGCCACGATCTGGCCGTACAAGGCCGGGTCGACCCGGGGGATGAACCAGTTCAGGTCGAAGACCGGGTAGGAGACCATGGCCAGGACCTCGCCGTTGCGGGGATCGACGAAGACGCAGGCCCCCCGGACGGGGAAACTGCTGCGGGCCTGGAAGGCGTCGAGCTCTTCAAGCACGATCCGCTGGAGGCGGATGTCGAGCGTCAGGATGCAGTTCTCGCCCGGTTCCGGCATCTCCACCTTGATGACCTCGTAGACGATCTTGTTGTCACGGATGAACTTGTCGACCATGCGCTGCCCGGCCAGGCCGTGCAGCTTTTCCTCGTAACTGCGTTCGATGCCGGCCTTGCCCACCTGGTCGGCCGGGCCGATGTCGTCCCGGTGGAAGACCATCCGGTCCTCATCGGACATGAGCCCCGTGTAACCGACGATGTGGCAGACCTCGCGACCATAAGGATAGGTCCGGACCTGGCTGGTGGTGATCTCGACCCCGGGAAAACGATCCTCCAGCACGGTGCCGCCCACCGTGCCGCGCCCTTCGAACCGGTTGAATTCGATCGCCCCCACCACCGCGTCACCGACATCGGGGAAGATCACGATCGGATCGTGCCTGGTCGCGCCCTTGTAATCGCGCGCGATGGTGCGGAAGACCTCGTCCAGCCGGGCCCAGACCAGATGTTCGCCGATACCCAGCACACTGTTCAGATTGCGGACCAGCCGGCGCGCCAGCGGCCGGCTGTATTCCAGCTGCCCCCCCGCCGGCTCGGTGATCCGCGACATCACCACGGCGATGTCGCGGGTCTGGCGGTTGCGGGCGAGTACCGCGCCGTTGCGGTCGAGGATGCGGCCGCGCTGGCTCTTGAAATGCTCGATCTGGCGCCGGTTCTCACGCACCACGCTCAGGTAGTGGTCGCCCCGGATGATCTGCAGGTAGAAGAAGCGCCCCACCAGGACCAGGAAGGCCACCCCCAAGCCCAGGAGCAGCGTCTGCAACCGCCGTTCGAACATGGCGCCCGCCCGTCAGGCTTCCAGCGGCGATTCGGACGGCATGGGCGGGGCCGGCCGCGGACCAAGCACCTGGAAGAGCACCGTACCGCCCGCGGCGTTCACCAGCACCGCCTGGAGGATCGCGGGCCAGGCGCGCAGAATGGCCCCACTGCCGCCAGTGATGGCGGGATCGGCCCAGAACTGACCGGGAACATAGACCGCGACCGCACAGGCCGCAACCAACCCCTGGGCCAGCGGGTGACCGGCCCGGATACGGTCCGCGATCGCGGCGATCAGTCCGGCCGCCACCAGGAAAAAGATGGGATAATAGATCGGAAAATGTCCGGGCGTGGCCGAGAGGATGCCGCGCAGGAGGCCCAGCACCCATACGCAGAGCATGCCTCCGGCGGGGCGGTTGCGCAGGGCCACATACAGGGCGGCCACGAAACAAAGGTCGAATACCATCGCCGCGGGCCAGACCGCATACAAGAGCACGGTCGTGCCCCCCATCACCGCCAGGAACGCCAGGGAATGCATCACGGCGCTCCGGGCGGCGCAGGCGCCGCGGTGCCCAGTCCGGCGAGGACGAAGACCGTGCGCAGGGCCGGTATGACCGCGAACGGCCGCACGCGGATGCGCTTGTAATCGTCGTGCGGCTCCGTGTCCCTGGCGGGATCGTTGACGACCGCCCCGATCGGGATGCTCTCGGTGATCACCACCCCGTCCTGCCGGACATACCCCGAGGTGACCACGCTGTCGCCGGTAATGACCGCATATTCGGGCTGGTTATCGACGAAACGGACATCGAGCGGCCGGCCCCGGCCCACCCCCTTGAGATGGGCCGCCAGGCGGTCCCGGCCGATGAAGACGGGGAAGATGGATTGGGCGTCATCGACCAGCAGCACTTCGGCCGAGTACTCGGCCGCGTTGGCGACCAGGCCGACCAGGCATTCGCCGTCCAGCACCAGCATGCCGGCGGTGATCCCGGCCGCCGTACCCACATTGATCAACATGCGGCTGACGGCCAGGGAGGGATCGTAGAACACCACCTGGGCCGGGACCAGGAGCCAGCCGGAACGCCCCAGGTCGGCGGCACGGCCGAAGTGGCCCAACTCCCGTTCGAGGGCGCTGATCCGGTTCTCCCGTTCCACAACGAGCAGCGCCAGCCGCCGGTTGTCATCCCGCAACCGCCCATCGGCGGTGGTGAAAGAGTCGGCAAAACCGGCCCGGGCCAGCAGGTAGCCGCAGCAGGCGGCGGTGGCGGTTTTGATGCGGTAGAAGAGGCCTAGGGGCGCAAGCAGCACGGTGATGATGATCAGCACCGCGATGATGATCAAGTTGAACCGGTCGCTCGGTCTTCTGGTCATGCTACCCCGTCCGTGCGCTTAGTGCCCGTAAATAAATAAACTATCCATTTCGCGTGCGGTGCAGAATGATAGATTTATTAACAGGCCGGATACTGCCGCATCATTCAAGCGGTATATCTGCCCTGGTTGGCCCCCGCGACCAAACCCCGCACGCCCGGA
>JBDREB010000452.1:0-2013 GCA_043820325.1 Planctomycetota bacterium | reverse complement strand
CGGGCGTGCGGGGTTTGGTGGCGGGGGCCAACCATGGCAGCTATACCTCTTTAATGATGCGGCAGTGCCTGACCTGTTTGTCAAACCATCACTCTGCACCGCACGCGAAATGGATAGGTTATTTATTTACGGGCACTTACGCTGGGCGTTCAGGAATTCATCGGTATTGGCCGCCATGCGCGCCATGAGCTCGGAGGCCGTTTTCTGCTCCTGTAGGGTCAACCCCTTGCCCAGGATCTCCGACCAGCGGTGCCGGATCTTCCACATCGTGTCCTCAAGCCGCCGCGCCTTGGGGGTGAGCTCCACGCAGAATTCCCGGCCGTCCTCGGCCGAGCGGTGCCGGCGGATGAACCCCTGGGTCTCCAGCTTTTTCAGGGAGCGGGTGACCGCCGCCTTGTCCAGGTTGACTTCGCGGGCGATGGCCTGCTGGTTGAGGGCGGCCTCGTTGTGGGCGGTCAGCCGGTGATAGAGGATGCGCAGGATGCGGTACTGGCCCGGGCCGATGCCGTACGGCTGGAGCTGGTGGTCGAAATAGATGTCGCGGCGGCGGTAGAGCATACCGACCCACCGCCCGAGATGAATGTCTTCCGCCCGCTTCACCGGCTTCTCCTGTGATAATAATGATTGACAGGTCAACCATCATACCGGAATATGGTTGATATGTCAACTAAAAAAACAGAAAAAAATGCGGGGATGGGGCCCGGGGCGGGGAAGCGGGTGCCGTAAGGGCTTTAGAAACAGGATCGGTTGCGGTTGCGTAGCTGGAATCGTAGGTCGGTGGACGGTTGCGGTTGAAGAGCTGAAGATCCGGAATCCGGATCAAGTTCCCCGACGCAACCCCGGCCGTATACCGATTCGAGCTACGCAACCGTAACCGATTTCAAGCTTCCGGCTATCCGATGCTCAGGTTCTGGTGGCGCGGAAATCTGAAGTGAGGGGATGGCCGGGGAACGGGTCACACCAATGAGCCGAGTTCCTGTTTCTTTTCAAGGAACCGGATGTCCTGCTGGTCCTGGGGTCGGTTGCAGGCCCGCACAGGGCGATCACTTCGTCCATTGGAGGCCTCCCGCGGCCGCGATCCGGTCGAGCAGCGCCTGCTTCCACTGGTTGAATTCAGCGTAGGAATTGAACTTCTGCGGTGTGAATTTGGGGATGCCCTTGAATTTGGGCAGGGGATGGACCCGGGATTCCCTTGCCCAGATGGTCAGCTTGGCTTCGTAATCATCCGTGTATTTCATGTATTTTCCAATCGATGCCTATTGTAAGGCATACCGGCCGAATGTCAAAAGGAAAAGCCGGGAGCATCGGGGATACCGGTTTACGGAAACGATAGGCGAAACGGTATACGGTTTACGGGGTTCGGTCCGGACCGGGGCCGCAGGCCGTATATCGTCAGCCGATACGCCTTTCGTTCCCGTATGCCGTATGCCGCTCTTTTGCCGGCGCCGGTCTACCCGATGCTCAAATTCTGATGGCGCGGGAAGGCGAAGAAATAGGGCCGGGGCATGGGGCGGTTGCGGAACACATTCCACTCGAACTCGAAGTGCTTGTTCTGCGCGTCGGTCACCACCACCTTCATGCGCCGCACGAACATGTCGGCGCCCGTGGCGCGCAGGGTGCCCGTCAGGCCGATGGTGGGGCCCAGTTCGCAGAAGCCGGCCTCCAGGTTGCCCGTCTCGTAAATGTCGATCCGGCCCGGAAAGAAGAACCACTTGAAGAGGGGGATGAGCCAGTACTGTAGAAGCGCGACCACGGCGATGACGGCCGTGATGACCAGCAGGTGTTCCTTGATGAAGTCCATGCCTGTTCCTCCAATTTCCATGACCGCGGGTATTATACGGCCCGGTTGGCGTTGTGCAAAGGTATTTTTTGGGCAACACTTTAGCGGAATGAAAGGACTGGATCCCCCGGTCAAGCCGGGGGATGACGGATGAAGAAGGATAATTTGCATCAGGCTTATTCTTGGCTGTCATTGCCCGACTTGATCGGGCAATCCAGATCTCCTATGATCGT
>JBDREB010000451.1:0-3363 GCA_043820325.1 Planctomycetota bacterium | reverse complement strand
AGGGACATGATCTTCCGTCCGCATCCGGCGTTGCTCGTCGACGCCGGATCTTTCCATTGATACGGCTCCTCCTCGCGCCTTGGCTGCGGACGGAATCTCTATGTCGAAATGGATACTTTATTCATTTACGGGCACTTATGGTGGGCCGGGAGGGCTGAAGCAAGTTCACGCCAGTGGTGCGATCTTTGCAGGGGCCTGCAGTGCCTTGGCCTTGTCCCAGGCATCCAGCAACTCCTGCTGATGGATGGTGGCCCATTCGATCACAAACCCGGTCACGCGCGGCGGCAACCGCCCTGCGAAAATGGAAAGGTTGCGGATATCGACAAGCGCGGTCTGGTCGCCGTATTCAGCGTGGAAATGGGGCGGGTTGTGGTCATCCAGGAACATTTTGATGATGATGCCGAAGAAACGGCTAATCTCGGGCATGGGCAGGCTCATGCATCAGGCCGGGGAAAACCGTTTCAGCCTTCTGACCGGTCATTTTGAGATACAATGCGTCGGGACACAGGTCGGCCTGGTCCCCCCATTGTAATTCACCGGAAGACCCGATGCGGACCGCTTCAAAAGCACCGGGGGTGTCCCATATGCGGAACAATCCCTTGCCTGCAAGGTACGCCAGATCGATGATGCCGCACCGGCCGTTGTCAAAAGTCAGTTCGATCCGAAAGCGCTCGAGAACGCGCACCTTGGTCACTTTACGCATATTTCAGACTCCCTTGCATGCTTGATGGGCCGGATCACGAATAACGATGTTCAGGTAATATTATGCCATAAGACACGCTTGCATGCAAGCTAAATCCGGGCTTTTCAAGGCGGCTGCCAATTGTCGGATTGTTGTTGGGGTCTATTGCTGTTTCATTACCCTCGGCAGCATCACCAGCCCAATGCCGCCCACGACAAAGAAGAGCCCCCCGAACCCGGGGAGGGCCCACAGCGAGGCCCGGGACCCGGGTTCGATGAGGCAGGTGGCTGGATCTTCGGGCATGTAATGGACCGTGATGTCGCCCCCTTCGGGATAGCGTGCGATGAACGCCCTGGCGTGCGGATAGACGGTCGAACCGGAGTCGTCAAAGGCGATGCGATAGCCCTCGAATACGACCGTCCCGACCTTGAACTCGTACTGGAACGCCACCGCCGCGGAGCTGACTTCGTCATCGCTGTAGGTACGGCGGCTATTGGGGTAGCGGATCACCCTGGATTCGGTCACCGTGCCTGCGGCGGTCGGCCAGTTCACGCTGGCGCAGGCCCGGGCCAGGTCGCGGATCCCAACACCGGCGATCAACCCGCCGAACAGCATGGAAGATCATGCCGTGCCCGCCATCCTCGGCCCACAGCGGTGCGGCATCTTGGCGCCAGGGGCCGGTGACACCACCCGACTCCGACCGGGCGACACCCATCGCGTATCCCTTGCCGCCCACACTGGACCAGAGCATAAGCAGGATGCCTTTGCCGGTGCGATAGAGGAACGGCCCGTCCGTGATATAGGTGGGGAACCGGAACATGGCCTTGTCGTCGGGCCACGCGGGCCGCTTCACCCAGGGCGCTTCGGAAGCATTAAACAGGAAGACCGGCCGCCCAGCCGGCTGTTTGAGGTCCGGTGACAACTGCATGGCGTACATGGCGCCGTTGTGCACCTGGACCCACTCGTGGCAGAATACGATCCACGGTGCGCCGGCGGCATCCACATGGAGCGTGCCGTCAAGGCACTCCCAATCGGCCGGTGTGATCGGCCCCTCGGTCAGGGGCGTAAAAGACCCCGCCGCCCATGGGCCGCAACGAGGACCTGGGTGCCGCGGTAACGACCCTGCGCCTTGAACGAGGCGAACATGCAGTACCGGTCATTGAACCGATGGACCTCGGGCGCACAGAAGTCCGCCGTACCCCAGAAAGACGGTACCGGCTGGAAGGCGGGTATCGGCCCCTCCCACTCTTCCAGGTCCCTGCTCTTGTAGCGGCGAACCCCGGCCCGCCTGTGTGCCGGTGGTCCCTGCAGTTGGTGCCGAACAGGTAATAGACACGCGCCTGCGGGTCGGCGAACACGAACGGGTCGCGGATGTGGCGGTCGCTGGTTTTCAGCATGTTCACAAGGCCCCCGTTAAAGCCCCCAACCTTTTCAGGCTGGTCTTGTTCGGCTCCAGATGG
The DNA here is from genome assembly GCA_043820325.1 of Planctomycetota bacterium. Classification (GTDB taxonomy): domain Bacteria; phylum Planctomycetota; class JBDREB01; order JBDREB01; family JBDREB01; genus JBDREB01. The sequence continues at coordinate 1,221 of JBDREB010000451.1, read as the reverse complement.
TCGCTCTCCGCCACAAGGACCGCCTGCGGCGCAAAGGTCCGCACCGCATGAAGCAATTCCGGCCAGTTCTCCTTCCCCTCCCCCACGGGCTTGTGATCATCGGTCGCGCCCGCGTTGTCGTGGAGATGGCAATGCGCCAGGTCCCGGCGTGCGCAAAACTGTCCACGGACGACACAAGCGGGAACATGATCTTGAGGGGCCGATCATGCCCCGCTCTCAGCAGGGCCCGGACCTGCGCGCTGAACACCTCCCGGTGATGGAAGGTGAACCGGACGCCCCGCAGTCCGAGGGAAGGATTCGACTCCTCTTCGGCGGGATAGTAACGCAGGATCTTGTCGCCGCCGATATCGAGGGCCCTGAAAACGATGTCACCCTCTTCCATTTCTTTCATGATCTTGCGGTACACGGCATACTGCTCGTCCTCTGATGGCAGGCTGTTGCGGATCAGGAAGGGCAATTCACTGCGATACAGGCCGATGCCTTCGGCGCGCAGTTCATGGGCGAGCTTGGCCTCGCTGATCAAACCGATCGCGGCCATGAGACGGATGCGGCGCCCGTCGCGCGTATGCGTCTGCGGTTCGATGACGCCCGCATCCGGCAAAGCCTTGCCGTGCGTCTCCAGGAGACTCGCGTAGGATGCAACGACCGCCACATCGGGGTTGATGTAGATCGCGCCGGTGTGGGCATCCATCAGGATGGTGGCGCCCGTGGCAACATCGGCCAGCAGTGCGGCATCGGCCAGGATCATGGGCATTTCGAGACTGCGCGCAAGCACCGAAATGTGCGCCGTGACCCCGCCCGAGGTCAGGATGATGCCCTCCGCTTTCTGGGCCACGAACCGCAATATGTCCGAGGGGAACAGCCGGGGCGCGATCAGGATCCGGCCGTGGTAATCGGTGTCCACCCCCGCACGGCCCCGGTTTTCAAGGTTTTTCAAAAGACGGCGCGTCAGGTCTTCAAGGTCTTCGACTTTCTCCCTGACCAGCGCATTGGCGCTCCGGGCGAATACGGCACTGCACTCGTCCGTGACCCGGTTGATCGCGTCCTGGACCGGAGTGCCGGCTTCGATCTGTTGCCGGATCTTAGTGCCCGTAAATAAATAACCTATCCATTTCGCGTGCGGTGCAGAGTGATGGTTTGACAAACAGGTCAGGCACTGCCGCATCATTAAAGAGGTATAGCTGCCATGGTTGGCCCCCGCCACCAAACCCCGCACGCCCG
>JBDREB010000450.1:0-3314 GCA_043820325.1 Planctomycetota bacterium | reverse complement strand
ATCGCGAAACGGCAATAAAGGGCGGGTTTCAAACCCGCCCCTACGGTAACCACCCAAACCGGCCTATGGTTGATTCACGCGCCTGGCTGACGCCAAAAAGTGCCAAAGCATTTTCCGCCGGGATCAGGAAATCTGCATTTTCACTTCATGCGCCATTAGCGTATTGATTAATTTGTGTTGACGCGCTCCGCGTTGGCGGTACAATAGTGTGGGAAAGGTATGCCCAATGGGTAATGATCCGCTCACCGCACCGCCCCGTCCACGGCAGGCTACGCGGTTCAGGCGCATTGTCCGCCGCATCCGGTGGTATTGGTGGGTGCTGGGGTGCCTGGTCCTGGTGGCCGCATGGCCGCGGGCCTTGGTCCGGACCGATTGGGAGACGGGAGATCACCAGCCTTTGAGGCGGGCAAGGGATCAATGGTGGGAACGGCGGAGAAACAGTCCGTTAGCCAGGGCGTCCTGGGATATAGCGCCTTATGAATCCCAGGTTGCGGCACATGAACATGATGCTGCCATGCTCATGGCATTGACCATCATCAAGGCCACCCTGTACAAGCATGCCAACGGTGTTTACCCCGTCTCCTTCCATGCTTTGTTCAAGAATGGGGAATATCCATATCTATGCATAGATGACAACGGCCGACGCATGACCAACCGGGGCTGTGAAGTTGTGTTTGTCGAGGAAATGGCCGATGGTTCGTCGTACAAGACCGATGCCGACCGGGCGGAACATGTGGCGTTCTATGCCACGCCGCTTGAATATGGCTTGACGGGTGAAACGACATACATCGTCAATGAAACCGGCCTGATATTGAGTAACGATTTCGGTGCAAGCAGTAAGATCGTCCGCTGGCCTGCAGACGAGAAGCTTGAATATTGGCAGCTATATAAGTAGAGGAGCAAATTATGCGCGTCGAACACATTGGTCTTCAAGTCAATGATCCGCGGGCGATGGCGGACTGGTATGTGAAGCACTTGGGATTCACCATCCTGCGGTCGGGCGGGGCGCCGGCGCATGCGCGGTTCATCGCCGACAGCGGTAAGCATACCGTACTGGAGGTATACAACAATTCCAAGGTGGCGGTGCCTGATTACCGGAAGATGGACCCGCTCCTTATCCACCTGGCGCTGGAGGTGAAGGACGCGGCCGCGGAACGGAAGCGGCTCATTGCGGCCGGCGCCACGGCCGAGGGCGACCCGATCATCACGCCCGACGGCGACGACATCGCCAATGTGCGCGACCCGTGGGGGCTCGTGGTCCAGCTTGTCCGGCGGAACAAACCGCTATGACCGGGAAGTAACCACAGATTATCAGATTGCACAGGCTATGGTTCGGAGAAGACGAGGAAACATCCACTACAGATTCACACAGATGCCACACAGATGGGTGCTGTTAAAGACAAAACCTGGAGTAAGAGGCCACAGATTTCACAGATCGCACAGATTGTTGTCCGGAGTGGATCAGGACTTACCGCAGGCGCGAAGGGGTTAGGGTGCGGAACCGGATAAGACTCATCGCAAAGGCGCAAAAGCCTGCCCTCCGGCTTGACCGGACGGGGTCGCAAAGGTTCGGAGTATTGATCCGAAATAATACCCCATCTGTGTGCATCAGTGTGCATCAGTGGTTACCGCCTTCTTTTCCGACCCCTTGGGTGCTTTTCGTGTTTTTCGTGGTGAACATCCTGTCCGTGGCCGGGTTTGCGCGCGCCGACGGCATGCCCGTGCGCGAAAAAAACGGCCTGGTGTTCACGCTGGAGACGATCGCACTGCCCGATGCCGAGCGGATGACCCTGCTGGGGGTGAACTATCGCATCTTTGCGGATGACCGCTGGTATTACGGGCCGTCGGTCTATGGGGCGCTCCTTGGTGAAAGGGGCGGTTTCTTCACAGGCGGTTTCACGGCCGGCATGCGCGCCATGCTGGGCGCAGAAATGTGGTTCGACATGGGGCTTTTCGCGGGCGGCGGCGGGGGCGGGGCTGCGCCGCAGGGCGGCGGGCTGATGGTGCGGCCCCAGGCGTCGCTATGGCGGTCGTGGGACGAAGTCCAGCTTGGTATCGGTTGGTCGCAGGTGTGGTACCCCAACGGCGAGATCGACGCGCCGGCGGTCTTTCTGGCCGCGGGCGGGACATTCGATCGGGTGTTCGTGCCCGGCCGCGAGCAGGGGACAGTACAGGCGGCCGAACAACTGGCCCCGGCGCGGTGGAGGTACCTTGTAGCCGGTTCGGCCTACGCGCCCACGGCGGCGAGCCGCACCACAGGCGGCGTTCCATATGAAGACGGCCTGGCGCTGGCCGGGTGCGGGTTTGACCGTTCCATGGATGGCCGGCTCTGGTTCAGCACGCGTATCTTTGGGGCCGTGGCCGGGGATATTGACGGGTACGCCAAGGTGCTCGCCGGCCCGGTCTGGACATTCGACGGGCCGGGCATCCTGAACTGGGAATGCGCCCTCTACGGCGGCGCGGCGGGCGGCGGCGGCGTGGACACGGGCGGCGGCCTGCTCTTCCAGCCCGAGGCAGGCGTTTCGATCGATCTCGGCCGCGAATATGCCCTGCTCCTCCGCGCAGGTTATGTCCTGCCGCGCGACGGCAATTTCGAGGGCTGGGTCACCACACTGGGTGTGGCCTGGTGCCTGGATGGGTATCGGATCGATGCCGCCAGCATGGCCGGCGTGGATGCCCGGGCTGTGCCGTGGCGGATCGGTGCCGCCCACAAGGTGTACAGCGGTCTGAGCGATAAAGAACTGGGGACGGGGCCGACAGAGGATGGTTCGGCAGCCATCACCCTCATCGGGTTGACGGTGGACCGGTTCATCTCGCCCCGGTTTTTCCTGTGCGGTAAGGCCTACGCCGCCACCACGGGCGGCGCGGGCGGGTACGCGGAGGGGCTTGCGGGCGCAGGCCTGGTGCTCGCCGGCGGGGAAGACTGGGACATCGAAGCTGAACTCTTTGCGGGCGCGGGCGGCGGTGGGGGTGTTGTCGTCGGCTCAGGCGGCATGGCCGGTGGAACGCTCGGCGCTGAATACCGATGGAGCAGGGAGTGGTCGGCTGCCATCCGCGCGGGCTGGATCGATGCGCCCGGCGGGTCGCTTGCATGCGCAGTATGGGAGGCGGGGCTCTGCCGTTCATTCGGCCAACTGGTGGAGCGGAATTGAACCGCGGATGGTACCAAGAGCAGTAAGTGCCCGTAAATAAATAACCTATCCATTTCGCGTGCGGTGCAGAGTGATGGTTTGACAAACAGGTCAGGCACTGCCGCATCATTAAAGAGGTATAGCTGCCATGGTTGGCCCCCGCCACCAAACCCCGCACGCCCG
>JBDREB010000449.1:0-3872 GCA_043820325.1 Planctomycetota bacterium | reverse complement strand
GGACATGATCTTCCGTCCGCATCCGGCGTTGCTCGTCGACGCCGGATCTTTCCATTGATACGGCTCCTCCTCGCGCCTTGGCTGCGGACGGAATCTCTATGTCGAAATGGATACTTTATTCATTTACGGGCACTTACCGTTGCCGTCTGACGATACGGGCATCGTTACCGTAGCCGTTCTTATCTGCTTCCGCCCGCCGGAAATCACTTGCATCGCCTGTAACCGCGCCTATAATGCGGGCACATCCAAGGAGATCCTGATGAACAGCAAACAGCGCGTCCAGGCGGCGCTTGAACGCCGGGAACACGACCGCACGCCGCTGGGGTTCTACACGGTCGACTGCGACACCATTGCCGCGGTGATCGGCCGGCCCACGCTCTTGCGCAACCGGGCCGGTCAGAAGCTGGCCTGGTGGGAGGGGCGGCGCGACGAGGCCGTGGCGCGCATGAAGGCCGATGTGGTCGACTTCTACCGCAAGCTCGACTGCGTCGACCTGCTGACCCTGAAGGAGGCCTGCCAGGTGCCGCCCCGCGGGTTCAGGGACCCAGCCCCGCCCCGCCGGACCGGACCCAACACCTATGAAGAGAAGGACGGTTCCACCTGGAAGCTCGACCCCACCACCAACAGCGTGGAGTATTTTCCGGCTCCGGGCGCTTTGCGTGAACTGCCCGAATACACGGCGGCGCAATTCGCCGACCGAAAACCGCCCGAGCGGCCGGATGCATCATGCTTCGAACTTTCCGACCACCTGATCAAGCACTTCGGCGCCGACCGGTATATCGCCGGTTATTCGGGGGGCGTCCAGGCCATGGTCCTTCTGGGCGGCATGGAACAGGGGCTCATGACCATGGCCCTGCAGCCCGAGGTGGTGAAGGCGGCGGCGGCCCAGGCCGTCCACCGCATGAACGCCACGGACGCATGGGCCATCCGGCCCGGGACCGACGGTGTGCTCATCGAGGAGGATATGGCCGGGACCAACGGGCCCATGGTCTCGCCCGCCATGTTCCGGGAGCTCTGCCACCCGTACTACCGGGAGCGCGTGCAGGCGCTGAAAAAGAAGACGCCGCATGTGATCATGCATAACTGCGGCAACAACCTGCCCATCATGGATATGCTGGTGGCAGGGGGCATCGACGCCTACGAGTCAATCCAGACCAACTCGGCCATGAGCATCAAGACGCTCCTCGACGGTTACGGCGACCGCATCTGCGCCTGGGGCGCAGTGGCATTGGAGGTGCTTAACACGGGCACGCCCGCCGACGCCCGCAAGGCGGTGCGCACGAGCTACGCCGAGGCGGCCGGCCGGCCCGGTTTCATTCTCGGCCCCAGCCACTCCATCGCCTTCGGCACCAAGTACGATAATTTCATGGCGATGCTGGACGAGCATGTGAAGCTGAGGGACAGGCGGTGATAACACAAGGATGGTCGCAAGGGTCGCAAAGTCCCAAGGGTCGCAAGGGCCGGAATGGAAAAATCCCGAGCCCATGATCATACATCGCGCGGCATCCTGTGGTCTTCCTGGTTCCCGCCGCAGGCGGTTCAGGCCTTTGCGACTGTGGGACCATTGCGACTGTGCGACCTTGAGTCGGCATGTGATCAACACACAACGCAGAATATAGCAAGGAGTACCGCATGACCGCCGTATCCATGAAGAAACTCACCGACTTCGGCACCAAGGTTCTCGTGGCCAAGGGTCTGCCGCGCAGGGAGGCGAAGTACATCGCCCAGATGGCCGTGACCACCGAGGCCATGGGCATCACCACGCACGGCCTGCGGGCGCTCCAGTACGCGGTGTCGGTGGTGCCCGACCCGGTGATGCCTGACCTTACGCCTGACATTGTCAAGCAGACCTCGGCCATGATACTGGTCGACGCCCACATGGGCCTTTCGCAGCCCGCGGTCCGGCTGGCGCTCAAGGCCGCGGCCCGCAAGGCGCGGAAAAACGGAATCGCCATGGCCGCGATCAGGAACGGCCGGTGGATCGGCGCGCTGGCGCCGTATGTGTATAACCTCGCCCGTGAGGGGCTGATGGTGCAGGCCTGGGCCCAGAGTTCCCAGTGCAAGGATTGCGCGCCCGTGGGCGGCATCGACGGCCGGTTCTCCACCAACCCCATGGCGATCGCCTTTCCCACCCACGCCGACCCGGTCTTCGCCGACATGTCCACGGCCTCCGTTTCCATGGGCCAGTTCAGCACCATGGCCAAAAAAGGGGAGCGCGCGGCCGACAAGATATTTCTCGACCCCCAAGGCCATCCCACCGACGATCCCCGGGTGTTCAAGCAGGGTGGCACGGTCCTCTTCACCGGCGGCGCTTACTACGGCCACAAAGGGTACGCCCTCTCCCTGTGGTGCGAGGCGCTCACGGTCATGGCCGGCGGCCCGGCCAACCACCCGGATCTCGAACAGCGGCAGGGGCTGAACTTTTTGGTCATCGACCCGTCCGTATTCGGCGACATGGCCCCCTACAGGAAGGAAATGGATCGGTTCACCAGGCATGTCCGTTCAAGCCGTCTGCGGCCCGGCCATCACGCCATCCGCCTTCCCGGCGAACGCGCCCTTGCCGCCCTTTTGGAAGCCGATGAGAAGGGTGTGCCCCTCTCCCCGGAAACCCTTGTCAAACTCAACGAACTGGCCCAGGCCGCGGGGCTGAAACCACTGACATGATATTTCACCACGAAATACACGAAACGGACACGAAAAAAAAGGGGGGGGGTAGCATTGCCCTTTCCACCAAGACCGTGGTACCGGTTTGGTTATGAATAACGCCGCTCAAGTCCCTGTCCGCCATACCATCCGGCACCAAGTCGCCCGCACATCCGCGGCTATGCTGACCCTGACCGCCGCGGTACTGGTCTTCCCGGCGTACATCCCCTGGATGGTCTTCTGCTGGCTTGTGTGGTACACCTGGTCGGTCTGGCGGGGCAGGCCGGGCGGTTTTGCGCTTTCAGCGTGCCTGGGTGTCCTCTTGGTCAAGCGGATCGACTTGATGCCCGCGGCCATCGGGCTTATGTCCATGCTGGCGGTCATGGTGTTCCTTTCCTTCGTGGCGATCCGCAAACCCATACCCCGCGTCTGGATCAAGTCGGGAACCGCGGTCCTGTGGGCCGCATGGATCCTCTGGCTGGCGAACTGGCATGTCAGCATCCATTGCGGGCGAGAGGTGCGGCTTGTACCAGAACGGCCCATAGCATGCATCGGCGACAGCCTCAGTTCCGGGGTCAGCGATGACGGGGCGTATGCCGGCCACCTGGCCCGGCTGGTATCCGTTCCGGTGGTGGACTTCGCCCGGGCCGGGATCAACTCCACCCAGGGCCTGGAATTACTGCCCCAGGTGCTTGAAGCGAACCCGCAGGTCCTGATACTCGAATTGGGCGGACATGACTGGCTGGGCGGCGGCAAGCGCCAAACAGCCCGGACCAACCTGGAAACATTCATCCGGGCCGCACGGGCGATCGGTTGCGAGGTGGTCCTGGTGGAGGTGCCCCGCGATTTCATCTATGACCCATTCTCGGCACTCGAGCGTGGGCTGGCCCGCCAATACGACCTGGAGCTGGTACCCGATTCGACAATCCGGCAATTCGTCATCTGGTCGGCACCGGTCCCCCTGGCCCGCATGTTGGGCAAACAGACCCTGAGCGACGACGGCCTGCATCCCAACGCCGCCGGTGCCTAGGCCCTTGCCGACGCAGTGCTCAAAGCCCTGACCCGCTTGTATGGACCTGAAGTCATCAAGTAAGTGCCCGTAAATAAATAACCTATCCATTTCGCGTGCGGTGCAGAGTGATGGTTTGACAAACAGGTCAGGCACTGCCGCATCATTAAAGAGGTATAGCTGCCATGGTTGGCCCCCGCCACCAAACCCCGCACGCCCG
>JBDREB010000448.1:0-3087 GCA_043820325.1 Planctomycetota bacterium | reverse complement strand
AGGCAATTGGCGCCTTGCTGCTCGAACTGAACGAATTATCTTTCCACCATCCCGAGACCGGAATGCGGATGATTTACACTCTTGCCTGATGTGAAAATGCGCCAACCCATTTTCCGCCCGGATCAGGAAATCTGAACTTATGCCGAGGGTTGTGGGGTTGGCCGTGATCCTTAAGTTAACGCCATTCACCACTGTCCGCGTTTTGCGGCTTGACAATTGGGACGGGCAAGGTATGATGGTATTTTTCGGGCCATCCTGAAAGCCTGCACCGATGCCTGACCCGCTCCAGTTCGCGTATAATAACCTGGCCGAGCTCGAGGCCGCCATCCGGGCCGAAGGGGTCGCCATCCCCCTCTCCGACGACATTTCCATCCTGAACGAGCCAGTGCGTTTCGGCGACGCCGCGGTCCCCAACCGCATGAGCATCCAGCCCATGGAGGGGTGCGACGGCAACGCCGACGGCGCCCCGTCCCCGCTCACGGTGCGGCGCTATATGCGGTTCGCCTCGGGCGGGGCGGGACTTCTGTGGGTCGAGGCCACGGCCGTGGTGCCCGAGGGCCGCGCCAACCCGCGCCAGATCATGCTCCACCAGGGAACCTTCAACGCTTTCCGCGACATGGTCAGCGTCATGCGCACCACCGCCCAGAACCGCGCGGGGCTGAATCCCTTCCTGGTCCTGCAGATGACCCATTCGGGCCGGTATTCGCGGCCCGGCGCCAGACCGGCACCCATGATCGCCCACCATTCGGCCGTCCTCGATCCCCGGCACAAGCTCCCGCCCGACTACCCGCTGGTGACCGACGCCTACCTTGACGCGCTCCAGGACAAGTTCGTCGACACGGCCAAACTGGCGCGCGACGCGGGGTTCGACGCGGTCGACATCAAGTCGTGCCACCGCTACCTGGTGGCCGAACTTCATGCCTCCTACACCCGGGAGAATTCCCGCTACGGCGGCAATCTGGAGAACCGCACCCGGTTCCTGCGCGAGACCACGGCAAAGATCCGCGACCGCGTGCCCGGCATCCAGGTCACCTGCCAGCTGAACGCCTTCGACGCGATCCCCCACCCCTTCGGCTTCGGCGTCGACCGCGCCGATCCTGAAAAGCCCGACCTGGCCGAGCCGCTCAAGCTCATCGGCGACCTGATCACGCTCGGCGTCAAGGGGATCAACATCACGATCGGCAACCCGTATTCGAACCCCCATGTGGGCCGGCCGTACGATTACCCCGTCGCCGGATCTGAAAAACCGCCCATCCATCCCCTGCGGCTGGTGGCCCGGTTCATCGATGTCGTGCGGGTGATCCAGCAGGCCCACCCGGGCCTCGCCGTGATCGGCGGCGGGTATTCGTGGCTGCGGCAGTTCTATCCCCAGGCCGCGGCGGGCGTGCTCCGCAACAGATGGGCCACGATCGCCGGCGTGGGCCGCAACGCCTTCGCCTACCCCGAATTCGCGCGCGACATCCGCGACCGCGGCGCGCTCGATCCCCTCAAGGTCTGCGTGACCTGCTCCTCGTGCACCCAGATCATGCGCGACGGCGGCCGCGCGGGATGCGTGCTCAAGGACGAGGAGGTCTACGGCCCCATTTTCCGTGAAGGCCGCCGCAACGCCGAAGACCTGGTCAAGGCGCAGGCGGCCCGCTGCCGGACCTGCGCCGCGCCCACCTGCCGCGCCGGCTGTCCCGCGCTGGTGGATATCCCCGGCTTCATCGCCCGGTACAGCGCCGGCGACCACGAGGGCGCCTACCGGATCCTCCGTGAGCGCAACCCCCTGCCCGAACTCTGCGCCCTGATCTGCCCCACCACCGAGACCTGCGAGTGCCGGTGCATATACAAGGCCATCGCAGATGCGCCGGTCGACATCAGCGCCATCCAGCTCTTCGTCTCCCGCATGGCCCGCATATCGGGGTTCAAGGTCGAACAGGCGGCCGAGGCCCCCTGGCGGGCGGCCGTGGTGGGCGGCGGTCCTTCGGGACTGGCCTGCGCCGATGGGCTGGCGCGCCGCGGCTGCCGCGTCACCATTTTTGAAAAGACGGCCGCCCTGGGCGGCACGGTCCGGTCCCTGATCCCCGCGCACAAGATCGCCTTCGCCGATGTGGACGGGGAGATCGATTTCGTCATCCGCGGCAATCCCCGCATCCGCGTGGAAACGGGGCGGGCCCTCGGGCACAACCTCACGCCGGCCGACCTCGGTGCATTCAACGCCGTCTACCTCGCCCTCGGCCTCGGCGAGGGCGCGCCGCTTTTTGAACCCCGGCCGGAGGGCGTGCTGAACGCGGTCGATTTCCTCGCCCGGGTCAAGCAGGGCACGGCCGGGGAAATGCCCGCAGCCGTGGGCGTGATCGGCGGCGGCAACACCGCCCTCGACGCGGCCGCGGCCGCGCGCGCCCTCGGCGCCCGCGATGTGTTCGTCATCTACCGCCGCACCCTGGCCGAAATGCCGGCCTGGGCGGCCGAGTACCGCAAGGCGTCGGAGGCGGGCGTGAACTTCATGATCTTGAGCCAGCCCATGGGCTACCGCACCGAGCACGGCCGCCTGACCGGCCTCGACATCGCGCGCACCGCCCTGGGCGAACCTGACGCTACAGGCCGCCGCAAGCCGGCCGTGGTGCCGGGGTCGACCTGCTTCATGCCCTGCGGGCTGGTGATCGAGGCGGCGGGCCAGGCGATCCCCGAGACCCTGCGCCGGGCCCTGCCCGGCATCGCTTTCGCCGACGACGGGTACATCCGCACCGCCCCCGGCTCGCGCCGGACTTCCGATCCGCGTTATTTTGCCGGCGGCGACCTCACCAGCGGCGGCAGCACGGCCGTGCAGGGCATCGCCGAGGGACGGGATGCGGCGGAAGAGATCTGGAAATTCCTTGAACAAAAGGTCGGAAAGTCGGAAGGGTCGGAAAGTCGGAAAGCCTGATTGGATACGGACAACGGCACAATGCTCAATTCTCAATGTTGACGGACTCGCAAAAAGGATCTTTGTCATGCTCCACAGGTCCCGGGACGGTCCTGCCGGTGGTAACCATGCTTCCTCGCAAGTCCTTGTAGCTGCGGGGCTTGACCCGAATGGCACATAGATAAGGATCAAGAAGCCAC
>JBDREB010000447.1:0-6924 GCA_043820325.1 Planctomycetota bacterium | reverse complement strand
GGACATGATCTTCCGTCCGCATCCGGCGTTGCTCGTCGACGCCGGATCTTTCCATTGATACGGCTCCTCCTCGCGCCTTGGCTGCGGACGGAATCTCTATGTCGAAATGGATACTTTATTCATTTACGGGCACTTACGGCCCTTGATTTGGCCATTGATTTCAATAACCAGGCATGTGCCGCCCTCCTCCGCCAGCACGGCGCCAAGACGGGCAAGGAGTTGGTGGAACAACCGCCAGCCCCCCCCACCTGCGGCCCAATAGGGATATACCCCCTTCCCCTCTTCCTCCGGCTTCCCAACTTCCCAACTTCCCGACTTCCCGACTTCCCGACTTCCCAACTTCCCAACTTCCCAACTTTCCGACCTTCCGACCTTCCGACTTTCCGACCTTCCGACCTTCCGACTTTCCGACTTTCCGACTTTCCGACCTCTGGTTCCCTCCGGCCCTTGCGACCCTTCTTGAGGCCTACTCGGCCCGCGGATGCGCCTTGCGGTAGATCTCCTGGAACTGTTCGGGCGCCAGGTGGGTATAGATCTGGGTGGTGCCGAGGCTGGCGTGGCCCAGGAGTTCCTGGATCACGCGAAGGTCGGCGCCGTTGCGCAGGAGGTGCGTGGCGAAAGTGTGGCGCAGGGTGTGGGGCGAGACACGCGCGTCGAGCCCGGCCTTGAGCAGGTGTTTTTTCAAGAGCCGCCCCACGCTCCGGGTGGTGAGCCGTCCGCCCCGGCGGTTGCGGAAAACGGCGCCGCGCACGGCCGGCGGCCCGAATTTGGCCTCGGCCGCGGTGCGATAGACCTTCAGCGCATCGGCCGCGTATTCGCCGACGAGGGTGACCCGCTCCTTGCGGCCCTTGCCGACCACACGCGCCGTGCCCTCATTAAGCTTCACCCGGTCCCAGTCCAGTGCCGCCAGTTCGGCCACGCGCATGCCCGTGGAGTAGAGGGTTTCGAGGATCGCCCGGTCACGCAGGCCGTCGAACCCCCGCGGCGGCGGAGCATCAAGGAGGAGACCCATCTCCTCCTGTTCCAAGTAGATGGGCAGTTTTTTGTCGCGCTTGGGGGTGCGCACATACCGGGCGGGGTTCACGGTCACCGTCCCGCGCCGGAGGAGGAACTTGAAGAACGACCGCAGGGTCGCCAGTTTGCGTGCCACGGTGGCGCGCGCCAGGGGCCGGGCTTCGGCCAGGCGACCGATATGGTTGCGGATGAACTGGTGGTCCACCCCGGCCGCATCCGTGCCGGTCGTTTCGCAGAAGGCCTGGAATTCGCCTAGGTCCACGCCGTAGGCCCGCAGGGTGTGGGCGGAATACCCTTTTTCGAGACGGAGGTGTTTGAGGAAGGCGGTGATCAGGGATTCCAGGGTTCCGGCCATGGGCGGGACCGCTCAGCTTTGCGGGGACTGCTCCCCCGCGGTCCGGCCGGCCTTCGGTGCCGTTTCCGGTTTGGACCGGATGTACGCCTGCCATTGATCCACGAGGGCCTTGCGCTCCTCCGCGGACATGTGCCGGTAGATGGTGCCGAAATCCTGGCCGGTGATGCGCACAAGGGCCTCGTTGGCCCACATGGCGGGCAGGGGCAGTTCGATCGGTTGGCTGCTGGAATACGGAAGCAGGGTTTCGTCATTCAGCAGCCGGATGAGCCCGGGGATGGCGGCGCGCAACTTGTGCCGGGCCGCCAGCTGGATCGCCCGGTGAAGCAGACGGGAAGCGGCCGGCTCCCGGTCGATCAATTCGACCACGATGTCGGGCACACCGGGGTACTCCCGGCGTTCCGCCTCGATCAGCAGGTTGAACCGCTTGGGGCCAGGCAGGGCCGGGTCAAGCACCGCGGTGTTGAAGTCGGGCAGACCCTCTTCGACCTTCATGCCGTACCGCTCGGCGTTCAGTGCCCACCAAGCCTCCCATTTCCGACAGGTCGCGGCGATCTCGGCCGGCGAACCTTCGACCGCCCCGAAATCCTTGCCCGTGATCCGCTTGAGGGCCTGGTAGGCGCAGATCTGTACCTGGGGCAGCATGGAGCCCGACCGGTCATGCAGGAGCATGGTCTGGTCCTTGAGGTTCTGGATGAGGAGCGGGATCGCCTTGTATTCGCGCCGTTCGCCGGCGTACAGGGAGGCGCGCATTTTGAGGAACGGATCGCTGCCGCGCAGGCACCACAGGATCACCTCTAGGGCCTGCGCATCCTGCTGGGTGGCCAGCCCATGGAGGGCGCCCAAGCGCCGGTCGAGGGACAGGTCGGGGTTGCGGACCTCCGCGGTCAGGCGGTCGAGCTTGGCGTTCGCGGTCACGAAGATAAGCACAAAACCGGCCGCGAACAGGGCCAGCACATACCCGATGATGAAGACGCGGCGGCGGACACTCATTGTTTTTCCTGGAATTCGACCTGGAAATAGACGGGGGCGGCCTCCGTGTGTTTCCATGAATGGTTGCCCAGCCGGACCTGCTGGAACCTGATGCCCGCCTCATCGGCGTACTTGAGCACCTTCTGGAGCTGTTTGCCCGCCGCGTCAAAAAAGAGAATGCGGAAGGCCGGCTTGGTGATCGGCAGTTTGCCCACCATCATCAGGTCGGCTGTAATAAAGGTGCCATCGTTGTTCACCGTGAACTTGAGGCCCAGGATGTAGCTTTCGAAGGAAGGCGCCAGCACGGCATAGGTGCTCCATATCATCCGCTGCCAGCCGGGGTGCTCGCGGATGAGCGGGTCCTGGCTCTCGGCGAGTTTCTGTTCCAGCGCCAGACGGGCAGCCTCGGTCCCTTCCAGGCGGCTCTTGAAGGCGGCCTGGAGCTCGGTGCCTTCCTTGAGCCGCTGTTCGAGATCAGCCTTCTCAGTCATCAGGTTTTTGTTGGCCTGCTTAATCTCGTTCGATTTTTCCCTGAGCTCGGTGTTCTGGACCGCCATCTGCAGGAGCTGGTCCTCCTTTTTCCGGGACTCGGTTACCAAGGCGGCGTACTTCTCCTCCGATTCGCGGACCCGTTTTTCGGCCTGGACCTTTTCTTCGGTCAGCCGGGCCACGGCTTTGCCGTCCGCGCCGCTCTTTTTGAGGTCCAACAGCATCGCGTTGACCGTTTCCACCTGCGCCCGGGCGTCCGTGAGGTCCTTGGCCAGGGCGGCGGCCCGGGCCTGGACATCGGTCAGTTCCGCGGTCCGGGTCTGCAATTCCGCTTCAAGCTGCCGCATGCGCGGGGCCAGGTCCTGGCCGGTGGTCGCCGCGGCCGCGGGTTTCAAACCCATGCGCGCGCTCACGCCGGCGAACCGCTCAAGGGCGATGCTCGCGGCCAGGGCGGCGGCGGCGGCCAGGGCATACATGCCGAGGCGACCGGCCGTCCGCCCGGAATGGTGCCGCATGGTGAGCGGCGATTCCGGCTGGGCCGCGAGGCCGTAATCGGTCTCGTCCTCCGAGTCCCGGGCGGCCGCCTCCGGGGCGGCGCCGGCGAGGGGCCCGTCATCCTCGGTGGGCCGGTCTTCGCGCTTGGTCAGGGGCGCACCGGGTGCCAGGGCATCGCTCCCGGCCTGAGATGGATCGAAACTTTCAAAGAAACTCCCCGCGCCGGCATCATCGGCCGCGGCGGCCCCGGTGGCGCCGGTATGCACACCGGTGCCCGGCGGCAGGGCGCCGGGGGACATGGGCGTGGTGGGCGGCTGGCCCATGGACGGACGGATCACCGGGCCCGTGACCGGTGCGCCGAGGGGACGGGGAAAGACGGTGCTTCCGGGAACGACCCCGGGGGGAAGCGGGAAACCGCCCGTCCCCGGCATGCCGGGCGGCCGCGGCGTCGCACCCGTGGGGGGCGGCATCACCGCGGGCCGGACCACGGCACCCGTGACCGGCCGCGGGACCGCACCGGTCGCCGGAGCGGCCGGCGGCGCCTCGGGCACCGGCTCATCGGGCAGGAGCGGGGAATCATCGCCACGCTCGATCTTGGCCGTGATGCCGACGACATTGGTGAAGTTGGTGGCGGGGCTCTGCTCGGTCTTGCTGAAGTCGGTGTTGCGGAGGTCGGACCCCGAGAAATCGGCGTCCTTGATCACCGCGTGACCGAGATTGACGATGCGCAGGTTGCAGTTCTTGAAATTGGCCCCGGTATAATTGCCGTCGTTCAAGTTGGCGGCCATGAAGTTGGCGCCTTCGAAGATCGCATTCAGCGCGGAGGCCCGGTTCATTTTGGCGCCGCGGAAATCGGCGTTGCGGAAGTCGGCCCCGTCCAGCTTGGTCTCGCGCAGGTCGGCGTCGCGCAGATCCACATCGCGCAGGTTCATGCCCGACAGGTCGGCCTTGCGCAGCAAAAACCCCTCCAGGTCACCGCCCGTCTCGGCGATGGCGCTTTTGAGGCGCACCCGGACGAAATCCCCCTCCTTGGCCACGGTCGCATCGTGGAACAGGCAGAATTCGGAACCGATGCTGGGGGAGTAGACACAGGCCTTGTCGGATTGGGAATAGAACTTGAAGAGGCATTTCTTCGACATGCGCACCGGACCTTTACCATGGGGGAACGGACACAACGATCATTTTTAATTTTACGGGTCCCGTATGGATTTGCAAGTATTAATGGTGAAAAATCATTTAACCTGTTGCAAATGGCAGGAATAGGTTATAATGCCGGGAGTTAAGACCATCCCCGACCGTGGAGGTTTGGACCGGAGCGATGCGCCTCTTTTCGATCATCAACCGCTACATCATGAAAGAAACCGCCGTGACCTTTGTGTTCACGGTGTGCGCGTTCATGTTCATCCTCTATGTGGGCGCCTTCCTGAAACTGATGGAAATGGGGCTTTCCTTCGGCCGCATCGCGGGATACACCCCCTTTGTGCTCCTGGCCAAGCTCCCCTTCGTCCTGCCCCTGGGATTCATCGCCGGTTACATCATCACCTTCAGCCGCCTGGCCGCCGACCGTGAGATCCAGATCATCCGGGTCTCCGGCATACCCCTCACCCGTGTGATCCTGCCCCACCTGGTTCTGGCCTTCGGCGTCACCCTGGCGGCCATATACACCTACCAGGAGATCATCCCGAGGATCAACCGTCAATTCCAGCGCAGCCTGACCACCATCTACCGCGAAATCCCGCCCGTGACCGAAACCTACAACAAACCCTCCCTGCTCCTCAACCGGGACCGTGACCGCATTTATGTCATCGCCCGTGAGGCCACCCTCCTGCGCGGCCTGGCCATCCAGCGCGTGGAGAACGGCCGCCTCCGCGAAGTGACCTTCGCCGAGGAGGCCCGCGTGGAACGCAAATCGGCCGGATTGCTGACCTTCCGCATGACCCGGGTGTCGCGGCTGGTGATCGACGACGACCACATCGACCATCCCACCTTCGCCACGCTCACGGTCGATGTGCCGCTGCGCAACGACCCCACGACGGCAGCAGCGGGTGACGATTACGAACTCATGACCGGCACCGAACTGCGGGCGTTATTCAAGAGCGCCGATGCCACCGCCCGCGCCCGCCGCCGGGCCCAGCTCGAATACTGGCTGCGCATGGCCCTGGCGACCTCGTGCTTCATCTTCACCCTCTTCGCGGTGCCGGCGGGCATCCTGGCCGATCAGAAGAGCCGCGCCTCCGGTTTCCTGCGCAGCATCCTCTACGCCCTGGTGATCTATTTCCCCCTCCTGATGGGGCTGCGCTCCTACCTGGAGACCCACACCGGCATGCACCCGAACCTCCTGATGGTGCCGAACTGGCTCTTCCTCTTCATCGGCCTCCACCTGTTGCGGAAGGTCCTGCGCGCATGAAGAAGATCGACACCTATATCATGCGGCTCTTTGCCGCTTACTTTTCCGCGGCCCTGGTCGGGTTCCTGACCATGTTCGTCGTGGTGGACATCTCCGGCCGCGTGGGCGGGTTCGCCCGCACGGGCGCCTTCCTCAAGGCCTTCCTGCTCCACTACATGGAGGAGATCCCGCTCCTGCTCAACCTGATCCTGCCGATCGTGGCCGTGCTCTCGGCGATCTTCGTGCTGTTGACCCTGAAACGGCGCAACGAACTCGTGTGCCTCCAGTCCTCGGGTGTCAGCATCCATCGCGTACTGCGGCCCATCATTTTCGCCATGGCCGCCATTGTCCCGGTCTTTTACCTGAACTCGGAGCTGGTCATCCCCGCCATCGCCGCCCGGCGCGACCCGCCCGGCACGGGTGCCGTGGCCGCGGTCGTGACCGGCTCCCATGTGGGGTTGGCCACCGCCGACAGCGTCGACAGCCGGACCGGCAAAGCCCGCGACCTGAACTTTATGATCATCGGCCGAACCAGCGGCGTATTGGAGTTCGCCCTCTTCACCACCGGCGCCGCGTGGGACGCGCAGACCCGCCGCTGGGTGTTCGATCCCAGGGATGTGATCATCGGCACCGGCGACCGGACCAGCGTGGACGCCGCGGAACTGCCGGCGCTCATCGCCCGGTTCGACCCGCTCCTCTTCCCCTCCCCCGCCCGCCTGGCCATCGCCAGCCGCCCGCCCTCCCACCTCGGCCTGCGGGACCTGGCCGCCATCATGCCCAACCGCCACGCGCAGATCGAGGCCATCCACCGGCTCTGCTTCCCGTGGCTCATATTCCTGATGCTCCTAGCCGTGGTCCCCTTCGCCACGGGCGGCGACCGCCAGGTGCCCGTCTTCCTGGGCGTCGGCGTGGGACTGGGGGTGGTTTTCCTTTTTTACGGGGTCGCGTTCGGCGCGATGTTCATGGGCGGCAAGGGGCTTATCGGCCCGTGGACCGCGGGACTGGCGCCGCTCCTTGTTTTCACCATCCCGGCCATCCTGGTCTACCGGAAGGTGCGCACCTGAATCATTTAAAATTGACGGACTCGCAAAAAGGATCTTTGTCATGCTCCACAGGTCCCGGGACGGTCCTGCCGGTGGTAACCATGCTTCCTCGCAAGTCCTTGTAGCTGCGGGGCTTGACCCGAATGGCACATAGATAAGGATCAAGAAGCCAC
>JBDREB010000446.1:0-3362 GCA_043820325.1 Planctomycetota bacterium | reverse complement strand
TCTTTCGGCTTTCAACGCCTCGGGCACGGCATGCCGTGCCCCTACAGGTGAATAACACCCAAACCCGATGTGCCCGCGTTTATGCCAGCTGTGCCCTTCCCGCGACCCTCCCCACCCGCGGGGGAGGGCAGGGTGAGGGGGTCATGTCATGGGCCGTATTGCCGTATCCCGCAACGCCGATTGTTTCCATCCGCCGGTCGTTTGTAGGGGCACGGCATGCCATGCCCTTGGCGTGGGGCTTATGAAAAGCGGTCGAAAAGTCGAAAAGTCCAAAGGGTCCAAATGTCGGATGTTGCCGCCGGATGGCGGCGTTTTCAATTCTTCAATTCCGCAATCCGCATTCCGCAATCGGCATTCCTCCATCGCCCCCGCCCTTCGGCCCACACCGCCCCGGGCACGGCATGCCGTGCCCCTACGGGGAATAAAGCCCGGACCCGGGATCGTTTCCTTCAGCCTTCAGCCATAGGGAGTTGACCATGGCCGCGACCAAGCCCGCCATCCTGGTGATCGACGACGAAGCCCACATTCTCACGATGCTGGCCGCCTACCTGGGCGAGACCTGCGGGTACGAGGTGGTCACAGCCGCGAGCGCCATGGACGGGCTGACCCGCATCATGGAACAGCCTTTCCGGCTGGTGCTGGCCGATGTCAACATGCCGGGCATGGACGGCATGGAACTGGTGATGCGCATCAAGGCTTCCTATCCCAACATGGCCGTTCTGATGATGTCGGGCCAGGGCGACGCCCGCAACATCGTGCGGGCCATGAAGATCGGCGCCGACGACTTCATCACCAAGCCCTTCGAACTGCCCGAGATCGCCCAGCGCGTAAGCGCCCTGGCCGACCGGCAGGCCACGCACGAAACCTCCGTGAAGATCGAAAAACCCATCCACGCCTTTGGCGATTACGAGATCCTGAAGCAGATCGGCAGCGGCGGCACGGGTATCGTCTACCGCGCGCGCCAGAAGTCGACGGGCCGCATCGTGGCGCTCAAGATCCTTTTCCCCAAGCTTATGCGCGAAGAAATCGTACGCCAGCGGTTCATGCGCGAGGCGCGCTTGATGGGGGAGATGGAGCATCCCAATATCGTGCGGGGCATCGATGTGGGCGAAGTGGACAAGGCGTATTACCTGGCCATGGAGTTCATCGAGGGCCAAAGCATGGACGACATTGTCGACGCCGAAGGCCCGTTCCCCCTGTCACGCGCCGTGGGCGTCATGCGCCAGCTCTTCGAGGTCCTGCGGTACATCCACGAGCGCCGGGTGATCCATCGCGACATCAAGCCGACCAACATCCTCATCACCCCGACCGGCCAGGTCAAGGTGGTCGACCTCGGCCTGACCCGGCATGTGGACCAGCCCCAGACCGTGACCGAGGTCGGCGTCACGGTGGGCACGGCCGGGTTCATGCCACCCGAGGCCATATTTGAGAACGAGCCGCTCGATATCCGGTCGGACATTTATTCCACGGGCGCCACCATCTATTACATGCTCACCGGCGAACTGCCTTTTGAGAGGGGGGATTCCCGCAAGATCTTCGACACCCAGTGCAGGCATGTGCCCTCGGCGCGCGACATCAATGTGGAGGTCAGCCCCGAACTCGACGCCTTCCTGCGCAAGATGATGGCCATCAAGCGCGCCGACCGCCACCAGACCCCCGAGGCGCTCATCGGCGCCTTCGAGGCGCTCCTCGACGCCGGCTGTGTGATCGCCAAGGCCCACGCCAAATGAGCCGTGCAGGCGGCTGGCGGGATGACTGCATCAAGGAATACAGGCGGAACCATTAACTGCTCTTGGGCCTTTACCATAACCCTGGCCCAAACCGGCTGCCTGACCCTGGCCCCGCTTCGGTTCATCCCCGGTAGGCCGTATGCCTGTTCGGCAGGCCTTTCGACCCTTCGACAGGCTCAGGGTTGAGAACAACAAGCTCAAGGTCCATGACTTCAGCGTGCGGCATGATCCCGAACCCGCGGGCTGAAGCCGCGCGGGCTACCGGGATGGGATCAACCGAACTTGGTCCTCTCTTTCATGCTTGTCCCCGACGGTAGGCCGCATGCCTGTTCGGCAGGCCTTTCGACCCTTCGACAGGCTCAAGGTCCATGACTCAAGGTCCATGACTTCAGCGTGCGGCGGGCCGGGTCTTCCGCCCACGCCATCGGTGCGGCGGGTACACCAGCAGGGCGCAAAGTCCCGGCATATGGTGTTTGATAATTCGATATCCGTTCCTCATAATTCCTCCTATCCGGCCCTTGTTGATCTGAACCCTGAACCTGTCGAAGGGCGACTGCGGGACTTTACGACTATTGCGACCCATTTCTTAAAAAACCGTCTCCATCTTGTAGGCGAATTCCTCGTTCTCGGCCATAGTCAGGGTCAGTTCGGCCTGCAGGTCGACGACCATGTGGGTGAATTCGTGGGCCAGGATCTTGCCCGACATCGCGTTCTCGGTGGTGAACACAGTGTTCATCCGGGCGCAGTAGAAGGAGATGCCTTCGGGGTATTCGCGGCCGTAGATCTTCTTGAACATGGCCTGCAGGGCATTGTAATCCTTCAGCACCACCACCCGTTCATGGCCGGTGATGGTGACATCGAAACCGGAGGCTTCGCGGACGGCGTTGAAGATGGCATCGACCCGGCGGGCCAGGGCTTCGGCCTGGACCCGGATTCCGGCGTCCTTGGCCAGGGTGGAATCGGTGTCAGCCTTGAAATTGCGCAGGTTGCCGAAGAGCTTGCCCAGGTTGGCGTCATTGGCAACGAACAGGGTCACCGAGCCGTATTCCATCTTGAACCAGCCCGCTCCGTTGGTCTCGTCGCCGCAGACCGGGGTGGTCAGGGCCAGGACCAGGGCGAGGACCGTTCCGAGGATCAGGTTCTTCTTTGCCATCGCGCGTCTCCTTATAGACACAGGAAGATAAATCACCTTCCGTGCCATGTAGGAAACGATCGTGTTGATTATAAAGCACTTATAATACAAGTGATATGCTTATCGTCCAAACGATGGCCAAGGGGCGAAATGGTAAATATTTGAACACCGTTTCAAGGCTTGGGAGTGGACCTGCGTCTATTCCGGGGCTATGGCCCTGCAGACTGGGCTTGCGAGCTTTGGACCAGTTTGGAACGCTGGTTAATTTCTGAACAGTCTTTTTCAACCAACCTCCCCCAAGTCTTCGCCACAAAGACACGGAGGAAGAAAGGATATTTTGCCACTAAGTCACAAAGTCACGAAGTTCAGATTTCCTGATCCCGGCGGAAAATGCTTTGGCACTTTTTGGCGTCAGCCAGGCGCGTGAATCAACCATAGGCCGGTTTGGGTGGTTACCGTAGGGGCGGGTTTGAAACCCGCCCTTTATTGCCGTTTCGCGA
>JBDREB010000445.1:0-5502 GCA_043820325.1 Planctomycetota bacterium | reverse complement strand
GCACGCTTTGCACTGGTGCATCCACCGCCTGGTTCGCCTCCAGAACTGACGCCCTTGGCATCGAGGACGCGCCATCCCCTCGGGCCACCGAGACCGTATCAGGCACTCGTAGCATTCGTTCTCGCCCGCGAAACGCTCTCGGAACTCACGCAATGTTCTTGGAAACTCAAGTCGTGCCATACGCCAATGATATCGCATCCATCGCCGGTGTCAAGGGGATAAGCATATTGTTTCAATTATCGCCATATCAAGCATTTAAGCAAGGGATGGATCGTGGCCAAACTCAAAGACCGGAAGATCAAGATCATCGAATTCATCACCCGCAACGGGTTCGCACGGGCGGAGGACCTGGCCGAACTTTTCGGCGTATCATCCATCACCGTGCGCCGGGACTTCATTGAACTGGAAGAAGAAAAACTCATCCGCCGCGTCCACGGCGGGGCCACCACGCCCGACGCCGGGTTGAGCACGCGCCACATCACCTGGCGCCGCACGCTGAATGTCGACACCAAGGCCGCGGTAGCGCGGTATGCCGCAAGTATCATCAAACCCAACGAGACCATGTTCATCGACGCGGGTTCCACCTGCCGTTTGCTGGCCGAGAACCTGCCTGAGCACCGCAACCTCACGGTCATCACGCACTCACTCGATGTCATCACCGTCCTGGCCCACCGCCAGGGGATCCGGCTCATCGCCGCGGGCGGTCTCTGCGACGACCGGATGAACGCCTTCATCGGGCCCGTGGCCGAGGCCACTCTCCTGCCCTTCACGGCCGACCGGGCCTTTCTGGGTACCGCCGCCTTGAGCACGGAACAGGGATCGATCAACAACACAATCGAGGAAACAGCCATCAAGCGCGCCATGCGCCGGATGGCCCGGCGCCCCTGCCTGCTGGCCGACGGCAGCAAATTCGGCCAGGAGGCCTTTTACGCCACCCTGCCCGCGGCCGAGATCAAATGCATAATCACCGACAGCTCCGCGCCCACGGACGCGGTGGCCAGATTCCGCAAGGCGGGCGTCGAAGTGCTCATCGCGGAAGATTAAGATGAAGAGTCACAGGTCGCACAGATGAAGATGAAGAGTCGCAGGTCATGATCGGACTTCTGACCTCGCTCCTCCCCTGCCTGTTCCTGCTGCTCGCCATGGCCCTTGCCGTGCAGGCGCAAACCCCGCCCCCGCTCAAACCCTCGTTCGCGCCCGCCCAGAAACTTTACATGGCCCAACTGATCGCCGGGCCCGACCTGCCGGTGACCGACCGCATCGTCATGCCCGGGCTGACCATCGCCACGCGCATCACGGAAAAAGGATCGCTCGAGTTCCGCGTCGGCGAGGAGGGCTCGTACAAGCGCCTCCTGCGGCCCGACCCGGTCGGTTTTGCCATGCGCTCGCCCGAGGGCCGCAAGCAGACGGTCCAGATCCTCTTCCGCCGGCATCCCGACGGCTCATAGACCTTCCGCAACGCCACGGAACTGCGTGTGCTGGTCACCGGCGAGAGCCTGATCGTGATCGACGCCAACGGCAACGGCATATACAACGAACCCGGCGTCGACGGCATGACCTGGGACGGCGCCACATTCCTCTTTCCCCTGCCCGCGCCGGCCGAGAGTTTCTGCACGCTCAACAATGTCTATACCGGCCTCACCTTCGGTCCATGGGGCGAACAGGCAACCGTGCGCTCCACTCCCTTCACCTGCGCCGTGCCCGAGACACGCGTGATCCTGCAGGGCGTGAACACCAAACGGGTCAACATCGGCCTCACGCCCCGTCCCGAGGACCCCGCCCTTTCGGCCGACCTGCAGAAACACTGCCAGTACATGCAGGCCAACTCCACCCTGCGGCATGATGAGGACAAAAATGCGCCCGGGTTCACGGCCGAGGGCAACAAGGCTGGCCTGCGCAGCATTCTCTCACAGGGAACGCCGCCGCCCGATATCGCCTACAACATGGTCCAGACCTACCTCCACCGGCTCGATGTGCTCCGGCCCGACACCACCGCCTTCGGCGCCGGGTTCGCGGGCGGGTTCGGCGGTATCGACGGCCGCACTACCCTGATCCTCAAACCGCCCGCCGCCTATTGGCCGGTCCTGTGCCCCGCGCCCGAACAGACCGGCTGCGGCCTGAATTTTCAAAACGAGATGCCCGATCCCTGCCCCGGCGACAAGAGCGCCGGCCTGCCGATCACCGTCTACTTCAACACGGACAAACTGGATCTGAAGAGCTGGAAACTGACGGCCATCGGCTCAGCCGATGCGGCCAACGCCCGGCCCACCGCGCCGGGCACCCGTCAGCCGGCCGCCGCGCCCGAAACGGTCCCCTGCTACGAACACTGGCCCGGCCACGGCCCGGCCGCCGACCTGACGAAATTTGAAAAAGTGGTCTGCCTCATCCCCATGGACCCCCTCAAGCCCAACACCCGCTACCGCGTCACCATGACCGTGATGGTCGACACGACCCCGTGGGAACGCACCTGGGAGTTCGCCACCGGCGCGGGGGGGGGGAAGTGATGACCGGGACGCGTTGTTATTTATAACTGCCTTGCCTGTACGCGATGGTCAATACCAGCACCATGAGCCTGCCTTCGCGGATCGCATACAACATGCGGTAGTTCCCGATCCGGTACCGGTAGGTATCGCTCAACTCCCCCTTCAGGCGCTTGATGTTGGGCCCGAAAAACGGGTTCGCCTTCAATTGGGGATACACGACATTCCTGACCTTATCGTATACCCGCCTGAATTCCGGCCGGGCGATGCATCCGGCAAAGGTGGCCGTCTCCGCGATCCGGAATTCATGCAACAACGCGGACTCTCCCCTTTTTCACGTCACGCTTCGCGGCCTTGAGTGACTTCATGAGCTCGCCGTCGGCAAGGATCTCTGCCATTTCCTCGTCCGAAACGAACACCTCGCCGGCCAGGTATTGCAGTGCGGCGTGCTCGATGAAATTGGAGATCGTCCGCCGGTCGCCATCGGCGGCGGTCTTGATGACATTGTAAACGGCGTCGTCGATCCGCAGGGTCACTGTCTTTGCCATGGGTCACCTCCTGGCGGCGATTATATACAGTTGAATACTTTTGTCAACAATTTTATTCAATATTGCGGCGACGGTCATTGCGGGCGGCAACAAGCCGGGCAGTTCAAACCGACCTGCGCCAGATGCACGGTCCATTGTTACGAGCCGGAGATGCGCGACCGCGTGCGGACGGTGATGCGGTATGCGGGGCCGCGCATGGTGTGGCGGCACCCGATCCTGGCGGCTGGGGCATAGTATGGACGGCCGGCGCCGGCCGAGGCAGGGTCAGGGTCAGGGCGTTGTGGTGAACGAGAGGTCCCCGGTCATGGCGCCGTTGCCGTCGGGAGCCGCCGACCGGATGCGGTAGTGGCAGGCCGTCCCCGGCGGGAGTTTTTTGAGTTCGACCCGGTGCTGCCTGCGGAAACCTTCGTCCTCCCTGGCCGAAGTGCCGTAGGCGCCGGAGGCATCGCGGGCCAGGACCGCGCCGGGAATGATCTGCTTGGTCACGCCGGGTCCGCTGTACCACAGGTGGGCACAGGCCGTGACCCCGCCCTCGAAATACTCCATGCGCAGGTCGTGCCACCCCGCGGCCAGGTTGGCCGTGCCTGAATATTCCGTGAGCGCCTGGTCGATCCACTTGTCGACGAGGAGCGCGTTGTCGACATACAGCCGCACCCCGTCGTCCGTGACCGTGTAGAAGGTGTAGACCCCGGGCATGTCGATCCTGATCCTGCCCGTCCAGCGGACGGAATAATTGTCGGCCGTCACTTCGGGCGCCGGGGCGTTGTACCCCCAGGGGAAATCGACCTGCGCATCGGACCGCACGAGGATGGGATCGCCCGACAACTCCCGGCCGGAATAATAGGTCCCCAGCAGCCCGCCTGTTTCCGGGTTCGGTGCGGTCGTGCCGAAGTCGACCGCGCCCATGCACCGGCGGTTGGTGGTCCAGGTGATCACGGCGCCGGTCGCGGTGATCGCCGTCACCTGCGCGTCGGGATGGCCGGGACCGGCGCGTCGGTCGCGCGCGGCCGGCGCTTGAGGGCCAGCTCGCCCACGGCGCACCGGCCGGCAGCCGCGTCCGTGGCGCGGAAGGCAAACCGCAGTTTGCCGGCGACCGGGTCCATGGTGGCATCGTCAACGGCCACCACATCGCCCGGCGTCACGGCCTGGCCGTCGACCAGCACATCCTTGAGGTCCTCTCCGACCAGTGATAATGCCACCGAGTGCCACTGGCCGGGGGCGGGGTTGCGGATGGTCACGGCGCCCCGGCCCGTCCCGCGGATGCGGAACCCCACGACCACATCGGCCGCCGACTGGCATTGGAAGGTGACCCCGAGATCGCAATCCTCCCAGTCGAGCATCGATTCAAGCGCCAGGTCGCTCCCGGACATGAGGGCTGCCGTAAGGAGCCCGCCCTCGAACTGCCATCCGCCCCGAGGCGCCCATGAAAGCTTCCACGAATCGGTCAGGAACGAGTGCCAGCCCGCGCTGGAGGGGAAGACGGCCACAGGGGCCGTGAACACCGCCGACTGGGGCGGTGGCGTGATCTCCTCCCCGGGCGTTGGCACGATCGTCGGCTCCATGTTCGCGGAGGTCGGCGGGGCGTTCTCGCGCGCCCGGATCGCCAGCCACCCCATGATGCCGGCCGCGGCCAGGACCACGGCGACGACCACCATGACGATGATCGCCTTGGTGCATGTGTCGGCCACCGGCCGTTCGGGCCGGTCCCGGCGCGGGATGATCGCGGCATCCATGTCCCGGTGTGACCCGACCCGGGGCACGGCGCGCTTGGACCCGGCCTGGGGCAGGTCACGGTGGGAGCCATCCTTGTGGATGAAGCCCAGGCTGCGGCCGCAGGCCCGGCAGTAGGTCTTGCCCGCCTGAATGATGCCGGCGCCCTGTTCGACATCAACCGACGAGACACGGGTGTGGCATTGTTCGCAGTAATAGATCTCCATGCGGTTCCTTCGATCCGGCCGATGCAAGGGTCCTGATTATACCTCCCCGGCATCCCGGTGTCAAGGTCTTTTCAGGGATGCCGCGCCCGGACCAGGCGGTCGAGCACCGGGTCGGTGTAATCCTCAATGATGAAATTCGTGCCGAAGCCGGTGTGGAGTTCCCGCTGGCGGCCGGCATCGCCGGGCAGGCGGCTGATGGTGACGCTCCCCATGTCCGTGCCCGCCTTGATCTCGCTGCGGCCGTCGCCGACCACCAACACCCGGTAGAGTTCGCGCATGACCTCCTCCTTGGGCATTTTGCGGTCCCAGGAGGAACCGCGGAGTTCGGCGACCATGTTGCCCGGCCCGACCTCGAACCCGACGGCGCGCACCTCCTCGCCCATGCCGCCCTCGGCGTAAATGCAGATTTCCTGATCCCGGCGGAAAATGCTTTGGCACTTTTTGGCGTCAGCCAGGCGCGTGAATCAACCATAGGCCGGTTTGGGTGGTTAGTGCCCGTAAATAAATAACCTATCCATTTCGCGTGCGGTGCAGAGT
>JBDREB010000444.1:0-7823 GCA_043820325.1 Planctomycetota bacterium | reverse complement strand
TGGCCGAGTCCCATAGGCGGTTTGTCAGTCCTCTGGTGAGGTGAATCGCCAACTGGAGAGCCGGATGCGGGAAATCCGCCAGTCCGGTTCGGAGGGAGGGGCGGTGCAAGCCAATGCGCCGTCCCTACCCCTATCAATTGGACCCAAAACAAGCGTCGTCCCGGGCTGGATCTTCATCGACTCCGTCCACAAGCCAGCGCAAGCGAGGGCACGGCATGCCGTGCCCCTACAGCGGAAAAGAATGCCACGGTGGTACCGGCGCGCCCTCTTTTGACCCCTTAATTATGGGGCGGTGTACTAAGCGTGACCCTCTTTGCCGATCAGTGGTACGAACCGGCAGTCACAGATGTTTTTTCGTATCACCACCTCTCCCCGGTCATCCTTTTCGATCAGCAGGAGTTCCTGGTTCCCTCCCTCCCCCACGGGGATCACCATCCGGCCGCCCGGCGCAAGCTGGGCCAGGAGGCTGGGTGGTACGCCCGGGGCCCCGGCCGAGACGGCGATGGCCGCATACGGCGCGCCGGGCGGGTGGCCGACCGAACCATCGCCGACAATGAGTGTCACACCGGGATACCGGGCCAACCTCCGACCGGCCTGTTCAGCCAAAATGGTTATGTGTTCCATGGTGATCACCCGGCAGCCGAGTTCGGCCAGGATGGCCGCCTCGTAGCCGGAACCGGTGCCGATCTCAAGCACGGCATCGCCCGGTTTAACGCGAAGGGAAGCGACGGTCAGCGCCACGATGAAAGGCTGGGAGATCGTCTGCCCCGACCCGATCGGCAACGGGCTGTCCATGTAGGCGCGGGGCCGGTCTCCTGGCATGACAAAGTCTTCTCGCGCCACCCGGCTGAAGGCGGCCAGCACGGCGGGATCGGAAATGCCCCGGTCCAGGAGGTCCCGGTCGAGCATGCGTTGCTTGGCGTCAGATGCCATGGCATTCCCTTATAATAGACTGATCAGGCCGGATAACCCGATGGATCCCGCGGCCGCGCACCACAGCCAGACCGGTGGGCGCACGGGGAGTTGGCGGTCGGGCCAGAAACGGATGCCCTGCACCGTTCCCATGACCGCGGCCAAAAGCAGGATCGGCAGATGGGCCCATATGAGGGGCCAAGGCTGATGACCCCGTATCCGGGAGGCGGTCCCGGCCAACCGCTCCGGGGCGGTCAGCGGGGGCCGACCGGCCCGCAGTCGTTCCCGGGCTTCCCGTGCCATGTCCGCTTCGGCCAGCCGGACAGCCTCGGGTTTCATCAGCGCCGCATGCTCCCGGTCGTTCCTGATCCGGCTTTCGGCCAGGTTGGCCAGTCCCACCAGGCCGCCGCCGCCGCCCAGGATCAGGAGGGCGACGACCCAATGCCCGGCCGGCGACCCGATCTCCAGCCAGCGGGCCTGGATAAAAATGACGCGGCGGGCGAGGAAATAGAGGACAGTCCCGTGGAGCAGCATGGCCGCCCAGACCAGCGGCGCCAGCAGGCCGGTCGGTGCAAGGGCGGCGGCAGTGGTCCGCATGTCACCGTATCCGCGATGCAGGCCATCGGCCATGTACCAGAACCCGCTGGCGAACATGCAGAGCGCGGTGATCCACAACAGGACAGCCGGCCATCCTGTGTGACGGTATTTCATCCAGACCAACCATGCGACACCGCCTGTGGCCAGAGTGGCCAGAATGCCGGCCCATTCGGTCATCCGTCCCGGCCAGCCCGCAAACGGTTCCCCTTCCCACATGACCAGGCCGCTGCCACCGAGCCAGCTGATGAACACATCCGTGATCCGCTGGCCAGCCAGCACAGCCGCCAGGCCGTGACCGGCCAGTTCATGGGTGATGGTGACGGCATGGAAGGCGACAATAAAGCAAAGGACAGCGCCGATGCAATACGAAGCAACGGGGCGTGCCGCTGTCATCAGGCGCGGTGGTTCAATAAGCGGAGGAGATAGGATTCGAACCCACGATACCTTGCGGTACAACGGTTTTCAAGACCGCCGCCATCGACCACTCGGCCACTCCTCCGAAGGGTTAACCGGTGCAAGTATATGCCGGATCGGACAAAGTCAAGGTTTTTCCGCGGCTCCCGCACGGCCGCCGGTTTGTCCTTGACCGCCACCTCCGGTCCGGTATAATTCCCGCCGGCGGAGACGCGCGGCGCCTCCCGGTCGGCACCGAACGGTTTGGTGATGGAGAACCTGTCCATGGCGACGATACGGATCATGGTCAACGGCCTGCCGGGCAACATGGCCTCGGAAGTGGTCAAGGCCGCCCGCGAGGACGGCGGTTTTGAACTGGTCCCCTTCGCGCTCACCGGCCCGGAGATAACCGCGGCATCGGCCGAGGCCGGGGGCGTCACCTTCCAGCTGGTCCGGCCCGACAAGCGGGACGAGACACTCACACGGCTCACCCGGGAGTTCCCGGGCTTCATCACGATCGACTATTCCCACCCCACGGCGGTCAACGGCAACGCCGAGTTCTACTGCCGTCACGGGCTCCCTTTTGTCATGGGCACCACGGGCGGCGACCGGCCGGCGCTGGAGAAGACCGTGGCCGGCAGCCGCACCGCGGCGGTGATCGCGCCCAACATGGCCAAGCAGATCGTCGGCGTCCAGATGATGCTGGAGCACGCCGCGGCCAATTTCCCCGGCCTGTTCAAGGGGTATACCATGCGCCTGGAGGAAAGCCACCAGGCGGGCAAGGCCGACACCAGCGGCACGGCCAGGGCCATGGTGGGGTACTTCAACAAGATGGGTGTGCCGTTCAAGGCGGCCGACATCACCATGGTCCGCGACCCGCGAGTGCAGAAGGAAACTTGGGGCGTGCCTGATGCCTGCCTCAAGGGACACGCCTATCACACCTACACGCTGACTTCAGCCGACGGCAGTGTGGATGTGCAGATCGAACATAATGTCCGCGGCCGCCGCGTCTACGCCCTCGGCACGCTCGATGCCGTCCGGTTCCTGCACGGCAAGGTGGCGACCGGCGCCGCGGGTGTGTTCACCATGCTGGATGTTTTGCGCGCGGGAATGGCATAACGCAGGAAAGACCCATTTTAAATTTAGGTGACACTTTAGCCGAATGAAACAGTGGGGTGTGATTCACCATGGAAAGCGCAGGAATTCACACCTAGGACTGGATCCCCCGGTTCCCCCGGTCAAGCCGGAGGACTGGCTCGCCGGGGGATGACAGAAAATGATTGACATCGGCCATCAGGTCCTTCCCCTTGAGCCACTTGCAAAACCCCCAAGAGTCAGCGAGCAAGCCACGGTCTGTGGTGGCGGCAACAAGAATAACCACTACATATAGAAGCGGTCAGGGGGTTTTGCAAGTGGCTCCCTTGTCATTGCCCGACAAGCCTGTCCTCCGGCTTGACCGGGGGAATCGGGCAATCCAGTCCGGAATGAACCGGTTGGTTTTCATCCGCTCAAGTGTTACAAATTCAGCCCAATGTTGATCTGCAATGACGCCTATTCATCCTTCGCGGCCCGTTCCTCGCAACCGATATACCGGCGCCGCATGTCGTCATACACCGCTTTCAGGGAACGGTCGGGTTCGATCTCCGATCCCGCCATGGGCCGTGTAAAGGGTTTTACGGCCTCGGGCCAACTGATGGGCCGGCCGGCGGCTTTGCGCCAGGCATGATGGGCGCGGATGGCGGCACCCAGAGCGGCCGAGTTGGGGACCTGGAACCGTGCGACCCGCGCCTGGGTGACATCGGCAAAGACCTTGAGGATGCCGCGGTTCACCGACGCGCCGCCCGTCACGCGGATCGAGGTGGTGGGCACGCCCATCCATTCCGAATGGATCCGCAGGGCCATGGCCTGGGCTTCGACCACGGCGCGCACATTGGCCGCCGCGGCTTTCTCGTCCAGGCCGTACCGCCTTACACCGGCCAGCGGCGGGTAGATCTCCGTTTCGAACCAGGGAAGCATGATCCCGCCGTTATTCCCGGGCGGGGTGGCGCGGAGCGCCTCTGAAAAACCGGCCCAATCGAGTTTGTACCAGTCACGCACCCGCTCGCGCGCTAGCGAACCGTTGGCCATGCAGATCAGCGACATGTAATCCCCGGTCGGTGAACCGAACACGACCCCTTCGCCCTTCGCGGATGTCCGGAGGTCGCGCATATAGGCGAACATGGTGTCGCTGGTGCCGAGGCTGATGGCGGCCATGCCCGGGGCGACCATGCCGACGCCGATGCTGCTTGCAGGATTGTCGCCCGTAAAAAGGGCCACCTGGCAGGCCGGATCAAAACCATAGGTTCCCGTGAAATAGGGGCTGATCGTGCCCGCCACCGTGTCGGACGGTTGGATCGGGAGCAGTTTCCGCCCCAGCCCGTCGGCCGTAGCCGCCAGGGCTTTGCGCGACCATTTCCGGGTCTTGATGTTCATCAGGTTCATGCCCGCGCCGTCGCCCGGGTCGATGGGTACGAGTTTACCGGCCAGGACCGAGGCCATGAAGGAGCTCACCAGCTGGATGCATGCCGTCCGGTCGTATGCCTTCGGTTGTTCCTTGGCGAATTTCCGGATCTGGGGCCCGGTGAAACGGCGGAACGCGGCCGACCCCGTCAGGCGGATCAGGGCGGCCCGGCCGCCGACCGCGGCCTCGATCTCGGCGCATTCGGCGCCTGTGCTTGAATCCATCCACACCGGCGCCGTCGCCCGGGTGAATATACCGGCCAGCTGGGCGGCGAGGCTTTTTCCGGGGATCAGTCCGGCGAGTGTGTCGCCGGCCCGGTCGTTGAGGTAAACACTGCCGTGCTGCTGGCCTGAGCCGGCGATGCACCGGACCCGGTCAAGCGGGACGCCGGCCGTCTTGAGGCGGGAACAGAGCAGGTCGAGGGCGTCGACCCACAGGAGGGGCGCCGAATGGACCTCCCCTTCCCGGCCGGTCCGGATCACGCCGTTCTGGATGGGATAGGCATGCTTGAAATCCGCGTCGAAATTGATGTTTTCCGAATGGACCACCGTACCGGCGCGGGCATCGATCACCGTGCCGGTCAGTCCCTGTGTGCTCGAATCAAGGCCCAGGAATATTTCATCGGCCATACGCTTCCTCCTGCAAATTGGTTCCGCACATCATATCCGCGAGAACCTGAAAAATCAAGCCCTTTCGGTTTTTTCCGGGAATGCACCGGTTGACAAGGACATTCCGCGGCGCTCAACAGGGCTCTCAACCTGTTCAAGATCGCATTGGGCCGCGCTGAAAGAATGTATTGACATCCGGTCCAGCCTATTTATAATGCTTGAAGAAAGTCATATGTATCACTTGGAGGATGATCTCTGATGGACCGGCCCCTGCGGATCTGCGTTCTGACCACCTCATTCCCGCTGGACACGGAGATCGCCGTGGGCATCCATGTCCTAGAAAAGTGCCGCCACCTGGTCCGCAAGGGCCATGCCGTCACCGTGATCGCGCCCCACCACAAGGGCGCCGCCCGGCGCGAAACCATCGATGGGATCGAGGTCCGCCGTTTTCGCTATATGTTCCCCGCCCGGTGGCAGACCCTCTGCTACGGTGCGGGGATCCCCACCAATTTCAAACGCAGTTTCTGGGCCCGCCTGCAACTCTCTTTCCTGCTCCTGGCTTTCCCCTGGGCCGCTTTCTGGGCCGCACGGGGTGCGGATGTGATCCATGCCAACTGGTCCCTGGCCGGGTTCGCCGGCGTCATTGTCAGCCGTTTGCGTCGACGGCCCGTGGTGTTGACGATGTACGGGGCGGAAGTGTTCGTGCTCGGCCGCCATCCCTTCCTGCGCTTCATCCTGAAACGCGTCAATTATATCATCAGCATCAGCCGATATACCGAAACGCACACCCTGGCCGTGTATCCGGTCGCGCGTCACACGCTCATCCCGCCCGGGACCGACACCAAACGGTTCATACCCACGGAGGATCCCACACTGCGGGAACGGATCGGCATCCGCAAGGACGCGTTCCTGGTCTTCGCGCTGGCCAAGTTCATCGAACGCAAGGGGTTCATATACCTGATCGATGCCATGACGGCGCTGGTCCGGGACCATCCCGATGCGGATATCCAGCTGGCCCTGGGCGGCCGCGGACCCCTGCGCGCACCCATGCAGGCACTGGTCCGCGAGCGCGGCCTGGATGCCCAGATCAAGTTCCTCGAATATATCCCCGACGCGGAGATCCCGGCCTATTTCACCGCCTGTGATGTCTTCGTGCTGCCTGCCATCATCGACCCCAGCGGTGACACTGAGGGATTGGGGGTGGTCCTGCTCGAAGCCAATGCCTGCGGTACGCCGGTGATCGCTTCGCGGGTGGGGGGTATAACCGACGCGGTCGAAGACGGGATGAACGGCTTCCTGGTGCCCCCTGGCGACCCCGCCGCCCTGGCGGAACGGATCCTGTATCTCCACCGCCACCCGGAGGTGGGCCGGGCGTGCGGCCGGCGCGGCCGCGCATGGGTCGGGGAACGGTTCGCCTGGGACCGGATCACGGACCGGATCGTCGATGTCTACCGGGAGCTGACCGGGGACAAGCCATGAATGCTTCAGGCGCCGGACCGGCATCCGCATGCCTGTTCGTACCCCATGACCGCCTGCCATTGCCGGCCGTGCTCCCGCGGGGCTCCTGAAGCCATGCGCCGCTGGATCAAACCTGGCCTCACCATCCTGCTCTTCGGGGCCGCGGCGGTCTATCTGTTCTCTTCGGCCGACAACATCCGCCTCATCCGGCGGCTGGATACCGTCAGCATCGTCCTGATCGTCCTGGCCCTGCTGGTCAACATCTACCTCAACGGCCTGCAGTTCCAGCTCCTGGCCGGCGTCTTCGGCGTCCGTATGACCGCGCGGGAATCCTTCGGTATTTCCGCCTACAACACGATGATCAATCATTACCTGCCCGCCCGCGGCGGCACACTTCTGCGCGCGGCATATTTCAAACGCGTCCACAACCTGGCGTACAGCCACTACGCGGCCATCCTGTCCGTGGCTTACCTGGTGTCATTCCTGCTGGCCGCCGGATTGGGCCTGGCGATCACTCCGCTCACCCGCCGGACGGCCAGCGGCTGGCCCGGGGAAATGGCCGGGATCTTCGGCATGCTTCTGGCGGCCACCGTGGCGCTCACCGTGGTGATCCTCCTGGCGGCCCGGCATCCGGTGCGGACCCGTTGGCCGCGCCTGAACCGCATCCTGGCACTCTTCGGCGAAGGGATCCGGGCGGCGGCCGGCGCTCCCGGCTGCCTGGCACGCGTGGCGGTCGTCACGATACTCAACATCCTGGTATTCGGCAGCCATGTCTGGCTCACCTTCCACGCCCTGGGTCTGCCCCTCGGCCTGCCGGAGACCATCGCCATCCAGTGCCTGGTCTATTTTTCACTGGTCGTATCGATCACACCCGCGCATCTCGGGATCCAGGAAGGCATCATCGTGTTCGGTTCACATCTGTTCGGCGTGGCGTTCGCGCCGGCAATGGTGGCGGCCATCATCAATCGCACGCTGACGACCATTGTGGTCTTTGCGGCGGGTCTGGTATTTGTGCGTGATTTCGGCATGATCCTGCCGGACGGCGGCGGTTCCGGCCCTAAGTACAACGCCCCATAATAAAGTCGAAAAAGGGCGCCCTGGTACCACCGTGGCATTCTTTCCCGTTGTAGGGGCACGGCATGCCGTGCCCGCGCTTGCGCCGGCTTGTGGACGGAGTCGAGGAAGATCCAGCCCGGGACGACGCTTGTTTGGGGTCCAATTGCAGATTTCCTGATCCCGGCGGAAAATGCTTTGGCACTTTTTGGCGTCAGCCAGGCGCGTGAATCAACCATAGGCCGGTTTGGGTGGTTAGTGCCCGTAAATAAATAACCTATCCATTTCGCGTGCGGTGCAGA
>JBDREB010000443.1:0-3668 GCA_043820325.1 Planctomycetota bacterium | reverse complement strand
CGCGAAACGGCAATAAAGGGCGGGTTTCAAACCCGCCCCTACGGTAACCACCCAAACCGGCCTATGGTTGATTCACGCGCCTGGCTGACGCCAAAAAGTGCCAAAGCATTTTCCGCCGGGATCAGGAAATCTGCACTTAAGGGTGCAAAAAATGACCGTTTTGCCTCATAAAGCGCCCAGGTCCCCGGCGGCGCGTTCTTAATCTTACCTTCGACATTCAAAATCCTTGACCCCAAGCGCAGTCCCGGACCTTGAGCGAGTTGTTCCAACCCTGAGCGGAGTCGAAGGGTCATCGAGTCGAAAGGTCGAAGGGTTCGGTGTTCGATATGCGATATTTCCCCGATCCAACCGCGGTGGCCCTCGGCGTTCCCAGGGAAGAGGGCGGCCCCAAGGGTCGCAGCTAAAGAGCGGAGCCCGGAACGCACGCTAAAGTCGCTTGGGATCCCGAGCGTACTTTACGCCTCGGGACCATGCGCCTGCCAGATCCTCATTCCCCAAATCGCAAATCGGCAATTGGAAATATCCGACCGGGTGGGCCGCATTCCCCGAAATCCGTTGCAAACCCGCCGCCGCCGTGTATAATGCGCATTGTCACGAATGGACCGACGAGGAATATCTGATGAACATCCGCACCTACATCTTCTTCTTCCTGGCCACCTTTCTTTTGGGCATGGTGTCCACCCCCATCATGCGCGCCCTGGCCCTGCGGTTCGGGCTCGTCGACCGCACGGGCGCGCGCAAAGTCCACACCACCCCCATCCCCCGCTTGGGCGGAATGGCCATATTCTTCGCTTTCCTCATACCCTTCGGCGGTTTTCTGTTCTATGCAAATATGGTCCGCCAGGCCATTGTGGAGCGACTGCCCGAACTCTTCACGGTCCTCATGGGCGGCCTCATGGTCTTTATGATCGGCGTATACGACGACATCCGCGGCACCCGCGCCCGGTACAAGCTCATCGTCCAGATCCTGGCCGCCCTGCTGGTCTACGCCGCCGGCGTGCGCGTGGAAACCCTCTCCAACCCCTTCGGCACCGCCCCGCTCCACCTTGGTCACCTCTTCGGCCTGCCGCTCACGGTCATCTGGATCGTGGGCGTCACCAACGCCATCAACCTCTCCGACGGCATCGACGGCCTGGCCGGGGGCTTGAGCGTCATCATCGGCCTCACCATCTTCGGCCTCGCCCTCATCATGGGCCACCCGGCCGAGGCCATATTCGCCATCTCCATCGCCGGCGCGGCCGGCGGCTTTCTGGTCCACAACTTCCCGCCGGCCAGCATCTTCATGGGCGACGCGGGCGCCCTCTTTTTGGGCTTCATGCTGGCCTGCATTTCCATTCTCGGATCGATGAAGAGCACCGCGGCCGTGGCCCTGGCCGTGCCCATCCTCGCCATGATCGTGCCCATCGCCGACACGCTCATGGCCATGCTCCGCCGGGGCATCCGGGGCCAGCGCATTTCGGCGCCCGACAAAGACCATGTCCACCACCGCCTGCTGGGCATGGGGCTTTCCAACCGCCAGGTCATATACATCCTCTACACCGTCACCATTGTCTTCGGCCTCATCGCCCTGACCATAAACTCCATTGAACAGCCCCAGAAATCGATCATCCTGGCCTTGGTGGGCGTGCTGGTCATCGTCCTCTTCCGCCGCCTAGGTTACCGCGAGATCGACATAGGGGCCATGCCCGGCACCATCGTCGCGGGCCGCGCCCGGCGCAAGGAGACCAGCCAGGAAATGGAGATCATCAAGGATTTCACCCGCGCGGTCCCCAATCTCCCCGGCCGGACCGAACTCTGGAAGCTGACCATCGACACCTGCCGCCAACTCTGCTACACGGCCGTGGAAATAACGCCGGCTCGGGGGACGAGCCTCTTTCAAAAAGAGGTCGGAGGTCAGAGGTCGGAGGTCGGTGAAGACGGCCCCCTGGGAACGCCGAGCGCCGGCTCGGCTCCGGATCCTGATGGCCGCGCTCCGCGATCAGCATTTTCCCCAATCGGACCTCTGACATCTGACCTCGGACCTCTCGGGCCATCTAAATCGCCAACCGGCAATACCACCGACGCGGAGGGATTGTCGTTCTTCTGGACCGACCCCGACGCGGAACTGGATGCGCCCAACATCAAATGGTACCTTGAGCATAAGATCCAGTACAGGGGCCGGCTCATCTGCACCCTTCGGGTCTACAAGGAAGACAAAGGCGAGCACCAGAAGATCCACGACGAAGACATGCTCCTATTCATGGCCACCGCTATCGGCGAAGGCATCGGCGAAGGCAGGATATAAGACCAGGTCTGCACTCCATCCACTTTTGAATCCCGAAACCCGAGCCCTTAAGCCCATCTCCGGGCAACCGACACCCCCGGGATCTTTCCGAACCGGAGCGGTTGGGTTACGGCTTGAGCCACGGCGCGGCCAGCCGCCGGAGCGCGTCCAGGCAGGCCCTGGTGCCCGTCAGGCGCGGTTTCATGTGCGTCTCGAGCGTAAGCAGGCCGTCGAACCCGTCCCCCGCCAGGGCCGCGAACTGCCCCGGCCAGTCGACCTTGCCCGTGCCCACGGTGACGATCTTCCCCGCACTGTCGGCGTCCTTCACATGCACCTGCGCCACGGTGCCGGCCGCATCGCGGTACCCGTTCAGGGGCGAGGTGTCGCCGCCGTTGAGGGCATTGGCCGGGTCCCAGTTGGTCTTCACATTCGGGTGGCCGAGCCGGTCCAGGAGCGCCCGGTGCCCCTTGCCCGTGGCCGCGAATGTGTTCTGCGAGGTCTCGATCGCCACCTCCACGCCGGCCGCGGCCGCCTTGTCGGCGGTGCGGCGCAGGATATCGACCACCGCGTCGGGCGCCCGCAGGGGATCGTCGCCCGGATCACAGAGGAAGGCAAAGACAATGAGCCGCGGGCAATTCCACTTACGGGCCAGCGCCAGCACGCGGTCGAGCCGCTCACCCGCGTGCGCCGCGGCGGCCGGGTCGGTCCGCTTCACCTTGAAAAGGCCGGGCGAAAGAGCCGTGATCCGCACCGCGCCATCCGTTACATACCGCGCCACGATATCGGTCCAGACCGGGGCATGGTCGGGAATGCGTTCCGGGCCCAGGCACCGCACCTCCAGGTCGGCCACGCCCCACGCGGCGGCCAGCTCGACCGCCGTGTGGAAATCATAGCTCAATTCATCCGAGACGATGGCGATCCGCATAACATTCCTTTCATGCCGGGCCCCGCCCGGGGACCCGGTGCCTATTGTAGCGGGACCGGAATAATCAGCGCCCCCAAAAACCCTGGTTCCCCCCTTCAACCTTCGGATCATCAGATTTTCCCCGCCCCGTCTTGCCATGAATGTGCTTCTTGAGCCGTTCCACCGTCCGGATCTTCTGATTGACCTCTCGCCGCAGGCGGGCCTCGATCGCTGAATTGGCCGTCTTGCCCACAGGTTTTTCTTCCATCGGCTTTTGTGGCGATCCCATAGGTTGTCCCAATGTTGATTGGATCCGGCAGGCACGATTGATTGCCACGCTTGTATTGTACCCGCCCCATCGAAATGCAGATTTCCTGATCCCGGCGGAAAATGCTTTGGCACTTTTTGGCGTCAGCCAGGCGCGTGAATCAACC
The DNA here is from genome assembly GCA_043820325.1 of Planctomycetota bacterium. Classification (GTDB taxonomy): domain Bacteria; phylum Planctomycetota; class JBDREB01; order JBDREB01; family JBDREB01; genus JBDREB01. The sequence goes on along the minus strand of JBDREB010000443.1, from coordinate 67 downwards.
ATAGGCCGGTTTGGGTGGTTACCGTAGGGGCGGGTTTGAAACCCGCCCTTTATTGCCGTTTCGCGAT
>JBDREB010000442.1:0-3593 GCA_043820325.1 Planctomycetota bacterium | reverse complement strand
GGGCGTGCGGGGTTTGGTGGCGGGGGCCAACCATGGCAGCTATACCTCTTTAATGATGCGGCAGTGCCTGACCTGTTTGTCAAACCATCACTCTGCACCGCACGCGAAATGGATAGGTTATTTATTTACGGGCACTAACATCAAAAAACAGTTCAAATTGTACTCCCTGATGGATCATTGCCAACGGAAAATCGCGGATAATTGTATGCCCGCGAGTCGCTGGTGACCCTTGCGCCTTCAACATCGATCGCCGGTCGAATTCCGCCGCAAGGTCTTGTTTCTACATCCACCCAATAAACTTCTCCTTGTTATTTCGCAAAATATGTTACCCTCCCATCATGCATGTTTGGTAAGCCATTTCGGGGGCCTTTTCCCGGTCCTGTTTGGGAAATCCCGGTCAATATCAAAACCCGCCGGATTTTCCGCTTGACACTTGCGTTAACGGCGGTAGTCTATGGGCTGGTCAAGCGCGTGTAAGCTTGTTGAGACCGTTCATTCGCTTTAATGGCAGAGCTGAACATGAAACAATGCTTCAAGCTGGACCAGGGCCATGTGGTCGAATGCACGGATGGCTCGGGGAATATTCTCCTTTATGTCGAACCGGACGATAATGACAAGGCCGAACTCCTCAAGTGCAACATCGACCCGCACAACCTGACCTCGGCCCAGGACCCCAACGAGCTGCCGCGCCTCGAGCTTGAAGAGGATCACCTTCTCGCGATCTTCAAGCACCCCAAGCACTATTCGGCCAAAGACAACTTCATTTTCAAGATCAACTCGGTGGGCCTTTTCCTGTACAAAGACCGGCTGATCGTCATCGCGCCCAGTGACCTGACGGTCTTCGACGGCCGGACCTACCACAAGGTCCAGAACCTGCAGATGCTCTTCTTACGGATCCTTTCGACCTGCATCAACCATTTCATGTCCCACCTCCAGGTGATCAACGAGATCGCCGGGGAGCTGGAGGAAAAGATCATGCGCGCCATGGAAAACCGATATCTTCTGCTGATGTTCTCGATCGAGAAGAGCCTGGTCTACTATGTCAACGCCATCAGCGCCAACGGCCGCGTGATCGAACGGCTCAAGACCAACGCCAGGAATACCCAGACCGAGGGGCTCACGCCCGAGATGCTTGAATATGTCGATGACCTGGCCATTGAGAACGCCCAGTGCCTGGAACAGGCGCAGGTCTATGTGAATGTGTTCGGCGGCCTGATGGACGCGCGCGCCTCGATCGTGAGCAACAACCAGAATGTGGCCATCAAACGGCTTACGGTGGTCAATGTGGTCTTCATGCCCATCAATGTCCTGGCCGGCATCGGCGGCATGTCGGAGTTCACCATGATGACCACCGGCATACCTTGGCCGATCGCCTATGGCTGCTTCCTGATCGGCCTTTCGGCCATCGGCCTTTTCACCTATTACATCGTCAAGCGGATGGAACTGCAGGCCGCCGGGCTCGCGCCCGCGAAACGGGGGCGCGAGCGCGACGACTGACCCGGGACCGCAGAGGACCGCGCTCAACGCACCAATGGACTTCAAGGTCATTGGTCTCGCGGAATATCACCTGCGGATGCGGCCTTGACCAGCCCGGCAGGCGATGGTATGATTTTCGTCATGGTAGAGTTGAAGATGGATTCAATGGTTGCAGATCGCTGCGCGCGGATGTGGAGTCCGCAAGCGGGGCTTGCATGGAAATTTCCGGGAAATACATTGCATATGTGCATTTATATGGTATGATTATGGCGGTTTATGGCACTTAATACCACCAATTACCGCAACGGAAGGGATGGAAATGACCCATTCAGGTGAAACGGGCAACATGGCCCTGTTCTGCGATTTCGAGAATGTCGCGCTCGGTGTGCGCGATGCCCATTACGCCCAGTTCGATATCAAGAAGGTGCTCGAAAAACTGCTACTCAAGGGCAACATCGTCGTGAAGAAGGCCTACTGCGACTGGGAGCGGTACAAGGAATTCCGGCCCGGCATGCACGGCGCCGCTTTCGAACTGATCGAGATCCCGCATGTGAGCATGTCGGGCAAGAACTCGGCTGACATCCGCATGGTGGTGGACGCGCTCGACCTGTGCTACACCAAGGGGCATGTGGACACCTTTGTGATCATCAGCGGCGACTCCGATTTCTCGCCCCTGGTGAGCAAGCTTCGCGAGAACAACAAACAGGTGATCGGCGTGGGCGTCAAGAACTCCTCCTCCGACCTCCTGATCGCCAATTGCGACGAGTTCATTTACTACGACGACCTGGTCCGGCGCAAGCAGGTGCGGTCGACCGGCGACCGCAAACCCGCGGTCCGGGTGCGGGCGGTCAAAGCCCCGGCCGCGGGTGACAAGGCGGTCAAGGCCAAGACGGTCAAGGCCCCGGCCGCGGCTGATAAGCCCGTCAAGGCGAAAACGGTCAAGGCCCTGCCCCCGAGCGACGACAAGAAGCGCGAGGCCTGGGACCTCATCGTCAAGACCTACGAGGCCCTGCTCGAAGAGCGGGGCGTGGGCGAGAAGATCTGGGGTTCGATGATCAAACAGACCCTCAAACGCCGCCAGCCCGGTTTCGCCGAATCCTATTACGGGTTCCGGTCCTTCAACCAGCTCCTGGAGGAGGCCGCGGCTTACGGGATCCTGGAACTGGAACGCGACGAAAAGTCGGGCGGGTTCATCGTCAAGGGATGCCAGCCGTCGGTTGACGGCAACAAGCCGGTGGATGAACCGATTCTGCCAGAAGCACAATAGTACAAATTCCGTAACACAGCCGAACGAAATGAGCGGGGTTCAACGCCCCGTGGCGGACAACAATACCGGGACTGGATCCCCCGGTTCCCCCGGTCAAGCCGGAGGACAGGCTCGCCGGGGGATGACGGGATATAATGACCGACATGGAAACAAAGCCCCTTTATCATTGCCCGACTTGATCGGGCGATCCAGAACTCAACAAGGATAATGTACAATCCACCGCCCTGAAAAGGCGGCAGGGTGACAGCCCGGGGCAACGCCACGGGTATATGAACAACATCAACCCTTGCACCCCGCAGGAGCGTAAGATCATGCGGGCACCCGTACACACAAAGGCCGGGCACGGCATGCCGTGCCCCTACACCGGAAAAGAGAGGGGTGCAACAAGCTGCGCCATTACGAGGAATGGTGTCGGACCGGCCATTGATCCGTTTCAGGTATCAGCGCGGTCACTTGAACATGGGATGATCGGCGCCGATGATGGTGGTGGCGTCGAAGAATTCGACATGGCCGTCACAGAAGAGAATGTTGCCGCCAGCCTTGCCCCGGTCGTGGGAACCCCACCCGGAGACGCGGTGGCGGGAGGCGAAGGTGTCCCAGTTGTTGACGAACCGGCCGTCGTTGACGGTGCGCTCGCTCTCGTCGACCATCAGGGCATGGGTGGCATTGAACATGCCGGTGGGCTGGCCGGAGCGCGGGTCGGGGATGGCGTAACTGCAGATTTCCTGATCCCGGCGGAAAATGCTTTGGCACTTTTTGGCGTCAGCCAGGCGCGTGAATCAACCATAGGCCGGTTTGGGTGGTTACCGTAGGGGCGGGTTTGAAACCCGCCCTTTATTGCCGTTTCGCG
>JBDREB010000441.1:0-2372 GCA_043820325.1 Planctomycetota bacterium | reverse complement strand
TCACCCCCGCCGTTTTTACCCTTACCGCTCTCAGCGGGGCGGGGGGTTTCAAAACCCGCCCCTACACGTTTGAAATCCGGATGTTCCCCGTACAATCACCTGTGGGTCGAAATAAGTGCCAAACCTTTTTCCGAAAAACATGACCGGTTACGGATAGGGATCAGGAAATCTGAAATGTGGAACGAGCCCAACTACGCCACTTTCTGGAAGGACGCCCGGGAACAGCTCTTCGAGCTCTACAAGATCATGACCGAGGAGGTCCGCAAGGTCCAGCCCGCGGCGCGGTTCGTCAGCCCGGGCATCACCAGCGCCGGCATCCCCAAGTGGCTGCCCCCCCTTCCTCGACTTCGTGGAGAAGGAAAAACTCCCCCTTGACGCCGTCGCCTTCCACGATTTCGGCCGCGACTATGCCCTCGCCGACAAATGGATCCTGCCGCATGTGCAGGACTGCCTGGCCGAGCTCGACAAGCGGCCGTACTTCAAGGACAAGTCCATCGAGATCCATGTCGGCGAATGCAGTTTCTTCCCCGCGCCCAAAAACGGCGACGCGGCCGACACGACCGAAGCCGCGGCCCACCTGCCCGGGTTCTTCAAGCTCCTCCTCGAAGAAAAACGGCTCACCCTCGTGCAGTGGGCCCAACTCTTCGACACGGGCGCGGACAACGAGTGGGGCAACCTGGGGATGATCGACCTCGAGACCCGCAAGCAGAAACCCGTCTACAATGTCTACCTCATGTACGCGCTCATGCCCGTGGGGTCGGTCCACAGCGAAGCCGCGGGCGAGGCCGCCTGCCTGGCGAGCATGGACGACACCCGGGTCGCCGTCATGCTCTACAACACCGCCGCCGCGGAGACCGCCTGCAAACTCACCCTCAACAATCTGCCCTTCGCGGCCGGCGCCATCCTCCACTCCTACACCTTCGCCGTCGACGCCCGACACTCCAGCTTCTGGGAGACCCCCGGCACGGGCCAGATCGAGATCACGGCCATGACCGAAACAAAGGTCCCCGCCGCAGCGGAGGGCGCCCAACCGTCGCTCGCCCTTGACCTGCCCCTCCCCGGCCCGGGCGTCCGCCCTCATCATCCTCTCCACCACACCCCTGAAGCTCGACCCCGTCACCATGAAAGAGGCTGATTGACCCGGCCCGGCGCCGGGCCTGTTACTCAGTCGATTACCAGGTTCATCGTCATTCGTTTTCCTTGCACATTATTCCATATTCCTGCCCCGCGGAGGTGCCGGACACCACCACGCACTGGCCGGCGGCCCGTTTGCCGAACTCCCGGATGCAGGCATATTCCTCGATATATGTTACGGCATTGGGCGGGCCTGTCAAATCCCCTTGTATGCCGTTCCCCTCGAACGCGCAGGCATGCTCCCCAGGCGTCACCTTCAGGCCGGGGGCGAAATGGAACCGCGTAACGAACCGGTGCCTGGGCATAAAGATGAACTCATCGGTGATCGTGACAATGTCGTCCTGTACGGCCATGGTCCGCTTGACGGTGTTCGCGCGGCCGTTATACCCGGCCGAAACCCGCATTTTGGCCGTATCAGCCGAGGTGATGCCCCGGCTCCGCCGGCCGACACGGAATGTGCCCCAGACCTCGTGGATCTCGCGGTCATCGACCATCACCGTGTTGTGGGCCCGGGTGGACCGCTCCTGCCACCGGTAAGGATTGTCCTCATATCCATATACCCCGATGTCCACAATGACCGGCCTGCCCCGGAAATACAGCTCGAACGAAAGCATGTCGCTGTGCGCATGGCCGGGGTTGTAGACGGGTGCCGGCTCGGCGCCGTTCATGACCGCGTACCAATCGGCGGTTTCAAGGCCAAGGATCCCCGCCAGATCAAAGGCCCGCGGCAGTGTGCCGAGTACGGGAATGCCGGCATATTTGACCAACTGCGGCACAGTTGCCGCCACGCCCCGGGCCGAGTCGCCGAAGAGCGGGTACAACCCCTGCCGCGAAGACATCTGGTCGATGTATGCGCCCCACTGGCCCACCCGGGTTTCCAGCCACGCGAGCACGGGTCCGCGCAGGCTGTAGATCTTTTTCAGGTCCACCAATGTTTCGAACAGGGCCAGGTGATATGTGGGCGCATGCTCTCACAGTGCCCGCCCGCGGCATCGGTCTGTTCGGCCAATTCATTTTCAAGGAGCGGGCTGAATTTATCCGTGAGCGCCTGGTTGTTGAAATAGAGCCCCATCCAGGTTCAGGGTGATCAGGTTCTCGAGGTAAGTGCCCGTAAATGAATAAAGTATCCATTTCGACATAGAGATTCCGTCCGCAGCCAAGGCGCGAGGAGGAGCCGTATCAATGGAAAGATCCGGCGTCGACGAGCAACGCCGGATGCGGACGGAAGATCATGTCCC
>JBDREB010000440.1:0-2358 GCA_043820325.1 Planctomycetota bacterium | reverse complement strand
GGGACATGATCTTCCGTCCGCATCCGGCGTTGCTCGTCGACGCCGGATCTTTCCATTGATACGGCTCCTCCTCGCGCCTTGGCTGCGGACGGAATCTCTATGTCGAAATGGATACTTTATTCATTTACGGGCACTTAGGGTCCGGGCCAGGTGGCCGGCCAGGGCCGTTTTGCCCGTGCCCGGCATGCCGTGGAAGAGGAGGTTCATGTTCAGGCCGGGCTCGGCCCCCCGGTGGCGGCCGGCCTGGAACCGGCTGAAGGCGGCGGCGATGTCGGCGACCGGGACAGCGGTGTTCAGGGCCGTCGGATCGAAGTCGGCCGCGTCGGGCGCGCTGTCGGGACCGCTCACGCGGCCCCCGCCCGTGAGTTGGGCGTGGCGCTCGACGAGGTCGCGCAGGGCGGCGGTGATGAGCGCGGGGCCCGACCTGCGGCCCACGACCCGGGGCAGGCTTTTGAGGGCGGCGGCGATGCCGGCCACGGAGACATTGTACGAGGCGGCCAAGCGGCTCACGGCCGCGGCCGAGATGCGCTTGCGCAGGGGGTGGCCTTTGAGCAGGCGCTCCCAGGCGACGGCGCGCTCGCGGCCGGTGAAGGGGCGGAACTCGATGGAGTAGTCGAACCGCCGCAGGGTCGATTCTTCCACCTGCTCCACGGAGTTGGCGATCCAGATCATGCGCGCGCCGGAGCGGTCGAAAAAGTTGTTGACCCAGCCCTTGTCCACGCCCTCGTGTGGGCCCGTGATGGGGCGGGCGAGGAAGGAGTCGGCCTCGTCGACGATCAGGAGGCCGTCGCTCCGGCGGGCGGTGGTGGCCAGGGCGGCGTTCAGGATGAGCTTGCGGTCGGAGGGGGCGCCCTTGTCGCCGTACTGCATGAACCACGCCCTGCGGCCGGCGGCGCGGGTGAGACTGCGGGCGAACTCGGTCTTGCCCGTGCCCGCGGCGCCGTGCAGGAGGATGGCGCGGGGGCCGCCGGAGGCGAGCAGGCGGCGGGCGGCGTCGGCGGCCGGGCGCGCCACGGTGAAGCTTTCGAGCGGATGGACCGGGCCGGCGTTGCGGCGGGTGAAGCGCTCGACCAGGGTCTTGTCGGCGAAGCCGGAGAGGTAGTCGACGATGGCCGGGTCAAGGAGGCTTTCGCGCGAGGCCACGGGGTAGTCGGTTTCGTCGTCGGCCAGGATGCCGCACCGGGTCAGGCGGCCGTTGGGCCCCATGGCGTGGCGCACGGCGGCGGCGGGAATGCCCACGGCCGCGGCCACGGCGGCGATCCGGGCGGAGGCGGGCTGGAGTTCCTCGGTGATGGCGCCGGTGTCGGGCTCCTCGTTGAGGCAGTAGAGGAAAAGGACCAGGTCGGTGTCTTCCCGGGTCAGGGAGAAAAGGCCGCGCAGTTCGGCGAGCTGGCGGCGGCAGACGCTCGCGAGCGCGGGCGCGCCTGCGGCCAGGCGGCGGCGCACGAGGCTGGTCATGAATTTGCGCAGGTGCGCGGCGGCGGCCGGGTCGGCGGGCACGGGCTCCCCGTCGTCCGTCTGGATGACCGGGTGGCGCGTGCGGGGCATGAGGGAGACGCTTTCCACGGCTTCCTCCTTATCCGGCCCGGCTGGCTCCTTCACCAGCCGGGCGATCGCCTTGGCGTCCGCCTCGGGCAGGATGGACTGGACATAGGCCATGGTGCGGGGAGAAAGCTCGCCGGGCTGGCGCAGGAGGTTGTGGGCGTAGACCAGGAGCTGGGTGCGCAGAGGCGAGGGAACATTGAAGCGGCGGCGCGGCTGGTGCCAGAGGCGGAAGGGGTTGAAGCGGCGGGGCATTTGAAAACCTTTCAATGAATGGGTCGGAAAGTCGGAAAGTCGGAAGGTCGGAAGGTCGGAAAGCCGGAGAAGAGCGCCGCCGGAGGCCTGGGCGCGGGGGAAAAAGATGAATATCGAATATCGAACCCTTCGACCCTTCGACTTCGCTCGGGGTCCTGGACACCGAATTTCGAATGTCGAAGGGAAGAGAGCGGAATTGCCGATTTAAGCCCTGGTAGGCGCATGCCTTTCGACAGGCTCAAGGTCCATGACTTTAGCGTGCGTTCCCGGTGCCCTGTCTTGTAGCTGCGACCCTTGTGGTCGCCCATCATGGGAAAAACCGAATGTCGAAGGAAAGAAGGGGAGCGCGCCGCCGGGGGCCTAGGCGCTCCGGATGAAGATAACGGCACAATGCTCAATTTTCAATGCTCAATGTACAAGTGCAGATTTCCTGATCCGGGCGGAAAATGGGTTGGCGCATTTTCACATCAGGCGAGAGCGTAAATCATCCGCATTCCGGTCTCGGGATGGTGGAAAGATAATTCGTTCAGTTCGAGCAGCAAGGCGCCAATTGCCTTGTCA
>JBDREB010000439.1:0-8216 GCA_043820325.1 Planctomycetota bacterium | reverse complement strand
ACTTCCGTGTCCCATTCGACAACAACCTGGCCGAGCGTGACATCCGTATGGGTAAACTCAAACAGAAAAACTCGGGCGGTTTTCGCTCCAAGCATGGCGCAGATAACTTCTGCCTTATTCGCTCAATCATCTCGACAACCATCAAGCAGGCCGGTAAGGTCATGGATGCCATAGGTGCCTTGACCAAAGGAATTCCACCAGATATCAGCACCTGAATAGTAACCTTTTATCTGAGATTATTCGTACCACTGGTATCCCCAACTCTTTGCCGGGTGGGATACAAGTGGCACCGGGTCTCAATTTTAACGGACTCGCAAAAAGTCAACGCCCCCTCTTCTGGAGGGACGCGCCATTCGACTTGGCTCATGGCCTTGAGCGGAGTCGAAAGGCTCCGTCGCGTCCATTTTTATTCCTCCTATGAACGGCATCCCCGGCCACGACAGAGCGTGGCACTCCAAGGTGAAGGTGGAATCGGACCCTTGAAAACGACTTTTTGCTACTCCGTCAATTGTCGTTCGCGGCCGGCATCAGCCGGAATCGGCAGGCATTTCCCCCTTGAGCCCCAGCGCCTCCCGACTGCACGCGGTCCAAAGCCCCGAGCCGAGGTCCCGCAGCCACTTCGCCGCATGGCGCTTGCGCCGGCCCCCTCTGTATCCGGGATTCAACCACTCATCATAGAACTTCCGCACATACTCCGACCGCCCCACCACCTTGCCCAGAATGTATTCCCGGACCCTGTCGCCAAGACTCCCGGTCTTGATCTCGATCCCCTTCTCTTTCAGCTCTTTCTGCATCGCCTCGGTTATTACCAGTCCATGGGCCTTGCCCTTGTGCGGTCTGGCACCACTGGCATAGACAAGCGCAGTGTAAGTCTGGAGCAAGCCTGCTAGGTCGCTCTTATCCGCGCCTATCCCTTCAGCAATGAGGCTTTGGTCGATAAGACCGTCTTTATTGCCCTTCTGTAGGTAGTTGAGACTACAGAAAGCATAATCTTCAGGCTTCCTGACCATCGAGGCCCGAAAGGCGTTCAGCTCGATATACGCCGCGCACATCGCCAGGCTGTATCCTCTTTCCATGATCGTCGAATGGAACCGACCTTCCCACAGGGTCCCCTGGAGTAACTTGGCCTTGTTGTGCCGCACGCTGACATGGTGGTTCAGCCGCTTCATAAAGCTGGAGAGGTCGGTAAGTTCCTTGACCACATACGCCTGATGCTCGGGATTGGACGCGTCTTTCTTGAAGACCGTACCCTCATGATAAGTGTTCCACCGTTTCATCGCCTCTTCAGGTCTGATGTCTTGGGGATCGGCAAACCGCAGGATCAGGTGGTAGTGGGAATTTAACACACAATAGGCCCCAAACTCCACGAAATAGAGCGTTTTCAGCTTCTTCAAGTGCTTGACGAACTTCTCTTGCAGCCCGTCTTCCAGCCGGTATTGACGGGCATTGACCCGCGTCACTACATGGTAGGCCGTCGCCTTGCAGCCGGGCATCTTGATCCGCTTCATCCGCGCCATTCAGTGCCTTTCATTTTTCCTGCATTTTCCCGGTCCCGGCTCATTTTCAGACCCAATCGCCCCTTCCGGGCTTGGGCCGCTTCCAACGGCCCCTGCCGATGATCATATATCCCCGCGCCGCCGTATTGCAAGCCTTATTTGGGGACAGTCACTGTTACTGTTGTCACTGTTCACTGTTCCGCTGGTCACTGTTCCGCTGCCAGCCCGAGCGTGCCCATGCCGCTAAGGGCGCCCGTGGCCTCGATGAGCAGAGTCTTCGCGCCCGCGCGAGCCGCGGCGGCCGCGGCCGTGCACCCGGCCGGGCCCCCGCCGACGACGATCACGGCGTACCGGTCGTTCAGGGGGAGCGTGCGTCGGGCCAGGGTGTACTTGCGCATCGATCATCCTTTCATGGGTGATAGGACGAAGAGTCGCAGGTCGCAGAGCCTGCCCTCCGGCTTGACCGGAGGGTCGCAAGTCGCAGGTCAGGACCATGGATGTACACCTTTGCTTCCATGGCGATCCCATTCCGTCTCCGGCTTTCCGACCTTCCGACTTGCCGACTTTCCGACCCCTTCCGGTATCATCGCAAACTGTCCACAATGGCCGTGAAGTCGGCCGGCGGCGGCGCGGTGATCTCCAGCCGCATCCGGGTGAAGGGATGGGGAAAGGCCAGGTACTCGGCATGCAGGCCGTGGCGCGGCGGCAGGCCGTCGAGCGCGAAATCCTGCTCGTAGTATTTGAAGAAGCGCGCCTCGTCCTTGTAGATGAGGTCACCCCACACCGGGTGGCCGAGGTGCGCGAAGTGGACCCGCAGCTGGTGCTGGCGCCCCGTGACCGGCTCGGCCTCCACCAGCGTGTGACCGTTCAGATACTCCCGCACCTTGTAGTGCGTGACCGAGGGAAAACCGTCCGGCCGGACGCCCTGCTTGACAGTGATCAGCGTGTTCAAAGCCTTGCCGATGGGCAGGTCGATCATCCCCTCGGACGGCTCCAGCCGCCCCTCCACCAGGCACAGGTAGCGTTTGTCGATCTCCCGGCGCACCTGGACCTCCTGGATGGCGATGAAGATCTTCTTCCCCTTGGCCAGGAGCGTGACACCGCTCGTGAAATTGTCGAGCCGGTTCACCAGGCGCGGGTAGAAGTCGCCCTCCCCGGTCGCCAGGCTGGCCATGATCTGGTCGTGGAAATGGGCGTGCACGGCCTGGATCAGCGTGCCGGCCTGCTTGCGGCCCGAGGGGTGGACGGGCATGGCCGCGGGTTTGTTCACGGCCACGAACCAGGCGTCGTCGTAGACGATGTCGATGGGCGGCGGCGGCGGGCGATCGTCCACCCGGCGCCAGGTCACCTTGAACACATCGCCCGGCTTGACACGGTAGGAGGAGATCAGCGGCCGGTCGTTGACGGTGATCTCGCCGTCCTGGATCTTGTTCTTGATCCGGGTGCGCGAGAAGAACTCCACATTCATGGCCAGAAAGAGGTCGGCACGCATGCCGGCCTGCTCGGTCCGGACCGTATACTCCGACTCCAGGTAATCGGACAGGAACTTGTATTCTTCCATAGGGCGGTCAAGCATAGGGCGGCGGCAGGCGATGTCAAGGATAAAATGCGCCCGTGCAAGGCAGGGCTGGATGCGCAACCTTTATACGGACTTGCCCGACAGTTTTGCCGATCGTATTGTCTGACACTGTTTATGACATGAGGCGGCGGATGACGGCGACTGCGGCGGCCATCTGTTCCTCGGTGCCGCCGGCCTCGGAGATGAGCGGGCCCGCATACCCCGCGGCGGCCAGTTCGCGCGTGACCGCGGGCCAGTTGACCTCCCCTTCGCCCGGCTGGACGAAATCGAACTCCCGGCCCTGGCGTTTGAAGTCCTTGATGTGGACCTTCTTGATGTGCGGCGCCAGGATGCGGATCCAGTGCTCGGGGTAGTTCCAGAAGAGCATGTTGCCCGTGTCGATGTACACGCCCACGGCCGGGCCAGCCACGGCCTCGATGATCCATTTCATGTCCATGGGCGAGACCAGGAACCGGTTCCAGACCTGTTCGATGCCGATGGCAACGCCGGCCTTTTCCGCGTGCGGCGCGACCGCGCGGAGCGAATCGGCCAGATGCTGCATGGCTTTGTCGTAGCAATTCTCGCTCTTCAGGCGGCCGGGGACAAGAAGCATGGTGTCGGCGCCGAGTTCGGCGGCCGTGTCGATACAGATCCGGCAGCGTTCCTGTCCCCTGGCGCGCACGGCCGGGGCATTGTCGAAGAGGCTGAAATCGGGCACCGGGCCGGCGACGATGGAAACCAGGTCGAGCCCTGCGCCGCGCACCGTCTCCCGGATATGCCGTTTCCCGGCGGCTGTGGTGGCGAGGTCGAGGATGCCGCCCTCGGCCTTCATGCCGATCTCCAGGACCGTGTAACCCCAGGCGGCCGCCTTGCGGGCCACCTCCTCGATCGTGCCGGGGACGCAGAGCTGGGTGATGCCGAGCTTCATGCAGGTCCTCCTTATGCTGACGGACCGGAGTCATAGGACAACCAGCCGAAGAGTCGCAAGTCGCAGGTCGCATGTCATTGGGATCAAGAGTTACAGGTCGAAGGTCTCAAATCACAAGTCCGGATATGCGACTTGCGACTCTTTGGCTTATTGACCTGTGACCTGTGACATGCGACCTGTGACTCATGTGCAGTCCTCTGTGGCAGATCAGAGTTTCTCCTCCTGCAGGGCGGCCAGGGCGACCTTGAGCGCGGCCAGGCCATCGGCGCCGGTGACGCGGGGCGCGGTGCCGGTGCGGACGCAGGCGATAAAATGTGCGGCCTGCTCCTGGAACATGTCGTTCTTCATGAACGGCACGGGTTTGACACTGCCGCCTTCGCGCTTGAGCAGGAAGATGCTCTGCCGTTCAGGATCGAACTGGTCGCGGAATTCCATGACATTGAACGAGTTGGGAAATACCAGCGCGCCGGCCGGTCCGATCATATCCATGCCGGAAAAGGAGTTGACCTTCTCGGGCACGCCCCACGACCAGAAATTGGCCATGATGTGGCCGGAGTCGTATTCGACCCACACCTGGCCCGTATCGATCGCCGTGCTGGGTTTGAATTTCGTGCGACCGGCCACGACCTTCACCGGCCGAACATGTGGTTGGCAAAATCGAAGTTGTGGATCATGCCATCGAGGAAGGGCCCGCCGCCCTGGGCGCGGTCGAAATACCATGGGTTGTGACCCGGACCATAACTGGCACGGAAATCGCGCCACACCGCCGGCGTGCCCAGGGTCCCCTCCTGCACGATCCGGCGGGCCGTGTTCCAGCCGTTGTCGAAACGCCGTACAAACCCCACCTGCAGCATAACCCCGCGGTCGGCGCAGGCGGCAAGCATGGCCGCCCCTTCCGCCACGGTGCGGGCGAGGGGTTTTTCGCAGAACACCTGGACATGCGCCGCCGCCGCCGCCACGACTGCATCGCGATGCAGATGGGTGGGCAGGCAGACGACCACGGCCTCGAGGCCGCCGGCCTTGAGCATCTCGTGGAAGCAGGCATACCCGCGCGACACCTTGAATTCGGCCTGGAAGGCGCCGAGGACCTCGGCGCGCGTCTCCGCCGCCGCGGCCACCGCGACACCGGTGATCTTCTGCAGGGCGGCGGCGTGGCTTTTGCCCATCCCGCCGCAGCCGATGATGCCGATCCTTACTGTTTCCATGCCTGGCTCCTTGCTTGCCGGATGCGCCCCATTGTACGCGGCAGGAGCCGGATTGCCGGCAAAAAGCGGGAGGATGAAGAGGGAGGGCAGAAACCCTGGTCTGGTATAACCAGCCGCTGGGCGGACGGGTCAAATGGGACATCAAGGGGCGATGGCAGAGCAAGGACGATCGCTTCCGGGACTATGAGTCCTATACCAGCCTGGGCCTGGACACGGGCTTCGCCTTCAAAACCACCAAGGACCTGAGCCTGACAGCCGACATCCGTTACGGGACCAAGGATTTCGCCACGCTCCTGGGCGACGGCACGGATACGCTCGTGCTCACCGAAACGGCGCTGGACATAGGGTTGAATACCCGGATGGGTGAAAGATCATGGTTCTTCGCCAACCTGGCCCTGTATGACCGCAACAGCAACCTCACCACCGGTACGCTCTACCGCGAGAACGCCGGCAGAATGGTCTCCGCGGGTATTTCAGCGGCCTTCTGATCTTCGCTTCCTGTCAAGCATCCACCGGCCTTCCGGCGGATGTTTATTGCTGGCATTTCCAGGCCCGCCCGTATAATACCGGCGCTGATGCCTGCCAGAATGAGTATGATGCGATTCACGGTCGTCAGGACACGCATCGGTCGGGCTGGTCGCCGGGTTTCACATTCTGAGCCCCGAGCCCCATGTCCCGGTCCCTATCGGTTGTCCGTTTCCCGTCTTTGGTCATCGTTCTTCGGTCCTTCAGGAGAAAGATATGACCCGCAAGGAACTGGTCCAGACCTCGCTCAAACACAAACAGCCGCCCACGGTGCCCTACCAGATCGGGTTCACCAAGGTGGCGCACGAAAAAATGGCCGCCTTTTACGGCAATCCGGATTTCGAACGCGACCTGGGCAACTGCCTTAACGGCATCGGCACCGCGTCGGCCGGCGCATGGACCGAGGTGAAGGCCGGGTTCTGGCGCGACCAGTTCGGCGTGGTGTGGGACCAGACCGTGGACAAGGACATCGGCGTGCCGGCCAATGTACTGGTGACGCCCGCCAATGTGGACGCGTTCAAGTTCCCCGACCCGGACGATCCCACCCGCTACGCCGGGTCCGACCGGGCGATACAGGATCATCCCGACCTCTACGCCGTGGCGAACATCGGCTTCTCCCTCTACGAACGCGCCTGGACCCTGGCCGGCATGGAGAACATACTGATGGCCATGGTGACCGACCGGCCCTTCGTGGAGCGCCTGCTCGACCGGATCACCGAGTTCAACCTGCGCGTGATCGCCCACGCCGTCCAGCACCCCATCGACGGCATGATGTTCGGCGACGACTGGGGCCGGCAGAACGGGATGATCTTCGGCGCCCAGCTCTGGCGCGAACTGATCAAGCCCCGCGCGGCCCGCATGTACGGCGCAGTCAAGGCGGCCGGCAAGTCGGTCTGGATCCACTCCTGCGGCAAGGTGGACGAGATCTACCCCGACCTCATCGAGATCGGCCTGGATGTCTTCAACCCCTTCCAGCCCGAGGTGATCGATGTCTTCGCCATCAAGCGGCGGTTCGGCAAGAAGCTCGCCTTCTACGGCGGCATCAGCACCCAGCGCACCCTGCCCTACGGCTCGCCCGAGGATACGCGCCGGGAAGTGGCCATCCTGGTCGAGAAGATCGGCAAGAACGGCGGATACATCGCCGCGCCCGCGCATTCCATCCCCGCCGACGCCCTGCCCGAAAACATCGCGGCTATGATCGATGTCCTGAAGAACCAGTAAGCAGCGGACAACCCCATGAGTCGCAGGTCCCAGAGCCTGCCCTCCGGCTTGACCGGATGGGTCGCAGGTCGCAAGTCGATTTTGGATCCCGGATATGATCCGGCATTCCGACTTTCCGACCTTCCGACTTTCCGACCCCCGGTTTTGGGTGCGCAATGAACATCGGCGTTTCCCTGCCGGTCGAATACCTGTCGGGCATCGACACCTCGCACGACACGGAGATCCTGCGCGCCGCATTCGGCCCGCCCGAACGGATGCTGGCCACACTGCGCGCCCGGGGCGTGACCGCGATCGAGATCAAGGCGATGCTCCCGCATACCGCCCCCGGAACGGTGGTGGACGCGTACGAGGCCGCGCTTTCCTTCGGCATGTCCGTGGTCCTGCACGGCTACCTGCCGCCGCCGCCCCTGCCGGAGCGGCTGGAAGCGTCGTTCCCGCCCTTCATCATGCTCTTCGACCATCTCCGTCGGCAGGGCGCGGACATCATCATGGTGGTCCATGCCTTCCGGGACCGGGAATTCCCCCTGGCCGAGAACCGCGGACGGACCGAGGAGGTTCTGCGCGAACTGGGGGGCATCTTCACCGGCCGCGGGACGACTGTGCGCCTGGCGCTGGAACTGAACCGCGCTCACGGCCGACCCGACCCCTCCATCACCTGGGCAGGTGTGACCGACATGCTGACGCGGGCCGCCCGACCCGCCGACGGCATCTGCCTCGACATGGGCCACGCATCGTGGAACATGACCCGCGGCGGGCTGGCCGAACCGCCCCCCGCCTTCCTGGCGCGCGTCATCCACACCCATATCCACGACATCGGGCCCAATGCCACCCATTACCCGCTTTCCGCGGGACAGGTGGATGTGGCGGGATTTGTACGGCGGCTGCGCGGTGCCGGTTACGCCGGCGCCTAGTGTCTCGAGCTGGCGCCCCAGCGGTTCAAGGATGAATACGCCGTCGAGGATGCGTACCTTGACAGCGTGGAGATTCTCAAGAAAATACTTAGTCCATTATAAACTTGTCATTTAAGCAACACTTTACCCGAGTGAAACGATCATAGGAGATCTGGATTGCCCGATTCCCCCGGTCAAGCCGGAGGACAGGCTTGTCGGGCAATGACAGCGCAAGAATAAGCCTGATGCAAATTCAGATTTCCTGATCCGGGCGGAAAATGGGTTGGCGCATTTTCACGTCAGGCAAGAGTGTAAATCAGCCGCATTCCGGTCTCGGGATGGTGGAAAGATAATTCGTTCAGTTCGAGCAGCAAGGCGCCAATTGCCTTGTCA
>JBDREB010000438.1:0-6258 GCA_043820325.1 Planctomycetota bacterium | reverse complement strand
CATAGGCCGGTTTGGGTGGTTAGTGCCCGTAAATAAATAACCTATCCATTTCGCGTGCGGTGCAGAGTGATGGTTTGACAAACAGGTCAGGCACTGCCGCATCATTAAAGAGGTAGAGCTGCCATGGTTGGCCCCCGCCACCAAACCCCGCACGCCCGGAAGGGACATGATCGTCCGTCCGCATCCGGCGTTGCTCATCGACGCCGGATCTTTCCATTGATACGGCTCCTCCTCGCGCCTTGGCTGCGGACGGAATCTCTATGTCGAAATGTATACTTTTTTCTTTGAGGGGAAGTACCGTTTGGGGGGGTTTTCACCCCCCCGATTTTTGGCGGTTTCGCTATTAGCGGGGAGGTCGGTTTACAAACCCGCCCCTACACGGTTGACATCCGGATGTTCCCCGTACAATCACCTGTGGGTCGAAAAAAAGTGCCAAACCTTTTTCCGAAAAACATGGCCGGTTACGGATAGGGATCAGGAAATCTGAAATGAGAAAGCCAGGAAAGACAAGAATATGCAATTGAAGATCGAGTTGCCCGATAAACTGAAAGCGGAGCTGGATAAAGCCCTGCTGCGGGTGAGATGGTGCGCTATGCGCTGGCGAGCGACCTCACCTTGGAGCGGAAATTCGGGGTGAGCCACCTCGTCATAACCGAACGCCGGATCGGGGTGTGCGATGCGGAGCGGCCGGTGCGCTGGGTCGGATTGGCCGGGATCAAAGAACTGGAAATGGACGAGCTTTTCGGCAGTGCCCGGCTCACGGCGACCGGAAGCGGCGGGACGGAAGTCCTGATATACTACACCAAGGCGCTGGTGCCGCAGTTCGGCGTGCTCTACCGGGTGGTGAACCAGGAGCTTCGGGGTTTGGCGCCCGTTCTGCCCGAGGAGGACGAATAGCACGGTTACTGCCCGCGCTGTCACGCGCCCCTGCCCGAGCGGGGGGCGCACTGCGTGATCTGTGTGCCGCGGTGGAGCATCTTCCGGCGGCTTCTGGGACTCATCGCGCCCAACAAGGGACGGGCCGTGCTCATGATCGCCGCCACGCTGGCCGCGGTCGGCGCAAGTATGGTGCCGCCCTACGCCTCCAAGCGGATCGTGGACGATGTGCTCACCGGTGGCCGGCGCGACGACCTCTGGTTCTGGGCCGGGCTCATGGCTGGCGCGGCCACGGTCTACCTCATCGGCCGGTTCGTCGCGGGTCTGCTGAGCGCCTGGCTGGGCGCCAGCCTGGTGCGGGACCTGCGGAGCCGGTTGCACGCCAAGGTCCAGCACCTGCAGGTGGGCTACATCCAGAAGCGGGGGCCGGGCCAGCTCACGGGCCGGATCATGTACGACACGGCCGAGCTCCAGCAGTTCCTGATCGACGGGTTGCCGTTCTTTTTGGTGAATGTGCTCTCCTTTGCGGTGATCGCCGTGATCCTGACGCGCATGGACTGGCGGCTGGCGCTCATCGTGGACCAGGAGTACGGGTACGACACCATGCTGGGCGAGGACGGCGTGAGCCTTTCGGGCGGCGAAAAACAGCGCATCTCCATCGCCCGCGCGATATTGCAGGACCCGGCCGTGCTCATTTTGGACGAGGCCACCTCGAGTGTGGACTCGGAGACGGAACAGCACATCCAGGCGGCGATCGCCAAGCTCATCAAGGGCCGCACCACGATCGCGATCGCGCACCGGCTGTCGACTCTTAAGAACGCCGACCGTCTGCTGGTGATCGAGGACGGCAAGGTGATCGAAACGGGCACCCACGAGGAGCTGATGGAGCAGGACGGCCACTACGCCAAGCTGGTCCGGATCCAGAGCGAACTCAACCGCATGCGTCACGGCATCTACAACGAAGTCTTGCCCGAGGCCAAGGAGCAAGACCGTGAGCAGTAACCGCTTTTCGCGGCCGCCACGGCAAGCATAGGTGCCGCCCTCGGTTGGTCAAGGAGTTGTCGGGAGCCCGGCTTCGCGGCGGCCTTTAAAATAAGGCCCTTTTTAATTGACAACCCCGGCGGGAAATATATAATCCCACGCCGTCACGGACGGATACTGACGCCGCAGGCAATGCGAGTTTCATTAATGCAAAGGGGTCCCGGCATGGAGTCCAAGCTGATCAAAGCCAAAGCCGAAAAGAACACCCACAAGGGCAAGCTTCAGAATGTGGTGAATCCCAATCTGTACCGTGAGGTCTTCCCCTATTCAAGTGTTTGCCGCATCACGTTCGACGGCGTGATCGAACCGATGGAACTGCCCGAGGAGTTCTGGATCACCGACACGACCTTCCGCGACGGCGTGATGAAGGATGAGGAGATCTACAACATTTTCAACACCACCTCGATCCTCAACCGGCCACCCGGCATCGCCATCACCGATAAGTCGGGGACCGCGGGGATCGCCTTCTGGATCAACGAGAATGTGGTCAAGGGTCGCGACTATGTGGTCGACAAGCGCGCTCCCGGCATCCTCAAGATCAACGACTGGGTCACGGCCGAATATGCCGCCAGCCGCACCACCACCATCTCCAACGAGGAACTGCACGCCAAAGTGAAGGAATTCATGCCCGAGCTCCTGGAGGGCGAGGAGTGACCGCCGGCTTCCTGGCCGCCCTGGAACGGGGCCCGCTCCTGGCCGACGGCGGGTTCGGATCGGAACTCTTCAAGCAGGGACTGCCACCGGGCGCGGTCCCCGAGACCTGGAACACGGATCATCCCGACCGCGTGCGCGCCGTGCACCAGTCCTACATCGATGCCGGCAGCCGGATGATCCTCACCAATTCCTTCGGCGGCAATCCCCTCAAGCTGGCCGCGGCCGGGCTGGAGGGGCGTTTGGATGAGCTCAATCGCGCCGCCGTGACCCTGCTGAAATCACCCCCCGCGCCGGGGATCTTCATCGCCGGTGACATGGGGCCCACGGGCGATTTCCTCGAGCCGGTCGGCACCCTCACCGAGTCCGCCTGCGTCGAGGGCTACCGCCGCCAGGCCGCCGTGCTGGCCGCGGCCGGCGCCGATGCGCTGATCATCGAGACCATGGCCGACCTCGGTGAGATCACGGCCGCCATCCGGGGCGCGCGGGCCGCCTGCGATCTCCCGGTGATCGCCAGCATGACCTTTGAACAGGACGCCGGCGGCGGCGGGTTCCACACCATGATGGGCGTCACGCCCGGGGCGTTCGCCGAGGCGGCCGAAAAGGCCGGCGCGGCCGTGATCGGCACCAACTGCGGCCGCGGCGCGCACGAGACCGCCGGCGTGGCGGCCGAACTCCGCCGCCTGACCGGCCGGCCCATCATTGCCAAACCCAACGCGGGCGTGCCGCGGGTGGTGAACGGCCGGACCGTCTATGACCAAAGTCCTGAATTCATGCTCCCCTGGTACACCCGTATGCTCGACGCGGGCGTCACCATTCTCGGTGGGTGCTGCGGCACCACGCCCGAACATATCGCCGCCCTGGCCCGGCTCATCGCCGGCCGCACGACGCCCCTGAAGCGGGGATGACCCCATGGCACCCCCCGCCGGCCGGACCGAGAAATCCGCCACCCGGCGCAATGCCCCGGTCCGGCGCCCCGCCTCCCGCAGTTCGGCCCTGATCATCGCCGCCGTCGCCGGCGCGGCATTGATCGCCGCTGGCGTGGGCTTCATCGTTCTGCGCGCCGGCGCCGAGCCGCCGCCCCCGCCGCCCCAGGCCGCGGCCCCGGCGCCGGTCGAAGCCGCCCCTGAAATTGCCGTCCCGGCCACCGCACCGGCGGTCGACCTGGCCGCCCCGTTTGCCGCCGCCATGACCGAAGCCGCTGCAAGCTTTGACGGGGATCCCGCCGGTTACCATACCGGCCGGGCACTGCTCGAAGAGCGGGTCATCAACGCCCCCGCCTTTGCCGGCACCCCCTGGGTCGACCAGGCCCGCGCCCGCATCGCGGATGAAGAAACCCGGCTCACCGCCGGCCTGCCCGCCGCGCTCGAAGCCCTCACCGCGGCCGTGTATGCGGATACCGAGGCGCTCAAGCATACGGAGGCGCTGGCGCGCGTGGAGGCGTTCCGGGCGGCGTGGGCCGGCATCGGTGGCGCCGATGCGCCGATCGAGGAGCTCGCCGGCCAGGCCCGCACCATCATCCTCGGCCAGGCGGCCGAATGGGTCCGCAAAGCCGAAGGACGGGCGGCGGCCGGCGCCAAGGAGGCGGCGCTGGCCGAGCTTCGCGAACTGGCCGACGCGCTCAAGGGCCAGACCCTGCCCGAGGTCATCGCCGCTCTCGATGACGCCGCGCGCCGGCTCGATGCGGGCGTCGCCCCCGGCACCCCGGCGGCCGAACTGACGGCCCAAAGCCTCTACGACCGGGCCGAGGCCTGGTTCGTGATCGGCAACATTCCCGCGGCCGAGGAGGCCTTTCACCAACTGCTCAAACTCTTTCCCGATGACCCGGTCGTCACCGGCGAGCGGAGCTGGATCGACAAACGGCTGCGCGGCATCGCCGACATGAAGGCCGAAAGCGTGCCTGGCGACATCCGCGTCCTCTTTTTCGACGACTGCGAACGGGTGCTCACCACGGCCGGCACCGGGCGCGTATCCTGGAACAAGGGCGAACTCCAGGGCGAGCGGGCCTATAACGGCTCCCGGGTGGCCCTGCGTTCGCAGCCCGTACGGGGCTCCGATGTCAAGGTCGCCACCGAGATCCTGGGGGCCGTCAGCCGCACCAAGACCCTGTTCCAGTTCATGGGCAGCCCCATCGTCACCTTCTGGTATTACCTGGAAGTGGACCCCAAGGTCACGCTCAAGGGCGACAGCCTGATGGTACGGGCGAAGGACCAGACCCAGACCGAGCATTACTATTACATCGCATCGCGGCCGGAGCACAATACCTGGGCCTTCTGCGCCGTGCCCATGGCGCGGTGGAAGGGGGCGGGGATGCTCAACGGCATGCCCAAGGCGGGCGACCGCTTCACCGAGATCGGGTTCGGGGCCGGCGCGCCCGGTGAGTCGGTGACCCTGTATGTCGACAATGTGGCCGTGGTGACCGGCGGCACGCTCTACTACATCCGCGACACCCTGAAGCAGAAGGCCGCCGTCATCCGGGCGGTCACCTCCGACTACCGCCAGACCTTCTACACCATGGACATCCAGATTATCGAGAATCTCGGCGCCCGGGTCGGCCGCACCGCCGCTTCCACCGTACTTGTGGCGGGCGGCCTGCATGCCAACCCGGTCTTCACCGGCCTGGTGAAGGGGCTCACCGGTAAACAGGTCACCGCCATCCCGGGCGCGGGCACGGCCAAAGCCACCATGGCCGAGATCCGGTCCTATCTCGAAAAGAACCTGCCGCGCAACCCGCCGGGGGTCGTGCTCATCATCGCCGGCATCGGCGATGTCGTCGCCGGCGCCGATCCCGCCATCGCGGCCGTGTCGTTTCAGGGCATGGTCGACGCGGCTTTCAAGAACGGCGTCGTCCCCGTCCTCTGCACCGTCCCCGCGAGCCTCGACGACAAGTACAAGGACGGCATCGCCGCCCTGAACGCCTGCATCATGCAGGTGGCCGAGGACAACGATGTCCCGCTCATCGACATCTACCGCACCTTTTCCTTCAACGCCGACGCCGCAACCAAGTTCTACACCGACAAGACCCTGCTCAACAGGCAGGGCTACCAAGTCGCGGCCGAAAAATTCGCCCTGATCATGAAAGCCGTGGACACCTATGTCTTCAAGGTCAGGAAAGCGGGGAAATAGCGCGCTTCCGATCTCCGGAAAAATGCGGCAAGGGTTACAAGGCCTGTTTGAGTAACAGCCAAGGTGAGGTGGCGGACCATCCAATCCCAAGCCGTTGCCGTGACCTTTGCCGATACGGGCATCGTTACCGTAGCCGTTATGGGGTTAATGCTTGACTGAAAAAACAGTTGACATACCGGCGGATGGCATATAATATCGGCCGCTGTAAAGCGGATCAATTGCGCCCGTAGCTCAATTGGATAGAGCTTCTGGCTACGGACCAGAAGGTTGTAGGTTCGAGTCCTGCCGGGCGTAGTTTTTAAAACCACAGCAAAGTGCCTCTAAACCCCCGTAAACTGCATAAGAGCAAAATCAGGTCGCGTCGTGTCGCGCCGGAAAAAAAGCCGTTTTTGGCCTGTTTTTGCCCGATCCTGCCCTCTGAAGTGCAGATTTCCTGATCCGGGCGGAAAATGGGTTGGCGCATTTTCACATCAGGCAAGAGTGTAAATCATCCACATTCCGGTCTCGGGATGGTGGAAAGATAATTCGTTCAGTTCGAGCAGCAAGGCGCCAATTGCCTTGTCA
>JBDREB010000437.1:0-6969 GCA_043820325.1 Planctomycetota bacterium | reverse complement strand
TCGCGAAACGGCAATAAAGGGCGGGTTTCAAACCCGCCCCTACGGTAACCACCCAAACCGGCCTATGGTTGATTCACGCGCCTGGCTGACGCCAAAAAGTGCCAAAGCATTTTCCGCCGGGATCAGGAAATCTGCAGTTCCGCGAACAGCCGGGCGGCGTCGGCGACCGCCATGCCCGGCGTCGCCATCGTGTGACCGATATATTGCATGCGTTCCTATCCGGCGATACGCTGATCACCCATAGTTGACCACCTGCAACCGCCGGATACGCCCGGCACACAAAAATAACGGGCCGGGGTTGGCCCGGCCCGTTATATCCCCTTGAAGAGGTGTTCGTTTTCTGATCGCGTCGGCTTAATCGCGACGCGGTGGGCGTTCGCCGCGCTCTTTCTCCCGGGCCGCGCTGACGCGCAGCTGGCGGCCGCCGACCTCGGCGCCGTTCAGGGCCGCGATCGCCGCGGTGGCGCCGGCTTCATCGGCCATTTCGGCGAAACCGAAACCGCGGGGCTTGCCCGTGATCCGGTCATTGATAAGCTTCACCGAGATGACCGCCCCATGACGGGCGAACATTTCCCGAAGCTCGTCCTCGGTGGAAGAAAACGCGATATTGCCGATGTAGATGTTCGAGCCCACAAGTAACTCCTGTTGACAGGGACACATAAAAACCCGCGTGCACGGTGCCCGCGGCGAAAATGACCCAAGGTAGGAATCCGTATCCTATACGCACCCCGCGGATTGTCAAGCTAAATATTCCACTTGGTTGGGCCTGTCCCGAAGCCCCCCCCCCCGACCAGGAACTCAGGGGATCTCATTCTGACGGGCGACCACGAGCACATCGATCCGGTGGGCCTTGCCGGTCAACTGCAGTACGCGGGCGCAGGCGGCCAGCGTTGAGCCGGTGGTGTAGACATCATCCACCAGGAGGAGGCGCAGCCCCCGCGCGCCGGCCGGCCGGCAGGTAAAGGCGCCCGCGAGGTTCGCCAGCCGGTCGGCCCGCGAAAGCCCCGCCTGATGGGGCGTGCGCCGGACCTTGCGCAGGATGGGGCGGACGGGGACACCCAGGCGGCCGGACGCGGCCGCGGCGATGATCGCGGCCTGGTTGAATCCGCGGCGCACCCCATCCAGGAAATGGAGCGGGACCGGCACGATGCCGTCATAATCGGACGGGACGGCCAGATGGCCGAGGCCGGCGGCGATGAGCGGCGCCAACCCGGTCACCGCCGCAAAATCGCCGCGGTATTTCAGGGCCTGGATCAGGGCGGGCACGGGCGGCTCATACCGGCACAGGGCGTAGGTGTGCCGGAAAAAGAGGGCCGCACCGCGGCATTCCCAGCACCGGTCGCGGTCCCCGGCAAAGGGTCCCAGATAGGCGCCGCACCGGCGGCAGCGATCACAGCGGATGAAGCACACCGCCGCGGCGCAGGCCGGACAGAGGCCCGGCCCGCCGCCGGCCGCCTGGCAGGCCGGACAGGTCGGCGGGTAGACCAGGTCGAGCAACCCCCGGGCCCAATGCCCGGCGACACGGCGCAGCGCCCCGCCGTTCAATGGGAACCGACGATCACAAGTTCGTCCATGTAGAACTGGAGATCGGACCCGCCCGCCGCGGACCGGATTCGGCAGTTGAGGTTGTCGGCCAGCACATCCATGGACAGCCCCCGCAGGTTGCGCCCGGGATCGCCCGCACAGTGGAAGCCCTCCAGCGGCACCGCAAAAGCCTTGAATTCCTCACCGCCCTCCAGGGTGACCTCATGGACATAGTGTTCGCGCAGCGAACTGACCCACAGGTCGAGGCAGACCGTGACCGGCACGGCGACCGAATATTTGATCCAGACGGTGTAACGCTCATCATGCCGCAATACCCGGTAGAGCTGGACCTGGATCTCGAGGGGAAAAGCCCCGCCCGGAGCGGCGGGTACGGCCATCACGCATTCCCGGCTCTTGATGCCCGCCTCCCGGCCGATGGTGACCATGGTGCGGAAATCCTCGATAAAAGTGTATTGCACCAGGATGTCGCCCGGCGGCGGGCGGAGCGGCATGAACGCGGGCGGCCGGACCGGCGGCGGAACCGTGGGGACGGACGGGATGGCCACGGGCGCCGCCGCGGCCCCGCCCCGGTCACGCACCATGGCCAGCGCCAGCCACACCACATTCGCGGCCAGGATGATGATCACCACGGTCATCACCGTGATGGTCAGCCGCAGCGGCCGCTTCTGCAGCTGGATACTGCGGGTCAGGGTCGCGGCGACCGACTGGTTGCGCAGGATCGCGCCGGAATAGTTCCGTTTCCGGCCGTCGGCCGTTGCCAGGAGCTCCTTGCCCATCATCAGGTGGTGCAGTTCCTCCTGCAGTTCCTGCGGGGTCTGGTAGCGTATGGTGCGGTCCTTGGCCATCATCGTCCGGACCACCAGCCCCAGCGCCGCGCTGACGGCGGGATTCCAATCATGCGCATCCGGGACGGATCCGGTGATCTGCTTGATCATGACGGACCGGAGGTCGGGCCCGTCAAAGGGCAGTTTGCCGGTGGCCATCTGGAACAGGGTGATGCCGAGGGAATAGATGTCGCTGCGGATGTCCAGGTCCCGCCGGCCGCGGGCCTGCTCGGGGCTCATATAGTGCGGGGTGCCCGATACCAGCTGGTCCTTGCCGTCCGCCTCACCGGGATGCCGGATGAAGGCGGCCAGGCCGAAATCGCCGATGTGGGCCAGGTGATCCATCGTCAGCAGGATGTTCCCCGGCTTGATATCCTTGTGCACCAGCCCGGCGGCATCGGCCGCCTCCATCGCCAGGGCCATCTGCAGGCCGACCTGGATGATCACATCCTCGTTGAACGGGCCATGCTCGCCGATGGCGTCCTCGAGCGTCCAGCCTTTGATGTATTCCATCGCGTAGAAGTAGACGCCCTCGTATTCGCCCACCTCCAGGCCCTTGACGATATTGGGGTGGTCGAGCTGGATGCTCAGCTGGGCTTCTTCCAGGAATTGCTCGAGTTCATCCGGAGAACCGCCGAACCGTTCCGCCAGCACCTTCACGGCCACCTCAAGGGTGGTATCGGCGTCCCGGGCCCGGTAGACCGTGCCCATCGCCCCCGATCCGAGCCGTTCGATCAGATGATAATGGCCGATCACGGTCCCCGAGAGATCGGCGCGCGCGTGTTCGTGCATGGCAACCCGTCCAACGCAGATAAACCAGCCTGCATTATAGGGCCCGGCCCCGTAAAGCGCAAGTAAAAAAGCGCCCGTTCGCCGGAGCCGGTCCGGATGCCGATGGAGACCGGCGTCAACTTTTTACTTGACGCCCCCCCCTTTTTCAGTTATAATGTGCCTTTTTGCCGGTGTTACGCGTATATCCGGACGAGAGGCAGCATGCTGGACAAGGAAGCTGGCGCGTACCTGAAGGAAATCTCCCAGTACGCCGTCCTTACGACCGAAGCCGTGCGGGAGCTTTCCCGGAAGATCCGCGCCGGCGATGCCAATGCCCGCCGGAACCTGATCCTTCACAATCTACGCCTGGTCGTCAGTATCGCCAAGCGGTACTCCCACAAGAACCTGTCGTTCATGGAACTTGTGGAAGAAGGCAACCTGGGGCTCATCTACGCGGTGGAACGGTTCAACGGCGAGCTGGGCGTCAAGTTCAGCACCTATGGCACCCACTGGATCAAACAGGGCATCAACCGCGCCCTCCGCGAACAGAAGTACCCCATCAAGATCCCGGCCTATGTGATCGAGATCATCGGCAAATGGAAGAAGCGCAAGGAGGACCTGCGGCAGGACAGCAACCGCGAGCCGACCCCCAATGAGATCGCCCGGTCCCTGCGCGTCCCGGCCGAAAGGATCGCCATCATCAAGCTGATCCTCAACAGCCGCATGATCCACAACATCCAGGAAAAGCAGGATGTCCGGCCCATCACGGATGTCTTTCTCAAGGATGAGCAGGAAAGCCCGGCCGACGACAACTCGTTCAGCCTGTCCGAGGCGGAGATGCTGGACAAGCTCCTGGATTCGATCACGGCGCGCGAGGCGGAGGTCCTGCGCTGGCGGTACGGACTCGACGAGGGCGAGCCGAAGCCCTTCATCGCCATCGCCACGCTGATGAAGATCTCGCGCGAACGGGCCCGGCAGCTTGAGCAACAGGCGATCAGGAAATTACATGATATCGTCAGCCGCGCCCCGTAAGCGCTCGGCCGATGCGCATGCGCCCGTAGCTCAGGTGGATAGAGCGGTGGTTTCCTAAACCGCAGGCCACAGGTTCGAGTCCTGTCGGGCGTATTTGTTCTTTTTTGTTCTTTATGGTCCTGTCCGGCACGGCCGCGCGGCCGGCCGACCCCGCGGGCGGGGCGGCCGCCGGGCCGCCTGGTCATTGAGAAAGGAACGCCATGCAAAAGATGCTGTTGTTCGCATGCGCCTGCCTGGTACTGGCCTGTGGCCCCCAGCCCTCCCGGCCGGCCGACCCCCTGTCCGGCGCCGTGATCAGGCACCAGCCCGATGTCCCCGTCCCGCTCAATTTCAACTATATGCCCGATCGTTCGCGGGTGGAGACCTTCTCCACTTTCCGCGTCTGTGAAATGGTCTACGAAAGCACGGCCGACGCCAGGCACGGCGTGACCGCGATATTCGATTTCTACACACGGCTCATGCCCGCCTATGACTGGTCGGCCGCCGACGGCCCCGCTGGCAAGGATACGCTCATGTTCAAAAAGAACGGCAAGGATGACGAGTTCTGCCGCGTCAAGGTGTGGCGCCAGGGCAAGCTCACGACCATCTACATACTTATCGGCAACGCCCAGTTGACCCAGGCCAAGGACGCATGACGAGGATCAACCCATGACCGACCGCGCCCCGAACGACAAACCGTCCCAGCCCCCCGTCCCGGCCGGGGAGCCCGCCGGCTCGCACGATGACACCTTCACCATCTATGTCGTGCAACGACTGCTGCCCTTCGCGCACAAGCACCTGTGGCTGCTCATCCTGGCCGCGCTGATCGTGGTGGGCACCGTGGCCGGGGTCACCATCGGGAACAGCCGGGCCCGGGCGGCCGAACGCAAGGTCCTTAACGACATTTACACCACCCTGGACCAGACCAAGGAGATCGATCTGGGCCTCATGGAGACCCTGAACACCCGCTATACCGGGATCCCGGCCGCACTGGAGGTCCGGTGGCGCCTGGCCGGCGAGTATGTCCGCACCGGCGCCTTTGACAAGGCCGCCCCGGTCTACCGGGCGATCATCGCCGCCGACGACCGGCAGCCCATCGCCGTCCAGGCCGCGCTCGCCCTGGGCTCCTGCCTGGAACAGGCGAGCGACCTGGATGGGGCCATCAAGGCCTACAAGGCGGCCGCGGCCGCCCAAGGCCAGCCCCGCATCCGCGCCTACCTGGGCTACCGGACCGCCCTGGTCCACTTCCAAAAGCAGGATTTTGACGGCACCGAACGCGAAGCCAACCGGGCGCTGGGCGTCCTGGAAAGCGCCCCGGCCGAGACGCGGCTGCGGATGTTCGACCGGGACCTTGCCGGGCGGTTGGAATACCTCCGCAACCTCAGCACGGCGAAATTGAAAAAAAATGGTTGACATGCCCCGCGGGCATGGTACGATTTTTCGGCATTGCCTGTTCTTCGGTTTCTCAACAGTACGATTGAAGGAGTGAAGCATGGCCGCCAATCTGGAAGAGATCAAACTGAAGCTGCAGAAAGGCGACGCCCCGGGCGTAAAGGCCCTCGTCGAAGCCGCCATCAAGGCCGGTGAAGACCCCAAAAAGATATTCTATGACGGCCTGGTCGCGGGCATGAAGATCGTCATTGACAAGTTCAAGCGCAACGAAGCCTACATCCCGGAAGTGCTCATTGCCGCGCGCGCCAATGACGCCGGCATGGCCCTGGTGAAGCCGCTGCTCGCCCTGACCGACTTCAAGCCCCGGGCGACCATCGTCATCGGCACGGTCAAGGGCGACCTGCACGACATCGGCAAGAACCTGATCGGCATGTCCTTCCGCGGCCAGGGCTACAATGTCATCGACCTCGGCGTGGACCAGAGCCCCGAGAATTTCGTCAAGGCGGCCAAGGACAACAAGGCCGACATCATCGGCCTGTCGGCCCTGCTGACCACCACCATGCCCCAGATGAAGAATGTGGTCGAAAAGGTCAAGGCCGAGAAGATGAAGACCCCCGTGATCATCGGCGGCGCCCCCGTGACCCAGGACTATGCCGACGAGATCGGCGCCACCGGCTACGCCCCGGACGCGGCCACGGCCGTCGAAACGGCCGACAAGATCCTGAAGCTGAAATAAGCTCTTCGCGCCTTTAACAAAAAGAGCCGGCAAACGCCGGCCCTTTTTGTTTGTATCCGTCCGATCGGTCGGATCCGACCGATCGGTCTGATGGAGTTCAACTGATCGCGCTCAGGATCTTGACCGCGTCGACTTCGGTCGCGGCGAATTTGAAGGTGTCCTCGATCTCCAGGATGCGGAACACATCCATGACGCTTTCGCCGGGGTTCAGGATGACCAGGCCGGTCGGCTCGTCGGGGTATTCCTCGTCCAGGAGCGCGTTGGCATGAATGAGCACGCCGATGCCGGCGCTGGAGATGTACCACAGGTCGGTGCAGTCGATGATGACCTTGCGCGTGGCGCCGCGCAGGAGGCCGATCAGGGACTGGCTGAACGAATAACTGGTGTGTCCGTCCAGCACCCCGTTCAGGGTCACCTTCTGGATATTCTTCGGCAAAGCCTTGACCTTGATCTTGATGCCCTTGCCGCTCATGCTGTGCCATGCCTTTCAAGCAAACCCGCTCTGCAAGGGGAATAATTATAGGCCCGCGGGGCGGGATAGCAAGAATATTCGTTACTATTCAGGTGCTGATATCTGGTGGAATCCCTTTGGTCAAGGCACCTATGGCATCCATGACCTTACCGGTCTGCTTGACGGTTGTCGAGATGATTGAGCGAATAAGGCAGAAGTTATCTGCGCCATGCTTGGAG
>JBDREB010000436.1:0-14600 GCA_043820325.1 Planctomycetota bacterium | reverse complement strand
ATGATCAACAACCACAGGAAGGCCCGGGCCTTCCTGGACAGAATTGTGGAACTGAATGTCGCCCTATTCAAAGCCAGGCGATAACTTTAGGATGTTCAAATGGTTGTGGCACTAGCTTGATAGCTATGGGGGGGGGGGGGGTATGGTGCGGAGAAGATAACTTTGCCACAAAGGACACAAAGTTCACAAAGGAAAACGGGCTGGGTTTGCGGAGAAGAGAGTAAACTGATTTTCGGGTCTGGCTTTCTGACATTCCGACCATTCCGACTTTCCGACCTGATATCTTCCAATGCTAAATTTACAATGAAGCCCCCGCCTTTTCCGCAAGGTACTCCGCTCCTCGCGTCCGCACCGCTTCCGCGTGTCTGACCACGGTGTCGAGCAGGGCGGCTTCGGCCGCCACGCCGGGAGCGAGGCCGGTGAACGCCGCCACCGCCGGCCGCAGTCCGTCGCGTGCGATGGCCGCGTGGACGGCCGCATCGGCCGGGTCGGGCCGGCCCTGTTCGTCGGTCGCATGGAAGGCGAAGCCGGCGCCGGTCGCCAGGGCGATGCGGGCCGACGGCAGGCCGAGTCGGGCGCAGAGGAGGAGGCCGCCGGTGAGGCGGTCGTCGCGGGCGAGTTTGCGCTTGAGGTCGCGGCCCACGCGGAAGACGGTGTCGCTCAGGTGGCGGTTCTGGAACCGCGCCAGGAGATCGGCGATGTGCGCGTCGAGCACGGCGGCGGTGAATTCGGCGGGGTAGAGCGCGAGGAGTGCGTCGCGGGCCTCGGTCATGGCGCCGCGGGCCAGGACCAGGGTGACCGGGTCGGTCAGCACTTCCCACAGGAACGATGTCCCCGGGCGGCGCACATGGCCGATGTAGGCGGCCGCGGCGTGGCCCAGGTTGTGGATGTAGAGTTTGCGGTCGACGAAGGCCTTGATGTTCTCCTTGGCGTCCAGGCCGGGGACGGCCGGGACCGGGTTTTTGAAGCCGCGGCGGTCGAGGATCAGGGTGTTGTACGGTTCGGCGAAGACCCACAGGGGGTCGGCGGCGATATCGCCGGCTTTCATGATGGGCACCATCTTGCCGATCGAGGTCTCGACCAGTCCCACCCGGCCGGCGAGGTCGAACCCCGGCGGCAGGAGGGGGGCCAGGCCGCGGCGGAAGAGGTCGGCGCCGTCGTGGATGTTCTCGGCGATGATGATGTCGAGCGGCCGGGCCGGGTCGCGGCGCATGAGCCCCGCGGCGATGGGCGCCATGAGGTAGGGCAGGGCGCCTTTGCCCACCGAGGTGCCGGCCAGGTCGCAGGTGCTCAAGGCGGCGGCCACCGCCTCGCGGTCGGTGCCCAGGATGCCGGCGACATTGCGGACCGTGATGGTCTCCTCGGCGGCCGACTTGATGACCACCCGGTATTCGCGGTGCCGGTTGAGGGCCGCGATGAGCGCGGGGTTGACATCGATGAAGATAACGGCGTAGCCCGCCCGGCTGAAAAGCTGGCCGAGGAATGAGCGGCCGATATTGCCCGCGCCGAACTGGACGAACGACTTCATCGGTTCACCGCCGCGACACCGACGCCGGCCGGGCAGTCCGTCACGCGCACGCGGTGCTCGCCGCCGGCGAGGAGGTCGAAGTAATTGTCGTCCGGCACGCCCGCGCCGAGGCCGGTGAAGTGGACCGCGTGGGCGAACGAGTCGCTCCGCACGGTGAGGATGACGGCGTCCCCGGTGCGTTTGCGGCCCGTGATGCGGGGCCGGGCGGCCGGCACGGCCAGGTCGCGGAAGTCGGCGGCGCGGAAGAGGCCGGTGTCGGTCACCGATCCATCGTCGGCCGTGAAGGCGGCGAAGTAGACGCCCCGTTTGAGATGCCCGGCCGCGGGGGTGAGGCTGACCGGGTCGGCCGTGCTCCCCCGCCGCAGATGGAGGGGCATGCGGGCCGTGTCGTCCTCGCTGCCGTCGAAGGCGCGGTAGCCGAAGACCAGGTGGCCGGCCACGGAGGCGGGCAGGTCATTGATCACGCGCATGAGGATGCGTTTCCCGGCGCGGCGCAGGATCACCCGCACGGGCGCGAAGGCGCGCTTGACGAAGTAGTAGCCGATCTTGCGTCGCAGGGCGCTGTCGATGACGCTCCAGCCGATCTCGGCCCAGCAGTCGTTGTACATCCAGAAGAGCGCGCCGTTGCACAGGCCGGTGCGGTAGCGGAGCGCTTCGAGGGTGTAGCCGTACATCACACCCTGGGCCAGGCCGCCGTAGAAGAGGAAGGCGTCGGTCGACAGCCCCTCCGGGTCGCGGTAGAAGGCCCGTATGCCCGCCTCGGTGGTGCCGTGGCCGAACCGGTTGACATGCGCCAGGAAGGCCGGCGAAGTGCGGTCGGCGTACGCGCGGCGGTCGCCGCCCAGGCCGGCCAGCAGGGTGGCCTTCACCGGCGGGCCGATGTGGCCGTACTCGGACATGAACTTGGCCGTCTCGGCGTCGAACTTCTCGGGCGTCACGCGCATTGTGGGATCGGCGTGCATGGCCCAGTCCCAGCAGTGGCGGTCGCCGGCCAGCGGGCTGTTGGGCGTGGGGCCGCCGAAGGGCGAGGAGGTCCAGTAGGGCGTGTGCGGGGCGAGCCGCGCCACGGCCGCGGGCAGGACATCGCCGTAGAGGACGCCGCCCCACGGCCGGCGGAGGTCGAAGCCGAAGCGCGCGAACCAGCCGTCGGCGCCTTGGTTGTTCTCGTTGTTGCCGCACCAGAGGACCACGGCGGGATGGTTGCGCAGGCGGAGGAGCTGGTGCTCGGCTTCGCGGGTGATCTCGGCCTTGAAGTCGTCGTCCTCGGGATAGGGGGAGCAGGCGAACATGAAGTCGTGCCAGAGCATGATGCCGTGGCGGTCGCAGAGCTCGTAGAAGATATCCGGTTCATAGAGGCCGCCGCCCCAGACGCGGAGCATGTTGAAGTGCGCGCCGGCCGCCTCGCGGATGAGGCGTTCGTACCGGGCCGGGGTGATCCGCGCGGGCAGGGGGTCGGCGGGCACCCAGTTGCCGCCCTTGCAGAAGATCACGCGGCCGTTGACCTCGATGCCGAAGGTCCGTTCCCGGTCGTTCAGGCGGTCCTCGCGGAGGCGCACCGTGCGGATACCGAAGGGGACCGCGTGGCGGTCGCACACGCGGCTGCCCTCGCGCAGGGTGACATCGAGGCGGTAGAGGGGCTGGGCGCCGTGGCCGTTGGGCCACCACAGGCGGGGATGGGGCAGTTCCACCCGCTGGCGGGAGAGGTTGCGGCCGGCGATGAGGTGCATCACCTCGATCCGCTGGTAGAGCCGGCTGCGGCCGTCGGTGAGCGCCGTCTCCAGGGTGACCGCGCGGTCGGCCGTATGGGAGCAGTTCTCGAGTTCGACCGTGACATCGAGCACGGCCCGTTCGGCCGCGGCCTCGAGCGTGGCGACATGCGCGTCGCGGATGAAGGCGCGGCGGCGGGGGATGATCCGCACCGGCCCGGCGATGCCGCAGGTGGGAATGCGCGTGGTCCAGTCCCAGCCCCAGGTGAAGGCCGGTTTGCGGAGCACGACCATGGTCTCCTCGTACCGTCCGCCCGGGTGCTGGTTGCGGGTGCTGATGGCGTGCGCCAGTTTTTTCTCGGCGGGGGTCACATCCCGGTTGCCGGTGGTGAGGCGCACCATGAGCCGGTTGATCCGCCCGGGGCGGATGAGGCCCGTCACATCGGCCGTGAAGGGCCGGAAGGCGCTGGGATGCCGGCCGAGGTGGATGCCGTCAAGGAAAATATCGGCGCGCACATCGAGCCCGTCGCAGACCAGGTCGAGCCGTTCGGCCGCGGCCAGGGCGCAGGGCGCGGTGAACGAAACGCGGTACCACCAGGAACGGTCCTCGATCCACAGCTGGTCCATATAATTCAGACCCGCGGCCGGCTCCTTGATGCGGCCGGCCCTGAGGAGATCGAGCCGCACATCGCCCGGCACCGCGGCGGGGATCCATCCGCGGCGGGCGGGCACGGCCCCCAGATCGCGGGCGCGGCGGGTGATCGGCTGATGGCAGACCTGCCAGCCGCGATCGATGGTGAGGGTCCGGGGAATGGCCATGCTGTGCGCCTCCAATGGTGCGGCAATTATAAGGGCGGTCCGGCCATTGCAAGCGAATTCTTTGTCCTTGACTTTTCACGGTCCGGCGGTATCATCCCATCCTCCCCGGTTGTGCTATCTGCTTGACGAAAGGATACATATGCCCGGTTTCCGGACGCTCCTGTCCGTGCTTCTCGGTCTGGCCGCGTTCCTGCCTGCGGCCGAATTCATGACGGATGAACACGGCGTGGTGACGGCGGAGGATGGCGGGCGGGTGTTGTGGTCCACGCCCCTCCTGAATATCGATGCCGCCCTGCCGGTGACGGCCGGGCCGTGGGTGTTCACTGCGCAGGAGAATCACCTGATCATGCTGAACGCCGGCACGGGCGTGATCGAGGCCGCGGTGCCGTTTCCGGGCTACATCGAATCCCTGGTCACGACCCGCGATGGGCTGGAGATCGAGTGCCGCTCCAGGACCATGATCGACGACAATCCCGCCTTCAGCGAAGTGTTTGTCTGGAAACCGGGCGACTCCCCGCCCCGGAACTACCGCAGCGGTCGGCTCGCCGAGACGCTCTACCTGTGGCGGCTGGCCGATGCGCGTGTCACGGCCGCGGCCCAGGCGGCGGGGATCGATGTCAGCTGGGGGCTCGAAGATGTCCTGGACGGGGACGGCCGGCCCGACACCCTGCATCCCACCCTGTTGACGCCCGCGGTGCGGGCCGACCTGGTCCGGTTCCTCCCCGTGATCGAGGGCTGTCTGCGGGGGCATCCCTCCAATCCCTGGTACGCGTTCCGGATGGCCGCGGTCCTGCATCTTTTAGGCGACGATCCGGCGGCCGACGCCTGGATGGAACGGGCCGGTCCCGCGATCGCCGCCTCCGAAACGGCCCTGCGCATGTCGGCGGAGGCGTACAATTTCGGCCGGACCGACTGGAGCGCGCGCCTCTTCGACCACGGCATGGGGCTGGCCCATCGGGAGGGGGCCATTCTGGGACTGCCGACTTCGCTCATTCAGGTCCTGATCGAACTGCCCATCGGTCCCGCCATCCGGCAGGCGCTCGCCGCCGGCCGCACCGAAGAGGCCGCGCTGCTTCTGGAACGGCTCTACACGGTCGCCCCGCGTACGGAAATGGTCGCCGGGGCCTACGGCCGGATGGCCGCCATCGAGGCCGCGGCCGGCCGGTCCGACCAGTCGGCCCTGTGGCGGGCGCGCCGGGATGAAGCCCGGCCGTACTACCTGTTCGGCGTCGGCATCCCGGACTGGAAGACCATCAGTCTGACCGTGTTCGGCGCCGGCCTGCCGGCCTTCATCCTGCTGGCCGGGATCATCGTCGTCCGGCATATCCACCGCCTGGGCCTCCTGCAGAAGGCCGCGGCGGCGGGGGACGCGGCCGCCCGTCTGTCGCGGGGCGCCCAGTGGAATCCCTTCTGCACCTGCCGGTCCGGCGAGATCCTCAGTTTCGTGTCGGTGGGCGCCGTCATCGTCCTGTCGGCCCTGGTCATGGGCGGCGTGCTCGAAACGATCGCCCGCGCGGCTTCGGCCGATCTGGCCGCCCTTTCGGGCAACCCCGGCAACCCGGCGGCCCGGGCCTGGTATGAATGCCAGGCCGACTGCGACGCCCGGCACATCCTGGTGGGCCTGCATTATTTCGTGCGGGACGAATATCCGGCGGCCCTGGCTGAATTCGACCGGGCCCCCGGCAGTCCGGCGGCCCGGATCAACAAGGGGGCGGTCCTGCGCCTCCTCGGCCGCGAGGCGGAGGCCCGCGCCGCCTTTGGTTCCGTCAAGGAAGGGGCGTGCGCCGATGCGGCCCGGTACAACCTGACCGGTGAACCCCGGGACTACTGGAGCCGCTTGGCCGCCCGCTATTTCCCGGGCGAGCCCCTGACGGTGCCGCCGTCGACCGCCGAATGGCGCCGGTTGCTGGGGGCCGACCGGCTCTTCGCCGCCTCGCCGGCCTCGATCGTCAACTGGTCACGGCTGGGCGGGACCGGCGGCGCGCGCGGCACGGTCCTGATGTTCGGCCTGCTCCTGGGTCTGGTCGTCGCGGCCGTCATCGGCGTGTTCGCCGCCTGGCGTGTCTTCGTGCGTCCCGTGCCTCTGCCGGGGGATGATGACCGCCGCGGCTGGCAGTGGTGGCTCGGCCTGGCGGTCCCCGGCGCGGCCCGGCAATGGTCGCCGGCCGGGGGCGTTCTGCTTGTCCTGTGCCTGACCGCCATCATCATCATGCGCATCAATACGGCCCTGCCGGGGGCGCTCAGCCAGATCGAGGCGATCGCCGTGCCGGATATCACGCGCATCACCGGGCTGGAAGGCGGTCCCGGCGCCGTCTCGGCCCTGCGTCTCTTTTTCACCGCCGCGCCCGGCCTGCTGGTGGCCGGCCTCTTCGGGCTGAACCTCGCCTTCATGCTGGCCGTGCGTTGCCGGTCCGGCCGGCCCGCCGCCGGCGCGGCGGGTGGGACCGCGGCGGCCCCGCCGGGCGTCTGAACCGCCATGCGCATCCTCGTCCTCACCGATCAACTCACCCCCTCGGGTAGCATCTCGGCCCTCCTGGGGCTCATGGCCGGCCTGCGGCGGCGCAACCATACGGTCCAGGTGGTCTGCTTCGGCGGCCGGCGCATCGGGCAGTTCGAGGCCCACGGCGTCGTGGTCCGGGCGATCCGGCCTTTTTTATTCACCCTGCCCTGGCTCGGCAATTTCCGCCCCGTGGTCGAGATCACCCGGTCGTTCCGGCCCGACATCATCCAGGTCGAGACCACGGCCCTGCTGGCGGCGGGCGTACGCCTAGGCCGACTGCTCGGGGTGCCGGTGATCACGGTGGTCCACAAGTACCTGCACGAAGGCGAACGGATCCGTCCCGCCCTCAACGCCCGGACCTGGTTCGTGACCGTCAGCCAGGCCCTGCGCGAATACCTGGTCAACACCCTCAAGGTCCCCAAGGAGCGCATTACCGTGGTGGCCGACGGGATCGATCCCGCCCTGTACCAGCCGGCGGCCGCGATCGGGGCGCGGGAGATCCCCGCGGTGGGCATGGCGGGGACCTACCATCCCGAACGGGGGCATGCCGCCTTCCTCGGCGCCGCCCGGCTGATGCTGGAGGCGAAGCGGGACCTGATGTTCTTCATCGCCGGGTACGGTCCGGGCGAGGAGCGCGTCAAACGCCAGGCCCGCGCGCTGGGCATCTATCCGCGGGTGACCTTTGTCTCCGATTTCTTCGATGTCCGGGAAGTACTGGGGCTTTTCGACATCTGCGTGGTGCCTTCCCTGCGCGAAGGGCTCGGTTACCTCGCCCTGGAGGCCATGGCCATGGGCAAACCGGTGGTGGCTTCGAGCGTCGGCGGCCTGGTGGATGTGGTCGCCGATGGCGAGACGGGCCTCCTGGTCCAGCCCGACAACCCCGAAAAACTGGCCGGCAAGGTCATGCAGCTCCTCGACCATCCCGACCAGGCCGCCCGCATGGGCGCCCGGGGGCGGGAGCAGGTGGCCGCGGCCTTCGGCGTGGATGCCATGGTCGACGGCATGCTGGCCGTCTACCTGTCCCAGGTCCGCCACGACGGCCGGACGGCCTGAGATGGCCCGCGGCGTCCCGTCCCGCATGCGCCGGGTCCATTTCATCGGCTTGGGCTGCGCCAAGAACCTCTACGACCTAGAGGATCTCTCCGGCTTCCTGATCGCGGCCGGGTTCGCGCCCGCGGCCGAGGCCGGCCGCGCCGATCTCATTCTGGTCCACACCTGCGGTTTCCTGGCCGAGGCCCGCGCCGAAGCCGAGGGGGTGATCGGCGCCATGCTGGCCGCCCATCCCAGCACGCCCCTGATCGTGACCGGGTGCATGGTCCAGGCGCACGGCGCCGCCCTGCGTGCGCGCTTTCCGGCGATCGCCGCCCTGGTGGCTTTTCCGCGGTATACCGACATCGGCCGCATCGCCGCGGCGGTCACGGCCGGCGAACGCGTCGACGCCGACGGCCCGGGGTTCGCCATCCCGTGGTGGCATCCCCGCCGGTTCCGCATGACCCCGGGTTCGTACGCCTACCTGAAGATCAGCGAGGGGTGCGGGCGGCGGTGCGCCTTCTGCGTCATCCCCGCCATCCGCGGGCCGTTCGTCAGCCAGTCCGTCGAAGCGCTGGTGGAACGGGCCCGCACGCTCACCGGCCACGGGGTGCGGGAACTCATCCTGGTCTCGCAGGACACCGCCCGGTACGGAAAGGACATCTACGGTGCGCCGGCGCTGCCGCGGCTTCTTGAGACCCTGCTGGCCGTGTCCGACCTGGCGTGGCTGCGCGTGATGTACCTCTATCCCGGCCCGGAGCTCGATGCGTCCCTCATCCGCCTGATGGCCGGCGAGCCGCGCATCTGCCCGTATTTCGACATCCCGTTCCAGCATGTGAGCGCCCGGGTCCTCAAGCGGATGGGGCGCCGGGGTGATGCCGCCGCCTACCGCGACCTGGTGGGCCGCATCCGCGCCGCGGCGCCCGGGGCGGCGCTACGCACCACGCTCATCACCGGGTTCCCGGGGGAGACGGAGGCCGATCTCGAGGCGTTGGCCGGTTTCGTGCGTGAAATGCGGTTCGACCACCTGGGGTGCTTCGCCTATTCCGACGAGCCGGGCGCCCGGTCCCACCGCTTGGACGGCAAACTCCCGGAGGCCGTGGGCCGCGCGCGCCGCGACCGCATCATGGCCATCCAGCAGTCCATCGCGGCCGATCTCAACCGGGCGCGCGTGGGCACGGAGGTGACCGTGGCGGTCGATGGGCCGGGGGACGACGGCGTCATGCGGGGGCGTACCGCGCGCCAGGCCCCGGAAGTGGACGGGTGCGTGCGCATCCGGGGCCGCGCCCGGCCGGGCGCGTTCGCGCAGGTGCGCATTACGGGTTGTGACGGGTATGACCTGGTCGGCCGCGTCCGTCCGTCCGGCGGGCGGCGGTGAATTTCACTTGCTTTCCCCGGCGGGCGGCATATAATGCCCAAGCCTTGAACACCAAGGAGTACAAGCATGCGAAACGGAACTCTGGTCCTGGTCCTTGCCCTGCTCTGTGCGGCCGCCGGCTGTGAGCGGGAGCTCAATGATCCCCTCTATGGGCAGGCCAAGAAATACGAGGAAACCGCCTTTACCCTGAGCAGTGCGGCGATCGCGAAGGATGCCGCCACACCCGAACGGTTGGCCGCCATCCGCAAGGAGGCCGCGGTCACAGCCGGGTTCACCTCACCCGAGGACGCCCGGGCCCAGCTTAAAGCCTACCTGGAAAGCGGTGATGCCGCCAAAGTGGCGGTGGCCTACAAGATCATCGACCTGGCCATGAAGAACAACAAGGAGATCGAGGCGCTTTTGGCGAAAAAACGCCAGTCGGTCCCATCGGGGACCTGAACCCGGCGGACCGCTGATACAGGGGATCAGTCATGGCATCGTTTAAATTCTTCTGTTCGCATTGCGGCAAAAAATATTCGGCCACGGATGAACTGCGCGGCAGTGAATTCGACTGCCGCGCCTGCAAACGGACCATCACCGTGCCCGACGGTCCCGCGGCCCCGCCCGCGCCCGCCGCCGCCCCGGAAACGGATGCCCGGGAGGAAACAGGCAAGATCCACCTGGTCAAGGAGGCGTGCGACCAGTGCGGCGGCTCCCTCGACCTCCTCGGCGAATGCACGGCCTGCAAGGCCCGGGTCGCGGCCGAGGATGCCAAGCACCCCGGCCGCCCCGTGCGGCAGGGGCCCAGCACGGGGATCATGGGCCGGATGCTGAAGGCCCGTGTGCCGGGCATGCAGCGCGTGATCCCGGGGGTCGGCAGTCCACCACCGCCCGCCTCCCGGAAACGGCGTTGAAGCCCGCCGCGCTCCGGCCGCCGCCGCACGACTGACCCGGAGGAGCCACCCATGCCCCGTACCATGACCCCCAGGGAACGCGTTTGTACCACCCTCGCCCATGCGGTGCCCGACCGGGTGCCGGTCGATTATTCGGCCAACCCCGGGATCGACGCCCGCCTCAAGGCGCATTTCGGCCTTCGGCCCGATGACCATGAGGGGCTCCTGGTCGCGCTGGGCGTCGATTTTCGCGGTGTGGGCGCGCCCTACCGCGGCCCCCGCCTGCATCCCGAACTGCCCGGCCGGAGCGTTGAACAGCAGTGGGGGTGGGTGACCCGCTATGTCGAGCATGCTTCGGGCGGGTACTGGGATTACTGCGATTTTCCCCTCGCCGCCGCCGACGCGGAGGCCGTGGCCGCCTGGCCCCTGCCCT
The DNA here is from genome assembly GCA_043820325.1 of Planctomycetota bacterium. Classification (GTDB taxonomy): domain Bacteria; phylum Planctomycetota; class JBDREB01; order JBDREB01; family JBDREB01; genus JBDREB01. The sequence goes on along the minus strand of JBDREB010000436.1, from coordinate 4,335 downwards.
CGCCCGATGATTTTGACTACACGGGCATCGCGGCCGCCTGCCGGGCCCGGCAGCCCTATGGTGTGTTCGTGGGGAATGCCGGTCTGGCCTGCATCATGAATACGGCCGGGTTTTTGCGCGGCATGGAACAGATGTTCGTTGACCTGGCGCTCGATGACCCGGCCGGGCTCCTCCTTATCGACCGCCTGCTCGCCGTCCAGCTCGATGTCACCCGCCGCTCACTCGAGGCGGCCCACGGCGGCGTGGATTTCATGTGGATCGGCGAGGACCTGGGCACCCAGCAGGGGCCGATCATTTCGATGGCGACTTTCCAAAAACACATCCTGCCGCGGCATAAGCCGTTCTTCGACCTGGCCCGCGCATACGGCGTGCCGGTGATGATGCACACCTGCGGTTCGTCGAGCTGGGCCTACCCGGAATATATCAAGATGGGACTGGCGGCCGTCGACACGCTCCAGCCCGAGGCCCGCGACATGGGCCCGGCCCATCTCAAGCGGACCTTCGGCACACAACCGGCCTTCCACGGGTGCATTTCCACGGCCGGGCCGGTGGCTTACGGCACGGTCGCCGAAACGGTCGCCTGCTGCCGTGAGACCCTGGATATCATGATGCCCGGCGGGGGCTACTGCTTCGCGCCCACGCACAGCCCGCAGGACAACTCACCCCTGGAAAATGTGGCGGCCATGTACGACACGGCCCGGACGCACGGGGTGTATTGAACGGCCGGGGGCGTACGGCAACGAAAGGCGTTACGGACTTCGGTATGGGGTTTACGGTTATGATCCGGATCGGTAATTTTTGCCACGAAGTCACCAAGGCACAAAGGGTGGATGGTTTAAATCCTAACCAAGCCCTGTTCTTACCTTTGTGACTTCGTGTCTCAGTGGCAAATATCCGGAACGACAGCCGTTTGCCGTTTCATAGGAGAAACTGATGCACATCCCGTTCACGCCCGAGGAATACCGGACCCTGCTCGACCTGGCTTACATCGCGGACACGGTGGTCCACGGGGACGATGCGATCGATGAAGCCCGGAACCGCCCCTACTGGGAGCTGGTGCAGAAGATCCTCGCCCGGGCCCAGGATTTCGGGGGCGCGGACCTGGTCGCGTTCAACAATGCGCGCAAGGCTTATTTTGTCACCAAGGAATACGAAGACACCTCGCCGGCCGGGGAGCTGATCGACGGCTACGAGGATAACATCTTCTGGGACCTGCTGGTCGACCGCCTCGCCCAGCGCGACATCACCCGCCATTTCAGCGAAGACGAACTCCTGAGCATGAGCTTTGAGGATCGCAACGCGCGCGAAGAGGAGTACCGTACCCGGTATTGGGACGAGTTCGAAAAGAACGGCCTCGACCATGTGACCGTCACCCCGCATGCGCTCCGCAACGGCCCGGGCTGGCGGACGAACTGATCCGGTACCGGTATGTTTCCCGGTGGCGGGGTGGGCAAGGCAACCCGGTCACCATCGAAAAAAAATATATTTCGAGCCACTTGCAAAACCCCCTGACCGCTTCTATATGTAGTGGTTATTCTTGTTGCCGCCACCACAGACCGTGGCTTGATCGCTGACTCTTGGGGGTTTTGCAAGTGGCTCTTTCATTTGAATATCGGGCATCATCCGCTACAATAACAACGTTCTCAAATCGATGTATTTGTTTGGGTAGTATCGCTGTGCCGGTAAGTCTGTTGGGTAAAGGAACAACCATGCGTTCCCCTTCGATCATGATTTGTTTGTTGGCCGCGGCCGTCCTGGCCGGCGGCGGGGAGCCGGGTGCATACACCGGTCCCGATCTCTCCCGGAAACCGTTCGTTCCCGCGGCCACCTGCCTGACGCCCGGGCAGTGCCAGGAAACGGCTTTGCTGCTGGCCATGGCCGTGCGCAGCAACCAGATCGCCGTGACCGATCCCGCCCGGTTCTATCCGCGCGCGCTGGGCATCGCCCTGACGCTCCATCCGGAGAACAAGCCGGCCTATATCGCCAATGAAATGCTGAAGAAGGGGATGTCGCTGACGCCGGTGGAAGGGGAGAAACGCTTCGATAATATCGTTGATGGCCTGCGCGCCACGATCGACCGGCTCACGACCGGCGGTTCGCCCGGCGACCTGAAGTGCGCCGCCTGCCTGAACGCCCTGATCCTGATGCTCAAGCCCGGGGACGAGGATGCCCAGTTCGCTCTGCTCAAATACGAGGAGGCCGGACCGCTCGATTGGAGCTGGGCGGGTACGGCCGCCGCCGCATCGGCTGCCGCCGCACCGGCCGCGCCTCCCGCGTCGGCCGCCGTGCCCGCCGCCGGTCCCGGTACGCCCGCCGCACCGGTCGTGCCACCGCTGCGGACCAAGGGCCAGATCAAAGGGCTGATGGTCATTCCGATCCCCGACGGCACCTATGCGGGCGGGGTGGTAAGCATCTTTGCCGATGTCGCCCTCCAGCCGCCGGCGGCCGACAAGGCGCCGGTGCATTTCGCCGCCGGTGATTACGGCAAGGACATGCAGATCTGCCTTGAAGGCGTTTCAAAATATCTCATTGCGCACCACCCCCAGGCCGGTCAGTGTTCCATCGAGATCACATTCGGCGACAAGTATTCCTCCAAGGACGGTCCGTCGGCCGGCATGGCCTTCACCGTTCTGCTGTTGTCACTGTTCCAGGGGTTCGAGATCGACAAGGGGTTCGCGGTGACGGGGGATATCACCCCGGACGGCAAATCGGGCGATGTGGGGGCCGTGGCCGGCAAGATCGAGGCGGCCGTGATCGACAAGGCCGTCATAGTCGGCATCCCTTTTGGCGATGTGAGCCAGCTCAGCGATGTGGTCCTCCTGTATTCGCGCAAATACCTGTATGAGGTGCAGATATTTTCCGTGGCCACCGTGGACGATGCGGTCGCCCTGGCGCGCACCGACCGCCCGGCGAACATCAGCCGGGCCATCGCCCTGTTCGGTGAGGTGCAGGAAACCGCCCGCAAGGACCCGGCCTTCCTCAAGAACCAGGTGGTGCTCGCCAAACTCGGCCGGGTGATGGAACTGGCTCCGCATCACGCCTCGGCGTTATGGCTGCTGAATATTGCCAATGGGAAAGGGCCGCAGTGCCTGACCCTCAGCACATCACTTTCCAAACTCTTTCTGACCACGGATACCTTTAATGTGGACCTGTACCAGACCAAATCCGGTGACCAGGTCAGCCGGTGGATGAGTTACTCCCGGCAGGATATCGACCGTACGGTCAAGGAACTCGGGACGCTGAAAAAGACCATCCACCCCGACATCGAATCCGTGCTCGACGCGTACCGTGAATACCTGAAAGGCATTGTATCCTTTCAGGGCCTGGCTCCGAGCGTGATCAGTGCGAGCCACTTGCAAAACCCCCTGACCGCTTCTATATGTAGTGGTTATTCTTGTTGCCGCCACCACAGACGGTGGCTTGCTCGCTGACTCTTGGGGGTTTTGCAAGTGGCTCAGTGCGATAAAAGACGCCGCCAAACGCACGGACAAGGAGCAGGAGTTGATCCATAACGATATGGGACTCAAACTGGCCGGGTTTGTCGACAACCTGGTCAAGAAGAAGAACCGGCTGGTTACGGTGATCGAAAAGTTGGAAAACAACCGGGCGTTCGTACAGAAACTCCTCCGCGAGTGACCGTTCCGGCCTGAATTTCCTTGCCATCCGGCCCCCGCGGCATACAATGGGCCCCGGTTTCTACGGTCTGTGCCGGCGGGGATGTCCCCGTCGCTGGCCGGCGGCAGCGGAAGGTTCCCATGCTCCTGCGGAAGTTGAAAGCGCGCGCCGAACAACTCCAGGCCGAGGCGTACGCGCTCTACTTGGCTTTCCATGACCCGCGCACTCCGTGGTACGCCCGGGCCTGGGCCGCGCTGGTGGCCGCCTACGCCCTGAGCCCCATCGACCTCATCCCGGACTTCATTCCCGTGATCGGCCTGCTGGACGACATCATCCTGGTGCCGCTGGGGGTGATCATCGCCGTCAAGCTCATCCCCGCGCCCGTGATGGCCGATTGCCGCGCCCGGGCCCGGGCGGCCGTGGCCAAAGGCCTGCCCGCGGCCCGCATCGCCGCGGTGGTGATCGTGGCGATCTGGATCGGCCTCCTGGTCGTTGCCGCCTGGTGGGGCATCGATTGGTGGAGGAACCGCTGACATGGCCGCGCGCCCGAAAAAACATTCCCTGGCCGGCCGCCAACCGGAAATGCAGATTTCCTGATCCCGGCGGAAAATGCTTTGGCACTTTTTGGCGTCAGCCAGGCGCGTGAATCAACCATAGGCCGGTTTGGGTGGTTACCGTAGGGGCGGGTTTGAAACCCGCCCTTTATTGCCGTTTCGCGAT
>JBDREB010000435.1:0-3573 GCA_043820325.1 Planctomycetota bacterium | reverse complement strand
TACCGTAGGGGCGGGTTTGAAACCCGCCCTTTATTGCCGTTTCGCGATTAGACGGGAGGGCGGGTTTGAAACCCGCCCCTACACGGTTGACATCCGGATGTTCCCCGTACAATCACCTGTGGGTCAAAAAAAGTGCCAAACTTTTTTCCGAAAAACATGACCGGTTACGGATAGGGATCAGGAAATCTGAAAGGACACAAAGGGAATATTGGCTGATGGCCAGCTGAGAAATAAGGGAGCCAATCCGGCTTTGCGACCCTTGCGACCCATCCGGTCAAGCCGGAGGGCAGGCTCTGCGACCTGGGACCTGCGACTCCGCAATCCCCAAGACCTGCGATTCCCATATTTCTGGTGTTGACAACCGGCCTTGCCGGCATACAATGCCCGTGTCGGTGATCTGAAGGGGCGTTTATGCTCGGACCCGGTAAACTCGATGCGGAACTGCTGGCGCGGCTCTTGAAAACCTGCACGGGGAAGGCCGATCCGCGGGTGGCCGTGGGACCCGGGGTGGGCGCCGACGCGGCGGTGATCGACATGGGCGACAAATACCTTGTGGCCGCCACCGACCCCGTCTCGTTCGCCACGGCGGAGATCGGCTGGTATGCGGTGCATGTGAATGCCAACGATATCGCCTGTATGGGCGCCAAACCGCTGTGGTTTTTGGTGACCGTGCTCCTGCCGGCGGGCTCGGCCGATGAAAAAATGGCCGGGGCGATCGCGGCCGGTGTTCACGAGGCGGCCGATGGGCTGGGGGTCGCCGTGGTCGGGGGGCATACGGAGGTTACGCCGGGGATCGACCGGCCCATTCTGGCCGGCACCATGATCGGCGAAGCGGCCAAGGACCGGCTGGTGCGGCCGGGCGGGGCGCGCGAAGGGGACGCGGTGATATTGACCAAGGGGCTGGCCATCGAGGCGACGGCCGTCATCGCCCGCGAAAAGCGGGCCGACCTGGAGGCGCGGGGGTTCGCCCCGGCGCTCCTCGACCGGTGCGCCGGTTACCTGCGCGACCCGGGCATCAGCGTGGTGCGCGACGCCCGCATCGCCACCGCGGCCGGGCATGTGCACGCGCTCCACGATCCCACCGAGGGCGGCGTGGCGGCCGGGCTGGGTGAACTGGCCCAGGCGGCCGGGCTGGGGATCGAGGCCGACGGCGACATGCTCGCGGCCGACGACGAGACCCGCGCCCTGTGCGGCGCGTACGGGATCGACCCCCTGCACGCGCTTTCCTCGGGCGCGCTCCTGATCGCTCTTCCGCCCGACGATGTGGACACGGTCAAACGCGCGCTCGCCGCCGCCGGCATCCGCAGTGCGGTCGTGGCCCGTATGCGGCCGGCCGGGTCCGGAATGAAGATCCGCACCGGCGGCACGGTGGCCGACCTGGCCTGGAGCGCGCGGGACGAGATCGGGAAGTTGTTCGCATGAGAACCGGACCAAGAGCAGTAACCACAGATTTCACAAATTGCACAGATTATTGTTCGGAGAAGAGGGGACTCACCGCAAAGACGCAAAGTTCGCAAAGGGGTATCGTTCGGACGGGAACACGACAAACCATGGACTTGTCCGCCGAAGCGGCTTCGCGAAGGCGGATGCATTCAGATGCACACGGATCGGGTTCGGATGGGATAGCTACCACGAAACACACGAAAAGCACGAAAGGGTTCGGAGAAGAGAACCATGAGTGGACACGAAGGATGACAATGATTTGCTGCAAGAGTCGCATGCGAAGGCCGGCGTCCCGCATTATGCGATTCAATGGTTTTAACCCTTTGCGACCTTTGCGTCTTTGCGGTGAGTCCGATCCGGATCCAACTTGTCCCTTATATACGATCGCGGTGGGTCCGATATGCCCCCGGTGAAAGCCGTCTTCTACGACATGGACGGCACCATCACCCGGCCCAATATCAACTGGCCGAAGCTCAAGGCGGCGATGGGCGTGCCCGACGGGGTCTTCATCCTCGAATTCCTGGACACCCTGTCGCCGGCCGAACGCAAGCGGCGCGAGAAGATCCTGCTCGACACGGAGCGCGAAGCGGCCGCCGGTGCCGAACTGAACCCGGGCGTACGGGAAGTGCTTGACCGCCTGCGGGCGGCGGGTGTGAAGCAGGGGCTGGTCACCAATAACAGCGTACGGTCGGCGCGGACCGTCATCAAGCGGCTCAAACTGAAATTTGACCTGGTGCTCACGCGCGCGGACGGGCCGGCCAAGCCCCGCGGTGACCTGCTCCACCTGGCCGTCCGGCGGCTGGGTGTGGCCGTGGATGAAACCATCTATGTGGGTGACGGCCGCATGGATGTTGAGGCGGCCCTTGACGCGGGCATGCGGTTCGTCCTCCTGGCCTCGTCACCCGACGCGCCGGCGTGGCAAACGACGATCGGATCATTCGTTGACCTGCCCCCGCTTGTGGGGCTGGGGTCCTGAACCCATGCCCTGGCAGGCCGGCCATTGGTTCGCCATGCCCGACCGGGTGACGGCGAAGATCGCGGAGTGGGAACGGACCTTCCCTGACATAGTGCGCGTGCACCGGATGACCCAATTCACGGGCCACGAAGTCAGCGCCGTGGTGGTGACCGCCCCCGGCGATGCATCGGCCCGCAAGGTGCATCTGACCTATGTGCCCCATGCCCATGAACCCGCGGCCACGGCCGGCGCCATGGATGTGCTGAACGCGCTCCTTACGGGGCGCCATTTCGACGGCACGCCGGGGACGCTCGACCGCGATGCGGTGTTGGAGCAGGCCGTGCTCTGCGTCATACCCGACGCCAATCCCGGCGGCCGGGCCCGCGCGCCCGTGCCCTGGTGGGATGGCTCGTTCTGCGACAATGCCACATTCTGGTGCTGGATGCGCGGCCGGGACCGCGCCACAGGGCAGATGTGGAAGCGGCTGAACGAGTGGTCCGTCGCCTCGGAGCCGGACCATCCCGAACCCGTAGGCATCGTATACGAGCAGATCGGACCGGGGGAATTCGTGGAACCCAACCGTTCGCGCCGGTCCACGCTTTTCCGCCTCATGGCCCGGCTCGAAGAGGAGGTGGGCCGGTTCGACCAGGCCGTCGCCCTGCACCAGTCGGAACTCGAGGACTGGCCCAACGACTGCTATGTCATCCTGCCCTGTCTCATGGATACGCTGGCGCCCGGCCGGCAGGCGGCGGTGCGCGCCCTGGCCGGGGCCATTCTGAAGGCCTGGCGGGAAGGGGGCGGCAACCCGATCAGGGAGGCGCGGCCGCTCTCCTACACGGGTGTCGAGCGGGAATACTTCATCCGCACATGGGGGGATTTCTACGCGCGGGTCACCGATTGCGCGGTCGAGGTGCAGAACAACAGCCCGCGCACCCCGCCCGCGAAGCAGATGCTTTTGGAACGGATCGCGCTATCGGCCGCGCTGGGGCACTTGATCTTGCCGCTAAGGCACAAGCAAGAACATTGCCGCTAAATACACCGCCCCACAATAAAGGGGTCAAAAGAGGGCGCGCCGGTACCACCGTGGCATTCTTTTCCGCTGTAGGGGCACGGCATGCCGTGCCCTCGCTTGCGCCAGCTTGTGGACGGAGTCGATGAAGATCCAGCCCGGGACG
>JBDREB010000434.1:0-11965 GCA_043820325.1 Planctomycetota bacterium | reverse complement strand
CGTGCGGGGTTTGGTGGCGGGGGCCAACCATGGCAGCTATACCTCTTTAATGATGCGGCAGTGCCTGACCTGTTTGTCAAACCATCACTCTGCACCGCACGCGAAATGGATAGGTTATTTATTTACGGGCACTAAGGCCGGCGCGGAGCACGGTGAGGAAGATGTCGCGCACCGTCGGCTGGGCGGGGCTGATCTCGAGCCGCCAGGCGCCGGACTCCGTACCGGCGTTCGTGGGCGGATAATTACGGCCACCGGATGAATCGGAGCCGGGCGCGCCTTCGACCCAGCATTCAAATCCCTTCCCGCCTACGGCGCGGACCCGGCGTTTGCCCGGCAGGAGCGGCCACACGGTCAGCCGGCCCCGGCCGTGCTCGATCTCGAACGGTCCGTGCGCGGGACACGCGGTCACGCCCGGCTTGAGTTTGCGGCGCCGGCCGGCGCTGGTCCAGGCGGGGGCACCGATCGAATGCAGGAGCCAGGTCTTGGGGAAACGGGCGCGCGTGGCCTCGACCCGGTCGAAAATGACGATGAGACCGGACTTGAGGAACACGATCTGCCGCACCGCCTCCTCCACCCGGCGGGATGGATTGGTCCCGATACCCGACCAGGGATAGGTGTAAGCGGCCGTGGCATCCCCCGCGACATAATCAAGCGCGGGGGTGGTTTCGAACGCGAGCGTGCGGCCCATATTGAATTCATCGGCCAAGGTTTGCTGGCGGCCGGCGGTAAGCGGCGCATGCGGCCGACCGGTGGTTTCATTCGGCGGATCGTAACTGAACGTGACCAGCCGCTGGCCGCCATCGTTGGTGGTGGGGTCGCCATACCTGCCGGGCCAGAACTTTTCGGCCGGGTCCCGGACCAGGATGGTGTTGTGCGTGATCGTGCGGCTGCCGTAATTGGGCCGGTGCGGCGTATCATAATGCCCGCCGCCCGAATCGATGGCCAGGGGGGGGGCGCCGCAGAACACGGCGAAGGAATTGTGGTCCAGGTGGTTGTGCCAACCGCCGTGACGGCCGCATCGGAAGGTCACCATGGCGGCATCGGGTCCCCAGCCCGACCGCATGCAGACGAGCGGCCCGACATATGCAGCCAGCGGGGGCGGCGGGGGGCACACGGAAGTCGGCCAGCCATGCAGGAGCGGGAAGACCGGCAATTCCTCCCTGATACCGCCGCCCCACCGCCGCATGAACCACGCGATGGACGGGTCGGGATGACGGGCGTTCAGGATGGCGAGCACCCGCCCGCCTGAGCGCCGGCCGTGGTGCCATGGGTCCAGAACTCGGCCATCTTGATCACTTCCCAGGCGTCGATCGTATGGTAGGCGCCAGCCGCCTCCTGCATACAGGCGAACCCCGCCCCGCCGTCGGCGCGCAAGCCCGCTTCGAGCGACCGTATCGTCGGCGGCAGTTTGTGGCAGTCCTGTGTCCTGAGCGACGCATCCCGGTAGCCGGTGAAATGCCAGGCCGCCATGGTTTGCAGGAGCGCGCCGTTCTCGATGCGCGGATGGTCATTACCGAGCGCCACGGCCGCGGCCCCCCCCCCGCCTGCAGGCCGAGGGAGTAATTATGCCAGTCCTCGAGAATGTACCGATGCAGGAGGTCATCAAGCGCGCGGCGACCGCAGAGGGCGGTGAATTCGGCCACGACCGCTTCCCGGCCCGTGGTGCGCCAATGGTCGTAAAACCAGTCATACAGGTAGGCGGCCGCCTCGGCGGCGCAACCCGAGGAATCGTAATTGCCGTGCCCTTCCTCCCAGAGATCCAAGTCCTCCAGAAGCCAGCCCGCGGCCTCGGCATACCGGGCGTCATGTGTCATGCGCCAGGCGACTCCGAGCGCCCGTGTAAGTTCGGGCGGGTGCAGCCCCGGTTGACCGGGCCGCTGGGCCTGGAATGCCGCCCGCGCGCCGGGACCGGCCAGGAACCGGTCGAGCGCGGCCAGCAGTTCCATCCGCCACGGCCGGCGCGCACCCCGGCTCTGACGGATGAAAGCGTTCAGCTTCTCCGGTGCAATCCACAGACGCGGGTGACCGGTCTTGACGCGGGGCACAGGCATAATGCGCTCCTTCAGAGGCCCTTAGTGCCCGTAAATAAATAACCTATCCATTTCGCGTGCGGTGCAGAGTGCTGGTTTGACAAACAGGTCAGGCACTGCCGCATCATTAAAGAGGTATAGCTGCCATGGTTGGCCCCCGCCACCAAACCCCGCACGCCCGGAAGGGACATGATCTTCCATCCGCATCCGGCGTTGCTCGTCGACGCCGGCTCTTTCCATTGATACGGCTCCTCCTCGCGCCTTGGCTGCGGACGGAATCTCTATGTCGAAATGGATACTTTATTCATTTACGGGCACTTAAGACCGGGAGAATGTACAATGCTCAATGTTCCTCCCCCATGGTAGGCGCAGGGCTTCAGCCCTGCGCCTGGATGTTAACCCCGCGGGCTGAAGCCACGCGGGCTACCGGGAGGGGCAAGAACCGGCCCGGTGGTTCCTTTTCTCTTCCACTTGAACATTGTACATTGAGCATTGAGCCACTTGCAAAACCCCCAAGAGTCAGCGAGCAAGCCACAGTCTGTGGTGGCGGCAACAAGAATAACCACTACATATAGAAGCGGTCAGGGGGTTTTACAAGTGGCTCCATTGAAAATTGTGCCGTTATCATGCAATGCCTTTCCTGTGCAGCCGCAGGCGCTAAACGCAGGCCATCGGCCGCTCAACGCGCAACGCAGTCCGCGCTCAACCGCGCCTTCACACATCGTACGGCTTAATCTCCCGCACCCAGATATTCCTGAACCGGACCAGGTCGCCGTGGTCCTGGAGCATGAGCGGCAGCATGGTGTCGTGCGGCTTGTACTGGGCGAGCTTTTTGTGTTCGGTCGGCCCATGGAGTTCCTTGTGGTGGTGCAGAAGGACATTATTGAAGATCACGGTGAGATAGGCGGGCTTCACCTGCTTGCCGTCCTTGAACGACGGTCCTTCCCACAGGATGTCGTAGGTGTTCCACTGCCCCGGCTTGCGCATTGCATTGACGAGCGGCGGGTACTGGCCGTAGATGCCGCCCACGGTGCCGTCGGGATAGGTGAGGTTGTGGAAATTGTCGAGGACCTGGATCTCGTAGAGGCTCATCAGGAATACGCCGCTGTTGCCGCGGCCCTGGCTCTGGCCCTTGACCTCGGCCGGCGAGGCGAACTCGAGGTGGAGCTGGATATCACCGAACCCGCGCTTGGTGCGGATGTTCCCCGTTTTGGGCACCACTTCCATATACCCGTTCTCCACCTTCCACTTGGCCGGCGTGCCGTCCAGGCTCTCCCACATGGACAGGCCGGAGCCGTCGAAGATCACGACCGCGTCGGAGGGCGGCGCGGTCCCGTCGCCGGGGGCCACCACCGGCGGCTGGAGCCGGGTGCCGTCGTGCACATGGTAGCCGGAATCGGCGAGCACGGGCGTGTCGCTGTAACCAAGGGCGGCGTTCTCGGGCTGGGTCTTCTTTGTCATGTCTCTCTCCTTTATGTGGTTGGACAATACGCCATGCGCTACATTCTTGGTTTAAACATCCCCGTCAGTGCGGCCAGCAGGCCGGCGATCTTCTGCATGATATCCTTGCGGGGTACGGGCAATTTCAGGAAGGGAGTACCGGTCTTTTCGTCGCGGCCAATCAGGGGGGACGCCCCGCCCGACCGGCCGGCCTTCACCGCACCGGCCAGATCGGCGACAAAGGCGGCACCAGCTTCAAGGAGTTCCCCCAAGCCGTCGGTCCCGTCCGGTTGTGCGCCGCCGCCCGGTGCGGACGGGTGCACATCTCCGCCTTCACGGCCGTTCCCCGACTCGCCATCGGTCCCGGCGGGAGGCATGGCCGGGGGAATGGCGGTCGCGACCCGCTCCACGGATTCCATGAACCGTTTCAGCCGGGTCCCGCCGAGGAAGACTTCGTCCTGGCCGCCGTCGAGGACCCCGGCGAAGAGCGATTTCTTGAACGACAGCACATCCAGCATCCCGTGTTCGATCGTGCCCTGCGCGACAAAATTCACCACCCGCACGGGTTTGGACTGGCCGATGCGGTGGACCCGGCCGATGCGCTGGTCGAGGATGGCCGGATTCCACGGCAGGTCCATGTTGACAACCGTGGCCGCGTTCTGCAGGTTCAGGCCCACACCGCCGGCGTCGGTGGAAAGGAATATCCGGCACTTGGGATCTTCCTTGAAGGTGCGGATCAGGCCCCCGCGCTGACGCCCTGGTACGCCGCCGTGGAACAGGACGGCGCCCCATTGACGGGCCTCGATACGCGGGAGCAGGATCTCGTGGGTCCGCACCCATTGGCTGAACACGACCACCTTTTCTTCGGGCCGCTCCAATATTTCACCGAGGAGCGTGATGAGTTCACCGGCCTTGACCCCATGATCCGTGGTCTGGTCCAGAAGATAGGTGCTGTTGCAGGCCATGCGCATGTTCTGCAGGGCGCAGGTCAGACGGACTTGGTCGGCCTCGGACAGGTAGCCGTGTTTGCGCCACCGGGACACGATGCGGACCACGATCTCCCGGTTCTCATCATGATGGGCCGTCTGTTCCGGGGTCATCGGCACCATGAAATTCTTGTCCAGCCGCTGGGGCAGTTCCTTCAGGACCGCTTCCTTGGTGCGGCGGATCATGATGGGCGCCAGGGTCCGCCCGATCCCCGACAGGTTCCGGTAGCCGATCACCCGGCCGGCTTCGTCCGCCTGCTGGTGTCCGTCCAGGAAACGGAACAGGGGGCCCAGATGGTGCCGGTCCACCAGCTCGACAATGGCATGCAGTTCCTCCAGGCGGTTCTGCAGGGGCGTGCCCGTGAGCACGATCAGGTGGGGGGACGGGATGCGGCGGAGGCTTTGCGCGGCGCGCGTTTTCCAGTTCTTGACGCGCTGGGCCTCGTCGAGGATGATCAGATCGGGGTTCCAGCGGCGGATAAGATCCTCGTCGCGGTGGAGGACATCGTAATTGGTGATCTTGAAAAAGCCGGGCCGGTCGTAGCCGGCCTTCCGGGCCGGGATCAAGCCCTCGATCACCTCCGCCGGCCGGTCCGTGAAGCGGGCGATCTCCTGCTTCCACTGGTGCTTGAGCGAGGTCGGGGCGATCACCAGCACCCGTTCGATGCCCGCGGCGCGGGCCAGTATCTCCGCGGCGGCGACCGCCTGGACGGTTTTGCCGAGGCCCATGTCGTCGGCGATCAGCACGCGGCTGGCGCGCGCGGCAAAAAGCGCCCCGGCCCGCTGATACGGATAGAGTTTGATATTGAGCATTGTATTGAATGCGGCGCTATCGGCGCCCTGCGGCAAGATACCATCGACGACCCGCGCCAGCCGGTCCCGATCGCGCATCTGCGCCACAAAGGCCGTGGCATCGTCGTAACACCGGACCTCATGGCCGCTCTCCCGCGTGCCGCGGGTGAACGCATCCCACTGTACGCAGGCCTCTGGCTTGAGGACACCCTTGCCGTCGAAATATCGGGCGGCGAACTTCCGTAACCCGGCCGGGCATTCGGTGCCCGCCCGGAACACCACCTGCCGCATGGATCCGTACCGGACAAAAACCTCGGAATACGGGGGGTGATAACCACCCGCCAGAATATCGGCATACCCCCGTCTTTGTTCCAGCCGCCCGAGGACATATTCGATATGTTTGCATGTGCCGAGCGTATTGACCGCGAAATCGGGACAGGAGCAGAAGTTTGCCCCCGGACGCGACCCGCGGATCGCCACCCGGTAGGTTCCGCCGCTTTTCGGATTATGGACCGCAAATTCCGAAAAAACAGGTTTTTGCCCCACATTCGATACCCGGAACGCCTGCGCCCGGCCGAATTCGCGGCGCAAGGCGATCTGCCAGTCTTCGAGCTTCATATCGGGCGGTTTGCGGCGGAGCGACGGCTTCCGGTGCGGGGCCGCCGCCTGTTCCCCCTGGTGTTTCCGGGCTGTTTTCGTTTTCATATCATCTCCAAATTATCAAGATTCTTTCCGTCTTCACAACGCTAATACCTGATTGTAAAACATAAAATGGCGATGTTTTGAATCTACGACGCATCATACCCGCATCCGGGGCGGAGGGCACGGCATGCCGTGCCCCTACAGGATCGATCCGCGTGCATCCGCGAAGATCCGCGGTTAATTTCCATTCATGTCCATTCGTGGTTCGATTCACAACTTTTCCACCATCTCGACCATCATCCGGTAATTCGCCAGCGCCAGCGGCGGCAGCACCCGCCCGTAGGGGCAGGCCGAGGGCATGAGCACGAACCCCCGCCCCTCGCCCCGCGTGCCCTCGTCCAAGGCGCGCTTGATCTTTTCGGCGAACCTAGGGGTGGGCAGGTTCTCGATGTCGCTCGCCTCGAGATTGCCGAAGAGGACCATCTGGCGGCCGACCTCCGCGCGCACGAACGCCAGCTCTACATCGCCCTGCGGCGGCGGCTCGACGGGATCGAGCCCCACGCACCCGGTGTCGGCCAGGTTCTGCAGGTTGGCGCGGAGGTGGCCGTGGCAGTGGATGCGGGGAAAGCCGCCGTGCTTCAGGACGGCCGCCACCATGGGCCGGTCGTATTCCGTGACATAGGCCCGGAAAAGGTGCGGCGGCAGATAGGGCGCGGAGGCGTACTCGGGCCCCACGATCCGCCACAGCCGGCCGGGCAACGCCTCGGCCACCTTGGCGGCGATGGGATGAAGGAAGGCGGCGTACCGATCCAGGAGCCGGCGGAAGAGCGCCTCCTCGGTCAGGGCGATGATGGTGAACGAGGCCATGTCGAACAGGCCCGCCGCGAGGCAGAGCGGGTCGGCCATGTCGACCATCACGATCCCTGTATCGCCCAGCTTCTTCTCCAGCGCGAGGAAGGGCGCCGTGTCCACGGAACCGGTCGCCATCTGCGGCGGCAACTCCAGAAAGACCTTGAGATCCTCCGTGTCCTTGAGCAGGTGCTCCTCGTGCCAGGTCGTGTTCACATCCCGGTCACGCCGGGTGCGCGCGGTGAGGATGCGCTTGCCCACCCGCACCCGTTTCACCGAGAACCGGGCGTTGTCCCGCTCCCTGGTCTCGATCACGGCCAGTTCGTCCACCGGGTCGGGCACCACATCGCGGAACGCGGCGCCCCGCATGACGATCCGGTCGGTCCGGTCCCGCGCCAGTTCGACCAGCGGACGCCAGGAGGGATCGTTGAAGATGTTGTACGGGTCCCGGTCGTCGACCGGTTCCAGGCCGTTGATCTCGTAGAACGAGACCGGCGGCCGGTCGACCGGCTCGCCCCGCAGGGTCGCCATCAGGCGCGCGCGGCGGGTGATCATGGCCGGCCGCCGGACGACGGCGTCCTGCGTCCTACGCTCAGCGGCTGCGCCTGCGTTGGGCGCAGGAAATACAACCTGACAAGAGTTGAACGGCTCATGCCATGCGCTCCGTACCTATAAGATGGATCCCCCGGTTCCCCCGGTCAAGCCGGAGGACAGGCTCGCGGGGAATGACAGAAAAACATACATCCCCTGCCAAACATGTTTCCCAAGGGAGCATTCTCCAAATTGCCCGTCATTGCCCGGCTTGACCGGGCAATCCAGAGGTCAACTTCGAGTCGCATCCGTTGTATTCCGGGTCCTTTCACTCAACGCATTCATACATAGGTATTAAAAAGACTCCGCACCTTCAGCCGCTTCCTGAACTCGACGGCGGTCATGCGGCGGGCGGGCGTCACGGTAACCGTGACCGGTTGGCCGGGCCGCAGGCTCACGAAGTTGTCGCTGAAACAGGCGTCGGCGTTATCCAGTTCCAGCCAGGCCCAGAGCGCGGGCCGGGCGGTCTTCAGGGTGACGGTGAAAACACCGGCCGGCGCGGCCTTCACCGCCGCACGGATACGCGGGTCGGCCAGCTCGATGTGCTTGGGCCGGGCGAAAAGGACCAGGTTCGACGAGACCGCCTTGCCGCCGACCGTGTATTCAAGCCATACCAGGACATTGCGGCTGGTATGCCGGTCGATGAGCGGCTTGAGCCTGAGCACCGTGACGGGCGTATTGCGCAGGGGTTTGGCCTGCGCGGCCTTGCGGCCCTTGAGCAGGACCCGGCCGCAGCCGTCGGTGACGGTCCAGGCGACCGTGCCGCGCCCCGCGGTGCGCTGGTCGCTGGTGAGGTGGACCGCCACCGTGCCTTTGTCGGCGTCCTCGAGGCCCGAGACCAGGACCGGCGCGTAGAAATGACGCGCCATGTAGTGGAGCGCCTTCCAGCGGCCGTGGTAGTCGATCGAAGCCCACGAGGCCACGGGCCAGCAGTCGTTGATCTGCCAGTAGAGCGTGCCCATGCCGCGGGGCATCGACCGCCGCCAGTGCTCCACCGCGTACTTCATGGCCATGCCGTGCAGGATCTGCGAACACCACAGCGTGTTATCAAAACCCTCGGGCAGGCGGAACCAGTCGAGCATGTACTGCATGATCGTAGTGTTGCCGATGCCCGAGCGCTGGTGGTGTTCCATGATGCGCGAGGTGATGTTGCGGTCGGCGGGGAGGGTGTAGCCCCGCACCGTGCGCGGTTCGGGGAAGGACTGAAAACCGAACTCGCTGTTGAACCGGTGGGTGCAGGTGCGGTACCACTCGAAGGGCTTTTTGCCGTGCCACACATCCCACAGGTGGGCGTCGCCCCACTTGGGATTGTTGAAGTCCTGGCGGTCGCCGTGCGGGCTGTGAGGACTGCAGGGCCAGTAGTCGCGCTGGGGGTCGAGCCGCTTGACGACATCGGGCAGGAGGACATCGAAGAGCTTGGCATAGTCGCGCCAGGCCATGCAGTTGGGGCCCCATTTGTCGCGTACCAGCCCCTGCTCGAGTTCGTTGTTCCCGCACCACAGGGCGATGGAAGGATGGTGCCGCACGCGCCGGACATTGTCCTCCGCCTCGGCCCGGACGCTTTCCATGAAGCCGGGCTTGAAGACCGGGTAGGCGGCGTAGGCGAACATGAAATCGTGCCAGATGCAGATGCCGTGCTCGTCGCAGGCGTCGTAGAAGGCGTCGTGTTCGTAGATGCCGCCGCCCCACAGGCGGAGCATGTTCATGTTGGCCGCGGCCGCGTCAAGGACCAGGCGGCGGTAATCGTCGGGAGTGAGCCGGGCCAGGACCGCGTCGGCCGGGATCCAGTTGGCGCCCTTGGCGAAGAACGGCACGCCGTTCGCCACGAACTGGAACGACTCGCCCCATTGGTCGGGCTTGCGCTCCAGCACCAGGGTCCTGAGGCCGATGCGACGGCGATGGGAATCGATCACCGCGCCGGCCGCGTCGACCAGTTCGGCCGTGACCGTGTAGAGCGGCTGTTCGCCCATGCCGTTGGGCCACCAGAGTTTGGGCGCGGTGATGCCCAGCCGCACGGAGGCGCGACCGGCCGAAAGACGGGTGACGCCCAAGGCCACGGTCCGGCCGGCCAGGGCCACGGTCACCCGCAGGCCCAGCTGGGGACTGCCTGCGCGCTCGGTCGCCACGCGCACCTCCAGCCCCACCCGGCCGCCCACATGCGCCTGCAGGATCTGCAGGTCGGCCAACCGCGCATCGCTGAACCCGACCAGGCCGATGGCGCGCCAGATGCCGCTCGTCACCAGGGTGGGACCCCAATCCCAGCCGAAATTGCACTGCTCCTTGCGCAGCCAGGCCCGGCCCTTCTGCTCGAGCGGGCCGCCCCACTGGTGGCAGTATTTTTCGCGCTTCATCGTTTTTTCGGCGTAGGGGACCGGCGCGGCGAAATGGACGCTGATGGTGTTGGCGCCCGGCTTGAGCAGGCGGCGCACGGCGAACTCCCAGGTGCGGAACATGTTGTCGGCCGTGCCCGCGGCCCGGCCGTTAACCTTTATGGTCGCCAGCGTGTCGAGCCCCTCGCACCGCAGGAGGATGCGCTTGTGCGCCAGGAAGGCGGCCGGCACCGCAAATGTCCGGCCGTAGATCCAGTCAGTCCTGCCCACCCAGCGGGTGGCCAGTTCGTTGTCGCGGAAATACGGGTCCGGTATTTTGCCGGCCTCAAGGAGCGCCAGGTGAACATCGCCGGGCACGGGCGCGGCGATCGTCCCGGCCTTGCCGCCCTGCTTCAAGGCCCAGGTGCCGGAGAGATCGATGGTGTGCATGCAGGTCCTTCCATAGGTTGCAGGGTGCCGGTCTGTTCACCGGATTAAATTATGATCTTAACGCGACCTGCGGCCGCAACCGAAGTCCGGTATACGGTTGCCCCGAGGCAGGGCTCGGGGTAAACTCCAGGCGAATCGGCCTTCGGCATACGATATTCGGCATGGTCAAAAAGTCGTAACACCTTACCCGAGTGAAACGATCACAGAAGGTCTGGATTGCCCGATCAAGTCGGGCAATGACAACGAAAAAACAAACCTGATATTTATTCTCCATCTTAATCCGTCATCCCCCGGCTTGACCGGGGGATCCAGTCCTTTCATTCCGCACGCTAAAGTGTTACAAAAAGTCTAAAAGATGCAAAGTCGGATGTCGCCAGCCTTGCCGGCACCTTCGACTATTGACGAACTCGCAAAAAGTCCACAATCCTACTGTGTGCGCGCTTTTCCCCGTAGCTGCGACCCTTGCGGTCGCCCATCCGGAGGCGGGGTCAAGCCCCGCAGCTACAAGGACTTGCGAGGAAGCATGGTTACTGCCGGCAGGACCGTCCCGGAACCTGTGGAGCATGACAAAGATCCTTTTTGCGAGTCCGTCAACCAAGGAGATGCATATGGCCAAGTACCGGTGCACGGTGTGCGATTTCGTCTATGACCCGGCCAAGGGCGACCCGGACCGGAACATCCCGGCCGGCACGGCGTTTGAAAAACTGCCCGATGACTGGACCTGCCCTGAGTGCGGGGTGGGCAAGGATATGTTTGAAAAGGTGTGAACCATGAAGCGCGAAGCGATCCTGCAGGCGGCGATCAAACTCGAAGAGGACGGCCGGAAGTTCTACTTGGCCATGGCGGGCGATGCGGAGAACGACCTGGCCCGCCGCACATTCGAGTCCTTTGCCAAGGACGAGGCCAACCATATTGCGTGGATCAAGGAGACCCTCGGCGGCGGCGGCAACATCGCCCCGGCCGATGATGCGGCCAACGCGGTCTACGCCTCGGTGAAGAAGATCTTCGCCCGGGTCCCCGCCTCCAAGAAGGGGAAGCTCGGTACCTCCAAAGACGAACTCAAGGCGCTCAAGATCGCCATGGGCAAGGAGGAGGCCTCGATCAAGGCCTACCGGAAATGGGCCGATCAGTCGACGGATGCGGAGATCGCCGAGCTCTTCACCAGCCTAGCGGCCGTGGAGCGGGTCCATCGCGATCTGCTGGCCAACACGCGGGAATACCTGGAAAAGACCGGCGACTGGTTCATGGTCCAAGAACAGTGGAGTTTTGATGGGGGCTGATCCCCGAAGCTGCTTGCGGAGTTTGATGTCCAACCATTGAGAAGAAGGAGAAAGACAATGGCGATCAAGTTCAACATCGACGAAGTGCTCAAAATGGCGGTGCGCATTGAGCTGGGCGGGGCCAGATTCTACGCCAAGGCCGCCGGCCTGAAGAAGGACGCGGAGAGCGTCGAGTTCATGAAGAAGCTCGCGGCCGTCGAAAAACAGCACCAGGCCGCGTTCGAGGCCATGCGCGCCAACCTTACGGACGAGGAGAAGGAGGCCACGGCCTATGATCCCTGGGGTGAAGCGGAGCTCTACCTCGAGGCCATGGCCGACACCCACGGCGGCGAAGGGGATCCCAAGGCGGCGGCCAAACTCACGGGCAGGGAAACATTGGCCGGCATCCTCACCACGGCCATCGGCATGGAAAAGGATTCGATCCTCTTCTATGTGGGCATCAAGGAACTCGTGCCCGCGCACCTCGGCGGCAAGAAGATAGACAGGATCATCAAGGAGGAATGGGGCCATGTGGCCATCCTCCAGAGGGCGCTCAAGGAGCGGTCCTGACGCCCCGGCCCGGCGGCCCGTTGCAACGCGGGCGGCGGTGCGGTGCG
>JBDREB010000433.1:0-3148 GCA_043820325.1 Planctomycetota bacterium | reverse complement strand
GTGGTAACCATGCTTCCTCGCAAGTCCTTGTAGCTGCGGGGCTTGACCCCGCCTCCGGATGGGCGACCGCAAGGGTCGCAGCTACGGGGAAAAGCGCGCACACAGTAGGATTGTGGACTTTTTGCGAGTCCGTCAATATTGGAAATTGAGCATTGAACATTGTCCGGCTCTCCCGACCGCTTTCCCCTTGACATCCCCGGCTCCGCCGTTACAATTCGACCTGCACATGGCCCAGCATACGGAATTCCCGATGGACACGCTGCGCAAGCTCAAGGACCGGTACAACTTCTCGTTCGTGATCGACGGCCGGGTCGCGGGTATGTCGCGCCCCGACCGCGACGCCGTGGCCATGCTCCGCGAGGCCGGTTTCCGCGGCATCGTCTCCCTGACGGAGACCCCCCTGGCGGCCGACATGGTGCAGAACCTCGAATACCTGCACCTGCCGGTGGCCGATTTCACCGCCCCCACCCAGGCCCAGCTTGAGCACGCCGCGCGTTTCATCGACTATGTCAACGGCCCCGTGGCCCTGCACTGCTTCGCGGGCATCGGCCGCACGGGTACCGCCCTAGCGGCCTACCTGGTGTGGGTCGGCCTGGAGGCCGATGCGGCGATCGACCGGGTGCGCCGCCTGCAGCCGGGAGCGATCGAGACCTCCGACCAGGAAGCGGCGATCCACGAATTCGAGACCCATTGCGCCGCGCGGCAGCGGCGGCCCGCGGGCAACCTGGCCGGGGATTGATGACCCATGGAACGGAAAATATCTTTCGCCAAGATGCACGGCACGGGCAATGATTTCATCGTGGTGACGCTCGCGGAACTGGGCGGCGTCGACGCCGCGGCCTTCGCCCGGCAGGCGTGCGACCGCCATTTCGGCGCCGGTTCCGACGGTCTGCTGGTGGTGGCGCCTTCGACCGCGGCCGATACCCGCATGCGGATGTATAACCCCGACGGCAGCGAGGCGATGTGCGGCAACGGCATCCGCTGTTTCGGGCGGTTCGTCTATGAGCGCGGGATCGTGCCCCGCTCGCCCATGCGCGTGGAGACGATCGCCGGGGTGAAGGTGCTGGAACTCACGGTGGAGCGCGGCGCGGTGACGGCCCTGCGGGTGGACATGGGCGCGCCCATATTCGAGCGCGCCCGGATCCCCGTGGCCGAAACGGCCGGCCCCGTGCCTGTGCTGGACCAGCCGATAACGGCGGATGACCGCGATTTCCGCGTGGCGTGCGTTTCGATGGGCAACCCCCATTGCGTCATTTTCACCGACCGGATCGATCGCGAAGAAGTATTCCGGTACGGCCGGATTATCGAACGCCACCCGTTCTTTCCCAAGCGCGTCAATGTGGAATTCGTCAAGGTTCACGGCCGTGATCACCTAGAACTCAATGTGTTCGAGCGCGGGGCGGGGTTCACGCTCTCCTGCGGCACGGGCACCTGCGCCTCGGCCGTGGCCGCGCACGAGCGGGGGTTCACCGACGGGGCCGTGCGGGTGACGACACCGGGCGGCGAATTGCGCGTGGAATACCGGCGGGGCGGGAATGTGTACATGTCCGGCCCGGCCGCATGGGTATATACGGGCACCTATCTGTGGAACGGGGATTGAGAGGAGCGGGTCATGCTGGAGTACACGGTCAAGCGGGCCACGGGCGCGGTGCCTCTGGAAGGCAAGCCGGTCGGACCGGTCTGGGAAGGGGCCGTCACGGCCGGAATGAACGACGCCATGACGGGCAAGCCGCCCAAACTGACCACGAAATTCCGGATGCTCTATGACGCTGTGAACCTCTACATCGGCTACGAGGTCGAGGACGATGTGATCTTCGCCTCGTTCACCGACCATGATTACCCGCTCTACAATGAGGATGTGGTGGAGGCTTTCCTGAGCCCCACCGGCAACCAGCACTGCTATTACGAGTTCGAATTCTCGCCCAACGCCGTGGTCTTCGACGCGGTGGTCCTGAACGACGGCGGCGACGAGGGCAAGGGCCGCGGCAAGCGGTTCCAGCCGCTCACCGGCTGGGACTGCGAGGGGCTCCAGGTCGCGGTGGACAAACAGCCCGCCCGGCGACTCTGGACCGTGACCGTGGCCGTGCCGTTCGTTGAGCTCCACCTGGCCGACAACCGCGCCCCCGCCGCCGGTACACGCTGGCGCGGCAACCTCTTCCGCATCGAGTACGGCGGCAAGGAGGTGGAATACTCCGCCTGGAGCAGCACGGGCCTCTGCGACTTCCACACCTCGGCCCGGTTCGGGTCCATCGTTTTCGCGTAAAGCCCGCGCCGTGGAGACCATCGCCGTCCGCACGCCCGCCCGCGAAGTGCTGGTGGACATCACCGCCGAGGTCCTGCGCCGTGTGGTGGCCAGCGGCACCAAAGAGGGGCTGTGCATCGTCTATGTACCCCACACCACCGCGGGCATCACCATCAACGAGAACGCCGACCCCTCCGTCAAGGCCGACATCACCGCTTTCCTGCGCAAAATGGTGCCAGCCGAATCCGGTTTCCGCCATGCCGAGGGCAACTCGGACGCCCACATCAAGGCCTCCCTGGTGGGGTCGTCGGCGTGCGTGCCCATCGCCGCCGGCCAGCTGGCGCTGGGCGCCTGGCAGGGGATCTGCTTCGCCGAATTCGACGGCCCCCGCCAGCGCCAGGTGTTCGTGCAGATCATCAAGGGCGCCTGAACTTGCCGCCCGGGCCGAGATCCGGAAACTGAGCCACCTCCTGCCCAGCTGCGTCAGCGGCAAGAAGATCCGCGACGAGTTCGGCCGGTGGCATGAAGTGGCGGCGTATATCTCCAGCCATTCGGACACCAGGTTCACGCATGGCGTCTGCGAGGAGTGCACCCGCACGCTCTATTCCGACCTCGTCAACAAGACCCGCCCATCGAAAGGGACCGGCGGCCCGCCATAGGGACGGGTCCCGTGCCGGCATGCTCGCGTCCGTGGAAACACCCCGTCTGGCAATGCAAGTCGGGAGGGGGGGGGGGGGGGTAATAACGGCACTGGACTTGCGATCCGGTAATTGCAGATTTCCTGATCCCGGCGGAAAATGCTTTGGCACTTTTTGGCGTCAGCCAGGCGCGTGAATCAACCATAGGCCGGTTTGGGTGGTTAGTGCCCGTAAATAAATAACCTATCCATTTCGCGTGCGGTGCAGA
>JBDREB010000432.1:0-4832 GCA_043820325.1 Planctomycetota bacterium | reverse complement strand
GGGCGTGCGGGGTTTGGTGGCGGGGGCCAACCATGGCAGCTATACCTCTTTAATGATGCGGCAGTGCCTGACCTGTTTGTCAAACCATCACTCTGCACCGCACGCGAAATGGATAGGTTATTTATTTACGGGCACTAAGAGAAAAGAACTGGATTGCCCGGTCAAGCCGGGCAATGACAAGGGTACACATTTGAGGTTGGCTGATCATCATATTCCGTCATCCCCCGGCGAGCCTGTCCTCCGGCTTGACCGGGGGAACCGGGGGATCCAGTCCTTTCATCCCGCTCAAGTGTTAAACGCTTTTCCCTGTAGCTGCGACCCTTGCGGTCGCCCATCCTTTTCCCTGTAGCTGCGACCCTTGCGGTCACCCATCCGGAGGCGGGGGCAAGCCCCGCGGCTACAAGAAGTTGCGTGCACCGCGCGGGATGTGACCGGTTCGACCTTTCTGGAACGCATGGGATATAAATAATCTTTTTTGCGAGTCCATCAATTGCGAAAATGATAAATTTGCAATGAACGGTTTTATGCTTCCGTGTTTGCGCGGGAAATAACTTGCCAAATCCCCGGTCTGGTGTATGATTGCTTCTTTCCCATGTGATTCTAGCCGGCACGGTGCGGTATTTGCCTGTGGCGGCCACCCCTTTGGAGCAAATAATGGTCCCCCTGGGCGATGAACTGTCCACAGCGCCGGCGACGGGCCGCAATGGCCGCCCCAACATCCTGATGCTGTTCTCGGACGAACATCATTGGCAGTATTCCGGGTACGCCGGCCACCCGGTGGTGCAGACGCCCAATCTCGACCGGCTGGCCGCGTCGGGGGTCAACTTCACCGACGCCTACTGCAACAGCCCGCTCTGCTCGCCGTCGCGCCAGTCCTTCATGGCCGGCCTGTACTGCCACCGCATCGGCATGTGGAACAATGTCTGCTCCATGCCCGAGAACACGGTCACCTGGGCCCACGCCCTGCACGCGGCCGGGTACGAAACGCTCCTCTGCGGCAAAATGCATTTCAACGGATACCAGAAGATGTACGGGTTCAACCGGCGGCCCGTGCTCGAAGGCGGCAACAGCGGCGCCGTGTTCCATTCCTGGGGCTACCGCACCTCGCACTCCTGGCTCGATCCGCTGCCCTACCGGGCCGATCCGGGCTACCCGGGTAACCGCGACATCGACGAGGCGGGCGCCGATACGCCTGAACGCCGGCCCATCTTCCGGCATGACACCCGGATCGCCGATGGCACCCTGGCCGTGCTCAGGGAGAAGGCGGCCGACCCGGCTGGAAAACCCTGGGCCCTCTGCTGCGGCATGGTCCTGCCCCATCCCCCGTTCACCGCGCGGCCCGATCTTATGGAACGCTACCGCGGGAAGGGGGACCTGCCCTTCAACCTCGAGGGGGCGTCCCTGGGCGTATGCGACCGCTACATCCGCCAGTACAGCAATCTCGACCGCACCACCTGCGCGCCCGACCGGGCGCGGATCCTGCGCGAAGCCTATTTCGGCCTGATCACCGAGTATGACGAGTATGTCGGCCGGATCATGGATTGCCTGCGCGAGACCGGGCTGGCCGGGAACACGGTGGTCTTCTATTTCAGCGACCACGGCGAAATGGCCTGCGAGCACGGCATGATCGGTAAGGTGCCCCTGCGCGAGTCGTCGGTGCGCGTACCGCTCCTGGTATCGTGGCCGGGCCGGTTCGCCGCCGGGCGCACGGTGAACACCCCTGTATCGCTTGTGGACCTCTACCCAACTTTCCTGGATATCGCCCGCTACCGCCTGCCGGCGCAGCTGCCCCTGGACGGGAACTCGCTCATGCCGCTCATCGAGGGCCGGCCGGCCGAATTCAAGGGGTGCGGCGTTTTCGGCGAGTTCGAGGGCGAGGGCTGGAACCATCCCCGCGCCTTCGTCCGAGAGGGGGACTTCAAGTTCGTCTATTCCCACACCGCCCCGGCTGAACTCTACCATGTACGGGACGATTATTTTGAAATGAGTAATCTGGTCGGGATGCCCGCGTATGCGGCCGTGGAGGCGCGCCTGCGTGCGCGCCTTCTGGACGGCTGGGACCCGGCCGCCATCGAGATCGAGGTCATCCGGACCCAGGAACGCCAGAAGCTCGCGCCCTGCCGCAATGTCTGCGGAGACCTGGGATGGTAAACATGAAGATCGCCGAACCCTTCGGCCGGAACACATTGACCTTTAACCGATCAACCACTAGTAGGGGCATGCAATGAACAGCAAGGAAGTGATCCGGCAGCTTTTGAACGGCCTCATTCCCGAACGCGTCGGCGTTGTCGACGCACCCCGGCCCGAAACCCGCAAGCGCTGGCGCGAGGAGGGGCTGCCCGCCACGGTCCACGCCAACGATCATTTCGGCATGGATGTCCGGCGCCAGTTCCGCGTCGATTCCTCTTTCGGCCTGCCCGAGAAGGTCGAGGAGGAAACGAGCGAGTACCGCATCATCCGCACCGGCGACGGCAACCTCGAGAAGTACTGGAAGGGGACGGGCGTGCCCCAGCACCTCGAGTACGGCCTCAAGGACGCGGCCGACTGGGCCCGCCTGCGCGAGCGGCTCACGCCCGCGCCGGAACGGCTGAGCCTGGGCTATTACGGCGATTACGCTTACGAGTATATCTCCACGCCCTACGCCGCGGTGCGCAAGGCCTGGCGGGAATTCGCCGAAAAGACCACGACCTTCGTCACCATTTCCGTGCCCGATCCCTACGAGGGGTTCATGGCCAAGATCGGCGACGAGCGCATCCTGACGATGCTCCTCACCGAGCCCGCGCTCATCTGCGAGATGTTCGACGCGCATGTGGCCTTCACCTGCGGCATGATCGACCTGGCATTGAACGAAGGGTTCCAGCCCGACGCCGTCTTCGTGGGCGGCGACATCGCCTACAAGACCGGCACCCTTTTCAGCCCCCAGATCTACCGCGACCTGCTGAAACCGCGCCACACGGCCATGTTCCAGCATTTCCATGACCAGTCGCTCGATGTCGTCTACCACAGCGACGGCAATCCCACGGCCGTGGTGCCTGACCTGATCGAGGCCGGCATCGACTGCCTCAATCCCATGGAAGTGGCCGCGGGCATGGACCTCAACACACTGGGCGAGGCCTTCGGCGACAAGATCTGCTTCATGGGCAACATCAGCGTCCAGGCCCTTTCCAAGGGTCCCGACGAAGTGCGGGCCGAGGTCGGTCCCAAGGTCCGGGCCGCGGTGGAGAACAACTGGGGCTACATCTTCCATTCCGACCACAGCGTTCCCCCGACCGTGCCCCTGGCGAATTACCAGCTGGCGCTGGAGATCGTAAGAGCGGAGGGGAATTACTGATCCATTTATCATTGATCATTTAGCGTTTAGCATTGGGCATTTTCCGGAAATGTAAAATGCTAATTGCTAAATGCTAAATTTAAAATGGACCTGATCCGGTTCCCGCCCTCATGTGCGAGGAGGCCCGTTCATGTTGACTCCCAAACAGAATGCCCTTGAAATAATGACCTTCGGCAAGCCCGACCGCGTGACCGGCGGTCCGCCCGAACACGGGATCTGCTACACGGGCTGCAACCACGAGGGCTTTACCGAAGGCGGCCACCACCTGCCCGTGGGGTCGCACTGGACCGACATCTGGGGCGTGGGCTGGCACAAGGAATACGAGGGCGTGATGGGATTTCCCAAGGGAAACCCCCTGGCCGACCTGCCGGCCGCCCTGAAGAGTTACCGCTGGCCCGACCCGGACGACGAGCGCATCATCAAAAAAGCCTACGACCTGGCCGCCGCGCCGCACGACCCGGCGGCCGTCTTTCTGAAAGGGGCCAACCGCGACACCCTGTGGGAGAAAGCCTACATGCTCGTGGGCATGGAAAACCTCATGTGCTTCCTCATCACCGAACCAAACGCGGTACGCGAACTCCTCCACCGGATCATCGATTTCCAGATGGGCATCGCCCGCCACTACCTGAAGCTCGGGGTCGAGATGGTGGGCATGAGCGATGACCTCGGCTCCCAGGCCGGACCGCTCTTTTCGCCCGAGGTCCTGCGCGAATTCTTCGTGCCCGAGTACCGCCGCCTGTTCAACCTGTATAAACAGCACGGCGTGCGCGTGAACTTCCATTCCTGCGGCAATATCGTGCCCGTGGTCGATGTGTTCATGGAGTTGGGCGTCGACATCCTGAACCCCGTCCAGGCCACGGCCAACGATCTGGATGAACTGCGCCGGAAAACGCAGGGACGCATGGCCCTGCAGGGCGGCGTGAGTTCGGGTACCATCGAGGCCGGGCCGCCCGCGAAGATCCGCGCCGAGGCCGCCACCCGCCTCTGGCAATTGGGCCGCGACGGCGGCTATTTCTGCGGCCCCGACCAGGGTGTGCCCTGGCCCGAGGCGCACATCCAGGCCCTGCGCGACGCGGTGGACGAACTGGGCGTCTATCCATTGCGTGATCCCGCGGCCTCCTCCGCCTCCGCCCGTAAAAAACAGGGCGCCCTGCGGCACAAGCCCTAAAGTCCTCCGCCCGCACAACACCAACCCTGCCGCCGACACAGATCGACCCGGAGCAGGGGACAGGAGCAGGGGACAGGACAGGAGCAGGGGACAGTGGTACTTTAGCAACTAATCTCCCCGGGCAAAATCGGGGGCGCTTAACAACATAACGGTCAGCGGCGGGTGCCGGGAGTGATGGGCGACAGTTACAATTGCAGATTTCCTGATCCCGGCGGAAAATGCTTTGGCACTTTTTGGCGTCAGCCAGGCGCGTGAATCAACCATAGGCCGGTTTGGGTGGTTACCGTAGGGGCGGGTTTGAAACCCGCCCCTACACGGTTGACATCCGGATGT
>JBDREB010000431.1:0-2791 GCA_043820325.1 Planctomycetota bacterium | reverse complement strand
CGGGCGTGCGGGGTTTGGTGGCGGGGGCCAACCATGGCAGCTATACCTCTTTAATGATGCGGCAGTGCCTGACCTGTTTGTCAAACCATCACTCTGCACCGCACGCGAAATGGATAGGTTGTTTATTTACGGGCACTTAGCGCAAGTTTTTTCCGGGGAATGTCCCCTGCCTCTTCAGGACCGGGAGACTGCCCTGTTTCACCACTTGCGGACGATACGGTCGGCGACGAAGCGTTCGACCTGCCTGATGGGCGCCTTTGCGGCGCGCATGTGGCTGCGTTGGTAGAGCGGGTAACTGGTGGGCGCCTGGTCGCGGGGCGCGATATCAACGAGCGTACTGCCACGGAAGGTGCGGGTGTGGACCTGCTCCCACTTGGTCTGGGCGTTGATCGTGTAGGCGGCCTGCTTTTCGACGACCAGGAAGGCGAGGGCGATCACCGCGCCCGGTGGGAGGTCGTTGAAGTTCAGGTACCGCCCGGTCCAGTCCAGGTCGTGCCGGACGCCGGACACGTCCACCTTCAGCGCCTTCACATCCACCCAGGCGGGGATGCGGACCGCGACGCTCCGCGCGGCCTTGTTGCGCACGAGGACCCTGCCTTCGTAGGGCAGGTGACTGTCTATGTCCACCAGCCGGCCGGCCCGGTTGAGAAGGAGGTTCACGACCGCCTTGGTACCGGTCTCCCGGACGGTCCCCTCCCACGCGTAATACAGCCCCTGCGTGGCGTTGCCCGTGCAGCAGTGCATGACCCACGGTTTCGGTATGGCCGTGGGCGCGCCCATGCCGGCGAACACCCCGATGCTGCGCTCGAACACGTTGTCGAAGCACAGCTCGCCGGGATGCGCCTTGGCGTGCTCCCATTCCTTGTCCGCGAACTGCGCCGCCACCCGCCGCAGGTCATCGATGCGCAGGAGCTGTTGTTCCACCAGCTGGTTGCGGGTGCAGGCGTCCACGTCGTCCCAGTAGTCGCCCAGGCCCGCGTCGGAGAGCCGGACCCCCAGCCCCACCAAGTCGCCGAACGCACAGGATTCCATCTGGTTGTTGGTGCATGGATAGGTGTTGATCCAGCCCATGCGCGGGATGCCCTGGGTGAGCGTGAATTCGTAACTGCGCCGGACGAACTCGGCGATACGCTCGTCCCCGGCGATCAAGGCGTGTTCCAGCAGTCCGCGCAGGGTGATGGCGCGCGCATGGAAATGCGAGAACCAATGGCCGAGTTCGCTACCGGCCGTGAATGGCGGGTCGTCCTTGCGCGGCGCGACGTGGCCGACCAGCGGGCCCCGGGTGGCATCAGGATCGGCGATGCCGCCCCAGAACTTCGGCAGGGTGCAGTAGCGGCTCAGCCGGGCATCGTCACCAGCCCGGGATCGATGTTGCCGCCCAGCCCGTTGATGGCCCACCGGGCATGGTCGGCCAGGTCAAGTGTATCCGGGACGCGCGCCCGATACCGGGTGCCGGACAGCGGTTTGGCCACATCCTGTTCCATGCATTTCTCCTCATGCGGCCTGCGGCCGCGACCAAGGCCGGCTTGCGGTATACGGAAACGAAAGGCGTTTCGGCCTACGGAATACGGTTTACGGCTTTGATCCGAACCGAAGGCCGAAAACCATAAGGGCGCGGACCCCGGATGCTCACAGCTTCATGTAATACTCGACTTTATCGTGCCGGATGTTGAAGCCGATGCGCTCGTAGGCCTTGCGTGCGCGGGCGTGGGCCTCGTCGAGGCCGGTGCCCACGCCGGCATAGGCCATGCCCTCGGACCGGAAGAGCGCCAGGACGGCCTGGTACATCTGCCGGCCGATCCCCTTCAACCCGCAGTCGGGGTCGACCGCGTTGTTGCCGATGGTACCGATCTTCGTCTTGGAGTCAAGGAAGAAGGTCACAAACCCCACGATGCGGCCGCCTTCCTCGCACACGCGGACCCATGCGGGGTGCGCCTGGCAATGGGCCTTGATCTGCTCGCCCTTGCGCGTGGTTTCGTCGGGCACGAGGAGCTGGTAGAGCTCAGGGCCGTAGGTCTCTTTGAACATGGCATGGATGCCGCGCCAGGCCCGGTTGCCGATGTCCATGATGACAGGAAGGTCCCCGGGCTTGTATGGACGGATCATAGGTTTCTCCCTCAACCAGGTACCGCCGACATATTACCATGCGGCCGCCCGAAAAGCAAGGGATTTCCGGGTCTACGGCGGAAATATCGAATATCGTCCCGAGCCGCCGGCGGCGCTCGGGATCCAGAGCGAAACACCAAATTTCGAAGTAGAACGGGCGACCGGCCGGTCGCCCCTATGGTAAGACGGGCAGGCACGGGGGCCTGCCCCTACGACACACAAGGACAATGCGTTTAATCGGCGATTTGACCCCCATTTATGATGTTCTAAGCCATGATCGCTCCATTTATTACGTTGTATGGCAATCAATGACGCGATTACCGGTTTATTACGCTTATAATGCGTTTAATGGACGATTTGAAGCATATCTCTTTATGAAAAAGCAGGGGGTCTTTTAGTCGCAAAGTCCCAAGGGTCGCAAGGGTCGGAAATGAATGGGGGAAACCCCGAATATCGAACCCTTCGACTGCGCTCAGGGTCCAGGACACCGAATTTCGAATGCCGAAGTAAAGAATGGATTGCGGGAAATCGCACTTTGCTCAAGTGCAGATTTCCTGATCCCGGCGGAAAATGCTTTGGCACTTTTTGGCGTCAGCCAGGCGCGTGAATCAACCATAGGCCGGTTTGGGTGGTTACCGTAGGGGCGGGTTTGAAACCCGCCCCTACACGGTTGACATCCGGATGT
>JBDREB010000430.1:0-2298 GCA_043820325.1 Planctomycetota bacterium | reverse complement strand
GCCGGCAGGGTTTCCAGGCGTGTGCGGGTGGGCCGGTCGGCCGATACATCGGAGGCCAGCGCCGGTCCGATGTCGGCCCCGAAGCCAGTGTGGTTCCAGGAGAGCATGTTCTCGACGATCTCCTCGCCTATGGCCCCTTCCCGGAGGAGCATCTTCAACACTTTATGCCGGAAGAGCCGGCTGACGGTCTCTTCGGAGGGGACGACCTCCACCGGATGGAATGCCCCGCTCTTGTCGAATCCGCCCCAGGTGGCGAGCATGTGCAGGTGCGGGTGGAAGTCCAGGAGACTCCCGAAGGTCTGGACGCTGACTACCGCGCCGGGAGCGCGATCATCGGCGCCAAGGGCTTCGCGGATAAGGTCGCGCACGGTCTCGTACCCGCACCGGGCCAGTTTGGAAAGGAGGGTGCGGTGGTGGAAGAAGTACGGCCTCAAGCGGCGGGGGACGGACAGCACCACCTGGCGGTGGGGTACGGGCGCAAGTACATCTTCGGTCAAAAACGCCGCGAATTCGGCCTGCCTCTTCGATTGGCATGAAGGGCAGAAGCCGTGCGCCTTGCAGGAGAACGCGACCAGGTATTCATGTTTGCATTCAGGGCACCGCACGCGGGCGAAGCCGTAGTCCAGGAGCCCGCACTTGAGGTATTCCTGGACCCGCTTTACGACCACGGGCCGCAAAGAACCAAAACGGGTCTCGAACCGCTCGTCGTAGGCCGCCTGGAACTCCTCGAAGCGGGTATCGAGGGTCTGCCAGAGCCCGGATGACCGCGGCCGGCGCTGACGGTAGAAACCAAGTGCCGGGAAGCCCATATAACACCATCTCCCGCCTTTTTGGGGCAAAGCAAGCGGCAGGATGGTCATTATATGTACGAATGTTCAGTATCAAGGAAAAAACTGTAAATCCGTGTACTTCTGTCGCACGCTGAAGTCATGGACCTTGAGCCTGCCGAACAGGCATGCGGGCTACCGAATTGGATCGGTGATAAGCCGAGCTGGTGCTCGGCGTTCCCAGGGGAACCATGATCGACGCCGCCACCGGGATCAACGTGGTCCATCCTCCGACCGATCCCAACACCAACCCGTACGAATCCAAGGCGAAGACGCCCGATGCCGCGGAGAAGAAGTAGCGCCGGGGTCCGCGCCGGCAACGCCCTTCACTCGAAGGACAGTTCGGAGAGGTAAAGGCCGCGGTTGCCTTCCCGCAGCGGCAGGAAGCAGTGGGTCATGTACCACTTGCTGTCGAAGCAGTAGACCTTGGATGCGCGGAACCTGCCGAGGGATTGAATGCCCTTCTCGCCGAACGCGTGCGGGTCGTCCGACGACGTCGTCACGACCTGATCGAGGATGCGGTCCGTGAACAGGAGGTGGAACCTCCCGTCGCGGGCGAAGACGCACGGCGATTCCGTCTTCGACCAGGTCACGCGCCCCCGCTCGCGCGCCACGAAGGCGGGACCCACGTCTCTCCAGTCCCTCAGATCGGGCGATTCCGCGAGGCCGATCGCGGAGAGCCACCCGCCGCCATCCCAGAGCATCGTCGTGTAGTAGAGGAGCCACGAGTCCCGGTGGCGGAGCACGAAGGCGTCGCGCCCCTGGCCGTTGCTCCACCCCCCACGGTCTTTCGAGGGCGGGACGAACGCGGGACCGATGTCCCGATCCCATCCGTACAGGTCGAACGACGCGGCGCGCCGAATGCTCTGCGGACCGGCGGAGTTGTAGAACATGAGATACCGTCCGTCCTGCTCGACCACGCACGGGGCCGCGACGCGCTTCTCGTCGTTGTGCGCCGGGATGCATTGCGGCTGCGTGGTCCAGCGGCGGAGGTCCGCAGAAACGGCGTGGCCGAACATCAGCTCGGACATCTCGTTCCAGCCTTCGTGAACGCCCTCGAACGGGAAGCCCTTGATGTGGAACAGGTGGTAAAGCCCGAAGCGGTCCCGGACGATGCAGTGGTCGTTCACGTAGCAGGGCAAGCCGAGTTCCGCCGCAGGGTCGTAGACGGGCTCCATGCTTCCGATCTTCATCTTCACGTGTCTCTTGCCTCCGATTGACTACTGGATAGGAACTTGGATTCCCGGTTTTCCATCGTACCTGCCCTTTCATCTGGACCAACCCCCGCGGCATGGCATAGGTCGCTCTCCAAGCGGTAATACCCTGCCTATTATTTTAGCCCATCAGGCGGGGATGTCAAGGGTAATCAAGGGTAAATGTGGCCGACATCCCCCTCCATCGCCAGCGCTGTTACACACCACGGCTGTACGGGGCTGGGCCCCATTCAAAAGCGGATTACGGAGCTACGCGC
>JBDREB010000429.1:0-3200 GCA_043820325.1 Planctomycetota bacterium | reverse complement strand
AAGGCAATTGGCGCCTTGCTACTCGAACTGAACGAATTATCTTTCCACCATCCCGAGACCGGAATGCGGATGATTTACACTCTTGCCTGACATGAAAATGCGCCAACCCATTTTCCGCCCGGATCAGGAAATCTGCAATTGCCGCCGCGCAGACCGCGCGAATCGCCAGATGCGGGACCTACAGGATCTGTTCCCGGGCTCCGCTGATAATACCCTCCATCGCACCAATCTTCACACCATTCCCACACATTACCGTGCATGTCGTACAAACCCCATGGGTTCGGCTGTTTTAGACCTACCGGCCGTGTCTGTCGGCCCGAATTGGACGCATGCCACATGTGATCATCCGCTCTTGCTCTTTGGAGCGCCGCTGTCCCAGCGGCATCTTCCTCTACTGGAGGGACGCGCTCCGTCGCGTCCGTCTTTGTATTTGGATCTCCCGCATCCCCGGCCACGACGGAACGGGGCCCTCCAACCGGACCGGGAATCCGAACGCTGCCCGCCCCGGCGGCTTCCCCGGCTTCTTCCATATTCCCGAAACTGAAATCCATATGCGTCCCCGCCTTACACGCATATTCCCACTGCGCTTCCGTGGGCAGGCCGACCTCCAGGCCGGATATGGTTTTCAATCGCCGGCAGAATTCCCGCGCGTCATACCACGACACCTGCTCCACGGGCCGCATATCGTCTTCGCTTGCTCTTTCTGGAACGCCGCTGACCCCGGCGGCATCTTCCTCCCCTGGAGGGACGCGCTCCGTCGCGTCCGTCTTTGTATTTGGACCTCCCGTATCCCCGGCCACGACGGAACGGGGCCCTCCAACCGGACCGGGAATCGAACCGCCGCCGGCCACAGCAACATCTTCGGTTTGTATCTGCCCATCACTTATCTTCCCCTCCCGGAAATACGCTGGCCAATGGCCCATGACTTCGTACCACTGCCGCTGGGTCACGGGGAACACGCCCATGTGGAAATCCCGGGTCAGCGTCACCGCATGGACCGGCAGTTCATTCGGTCCGCCCCTGCCCGTTTCATCGCCCATCATGAATGTGCCGGCGGGTATCCGCTTGAGCAGGAAGTGGGTGGTCTTAAAAAGGTTGTCACCGATGACATCGGGCATGGTTTTTATGGATTCCCAAGCGCCGGTGCGCAGATCGATTACCGCATAAGAGGCAAATGCCGCCGGGGGCAGCGGCGCTCCGGGAGGAGAAGAAGGAGGAGAAAGAAAGAGATGGGCGTCCCTCCGCTTCCACCAGGCCAGGTGCGGCAGGGAGGGATATCGGCGCTCAAGCTCGTCGGCGGACAGGTCTTCGGGGGGCAAAGACGATGCAGGAAAAGGGCAAGCCGCCGGGGTCAGCGGCGCTCCGGCAAACTCGTATCGGGCCTGCCGCACCCAACTCAGGATCTGGGCGCGACCCAACGATGCATCTTCGCCCTTGAAGCGCGCGCCGAATGCGGGATGCAGGTCATCGGCGCCGGGATGCGCGGTCATTATGTCCTTGGCCGCCCACCGGATGTAAGACCGGACCATGTTCCGGAAATGGCCGGGCGCCGTGCGGACGGCCAATGGTTCAGCACCCCCGGCCATGCGGATCGCGGCCGCAAACCACACCGGATAGATCTTATCCCACATGCTCCGGCCTAATCCGACGATCGCCCGTTCGAACGCAAAGTCAAGGACCGGTGTCCACCGGCGGCCGGAAGCATTGTGCTTTTGCACCATGGCCAGCAGGTATTCGGCCGCGGCCGGTTCTCCTTCTGGAACGCTTGGAGCGCCGCCGGCCCCGGCGGCCTGCCCTGCTTCTTCGTCCGAGGCGCACGGAGGGACGCGCTTTGTCGCGTCCGTCTTGGTTGCCGGTCCTCCGGCATCCCCGGCCGCGCCAAAGCGCGGCACTCCGGCAGGATCGGGACCGCCGCTCCATTCGACGATCTGCGTTTCGCCCAGCACGCCCCACGGCAAAGTCTGCCGGTCGCCCAGGAGTTCCGTAAACGCCGCGCGGGCTTCGGTGAACCGGCCCAGCCGCCCAAGGCACAATCCCGCTTTGTACCGGGCCACATGTCCTTCCTCCCGCGTGGGATGGGAAACGGCGAGGCCCTGGTACAGTTCCAACGCCTGGACAAACTGGCCCTTGTCGTACAGGAAATCCGGCGTATCAAGCGCCGACACCCTTACCGGCTTGCCCCGCGATTCGATGACTATATCGCTGAAACAGGCGCCGGGTCCATAGGCGTAAAACCCGACATGGCCGCCGCTCAGGGGCCGCGAGTCCTGCCACCGGATCATTTCCCGGCCATCGGCCACAAGCCGTACGAGGCCGTTGAACGCCTCGGCCACGATGCGGTACTTGTGGCCCGGTTCGGGAGCGATCCCTACGATCTTCACCATGTCCCGCGAATGCCGGGCAAGCTTGGTGCAGGTCGGGTTGTCGCCGCCGAACTGGAGGCAATAACCGTCTTTCTTGGTCTTGATCAACTCGGCCGGCTCACAGGCGCCCAGCTGGAACGACAATTCGGCCGGATGGTCCGCCTCGCACCAGGCTGTGCATGAAAGCCGGATGTCCCCTTCCATGCGGGTTTTGAAGAGCAGGACATGCTCGGCCCCCGCGGGCCCGGTCGCCTTGAGCACGCCATTTCCGGTCTGCCATAGGTCTTCAATATTGCCGTGCACCTCCATCCAATCCACGCATTCCGGAGCGCCGCCGACCACGGCGGCCTCTCCGCCTTTTTTGGGGTCTGTTCCCCTTGGAGGGACGCGCTTTGTCGCGTCCGTCTTTCCATTCGGTTCTCCTGTTTCCCCGGCCACGACGGAACGGGGCCCTCCAACCGGACTGGGAATCGAACCGCCGCTGCCCCCAGTTGGAGCACCGCTGACCACAGCGGCATTTTCATCTTCTTTCCCCAACTCCGGCCTTGCCATGACCCGCCACTTGGGCGCGCCTTCCAGCCATGCGCCCAGGTCTTCGGCCATCGCCGCGGATGACGGATACCGGTCCGCCGGTTTGACCGCCAAAGCCCGCAGGGCGACGAGCGCCAGGTCGTCGGGCACTTCCCGCTCCTGCGCCCGCTCGCGCGGGTCTTCGATCTCGCCCTTGACCTTGGCAAAGAGCAGGGCCATGAGGCTGTCGCCGCCGTGGGGCGGGGTGAGGGTCAACAGCTCATACAGCACCGCGCCGAGGGCGTAGCCGTCCGACCACGGTCCGAC
>JBDREB010000428.1:0-6002 GCA_043820325.1 Planctomycetota bacterium | reverse complement strand
GGGACATGATCTTCCGTCCGCATCCGGCGTTGCTCGTCGACGCCGGATCTTTCCATTGATACGGCTCCTCCTCGCGCCTTGGCTGCGGACGGAATCTCTATGTCGAAATGGATACTTTATTCATTTACGGGCACTTATTGCGGTATATTTCATTGTGCTCGATCAATGGATACTCCCGGGATTTCGGCTGGTGGACAAGATAAGAGAACCGGCTTACGGTTGTCGGAAACGATAGGGTGGCCGGGGAACCGGTCCAAAAGTCCAAAAGTCGAAGGGTCCAAAAGTCAAGGTGCCGGCTCCGCCGGCGACATCCGACTTTGCGTCTATTGGACTTTTAGACTTTTCGACAATGTCGGATACCGTACACCGTATGCCGATTACTTGTCCCCGAACCTCGCCCTGATCTCAGCCATGAGTTCCGTCACCACCCGCCTAGCGGGGATGGTGCGGATGCGTTCACCCTTGACGAAGAGGACGGCCCGGTCGCGGCCGCAGGCCACGCCGATGTCCGCCTCGCGCGCTTCGCCGGGGCCGTTGACCTCGCAGCCCATCACCGCGACGGTGAACCCGCCGCGCATGGTGCGGGTGCGGTCCTCCACCGTGCGGGCGATGGCGGCCACATCCATGCGCGTGCGGCCGCAGGTGGGGCAGGTGATGATCTCGGGCCCGAACGGCCGCGCGCCGGCGGCCTTGAGGATCATGCGGGCGGCCGCGATCTCGGGGACGGGATCGCCCGCCAGGGAGACGCGCACCGTGTCACCGATCCCTTCCAGAAGCAGGATGCCGATGCCGAGGGCCGATTTAACCGTCCCGTACTCCCGCGTGCCCGCCTCGGTGATGCCGATGTGCAGGGGATACCGGGTGGCATGGGCGATGGTCCTGGTGGCGGCGATCGTGTCACGGAGCGAGGTGGATTTGATGGAAAGGACCAGGTGGCGGAACTGCTGCGACTCGCAGAATTCGACCCACCGGAGCATGCTTTCGGCCAGCGCCGCGGCGCAGGGATGCCCGTGTTTCCTGAGGATGTCCGGTTCAAGCGACCCGGCGTTCACGCCGATGCGGATCGAGGCGCCCCGGTCAAGGGCCGCCCGCAGTACGCGCTTCACCGGTTCGCGGCCGCCGATGTTGCCGGGGTTGATCCGCACCTTGGGCACGCCGGCCTCGAGGGCGGCCACCGCCAGGTCGGCCCGGAAATGGATGTCGGCCACCACGGGGAGGCGCACCCGCCGGATGATCTCAGGCAGAGCCTTGAGCGCCCGGTCGTCGGGAACGGCGCACCGGACGATCTCGCACCCCGCTTTTTCAAGGTGCTTGATCTGGGCCACGGTGGCGCGGATGTCGTGGGTGTAGATGTTGGTCATCGACTGGATGGCGATGGGGTGCGAATGTCCGATCAATACACCGCCGATGGCCACCGCCCGTGCCACGCGGCGTTCGGTCTTCAAGTGCGCGACTTCGGTCTTTCTGTATCTGCCCATGGAACGCATTGTATGCGCGGGGTGCCGTCCTGTCAAGTGGAAACCGATATTGCCCGATCGGGTTTGGCGCTTGACAACCTGTCCCGGCGCGTTACAATTGAGCCCGGCGCCGGCATTGAATCAGGCCGCCGCCCGGCAACCTGATGGGAGTCCACCATGGATATCGAGATCTTTGTCCTGTGCGATGCGGCCACGGATCTTGCGGGCAAGCTGAACATCCTGGGGACTTTTGACACCCTCCAGGTGAAGGCGATGCCCTGCGTACATCCCCATTGCGCCATTGCCATGCGGGTGCGGTTCAGCCGGATCGAGGAGGGCGACCACAAGTTCCGGATCGATTTCGTGAACGAGGACGGCCAGCCGCTGGTCCCCAAGCTCGAAGGGGGGATCAAGGTCGCCTTCGCGGCCGAGGTCCAGTCGACGGCCGTGAACCTGGTCCTGGGCCTCAACAACCTGAAGATCGAACAACCGGGCATGTACGCCATCAACCTCGCCATCGACGGCCGCCAAGTGGGCTCACAGCCCCTGTGGGTGAAGAAGGTCTGATCCCGCGCCCGGCGGTCACGGCATGCCTTGCGTGGGACGGTATTGGGAACGGTTGCTTACGGTCCAGCCCCATGTCATGATCACGACCGCTGAACCATAGCGACCATCTGACTGGACCCCGCTTGATCATGGCCGGCGGCCATCCGCGAGGCATTACAGCCCGGCGATCATTCGTCAATGTATTCCTTCCGCCGGGATTTTATTGGACAATCCGTCCGGGACTCCATATAATACGAACTTTCCCCGCCGCCGGCGTTCACACTTGAAGAGGAGACGGTTGTGCCTATCCGCGCCAATATCAGCGAAATGGTGGACGGCCAGTCGATCCGCGAGTACTACCTGGTCAAGCAGAAGCAGATCAAGCAGACGCGCGCGGGCAAGGATTACCTGGACATGCTTTTGATGGACCGCACGGGGATGATCGCGGCCAAGATGTGGGACGAGGGCCCCGCGGCCGCGGCGCAGTTTGCCGAAGGGGACATCATCAAGATCGAGGGCCAGGTCGGGACCTACAACGAGAAGCTCGACCTGAAGGTGACCCGGATCCGGCCGCTCAAACCGGACGACGCGGTCAACCCGGTCGATTTCATGCCCGTTTCGCCCTTTGACCTGGCGGAGATGGAGCAGAAACTCCGCGCGATCCTGGCCACGATCGAGAACAAGCACCTCAAGGCGCTCTGCGACGCGTTTCTGGATGATGCCGCCTTCATGAAAGGGTTCACCACATCGATCGCCTCGCGGGTGATCCACCATGCCTACATCGGGGGGCTCTTGGAACATACGCTTTCCGTGGTGACGACCCTCGATTTTCTGTCGAAGCATTACACGGGCTTGAATCGCGACATTCTGCTTGTGGGCGGCTTTCTGCATGATATCGGCAAGACGCGCGAACTCGATTCGGGTCCTTCGATGCGGTACACCACCGAGGGGCTCCTCATCGCCCACATGGTCATCGGCGCGGAGATGGTGCGCGACACGATCGCGACCCTGAAGGATTTTCCCAAGCCGCTGGCAATGGAGATGGTCCACACGGTCCTCGCCCACCAGGGCGAGCACGAGTGGGGTTCGCCGGTCCTGCCCATGACGCGCGAGGTGCTCATCATCCACTTTGTCGACAACATGGACGCCAAGCAGTTCGTGGCCATCCGGGCCGAGGCCGAGGCGCGCGACGACGGGGTGTTCACGGATAAGGTCTACCCGTTGAACCGGGTCTTCTACCGGAGAGCGCATGACATCGGCGACTGACCCCGCGGCCGCCACCGCCGCGGTCCGGGAACTCGACCGCCGGTGCGTGTGGCACCCGTTCACGCAGATGCGCGAATGGGCGGCCGAACCCCAGCTCGTGATCGCGGCCGGGGAGGGGCATTACCTGATCGACACGGAGGGCAACCGGTACCTGGACGGCGTATCATCGCTCTGGTGCAACCTTTTCGGCCATCGCCGGCCGGAGATCGACACGGCCGTGTGCGACCAGCTCGGCCGCATCGCCCATTCGACCCAGCTGGGCTGCGCCTCGGTGCCAGCGGTCGAACTGGCCGCCAAACTTGTGGCGGCCGCGCCCAAGGGCCTCACCCGGGTCTTCTACTCGGACAGCGGTTCGGAGGCGGTGGAGATCGCCTTGAAGATGACCTACCAGTACTGCCGCCAGAACGGCCAGGGCGGACGGACGCGGATCATCGCGGTCACCGAGGCCTACCATGGCGACACGCTCGGGGCCGTGAGCGTGGGCGGGATCGATCGGTTCCACGCCACATTCAAGGACCTGCTCTTTGAAGCGGTCCGGATCCACACGCCCCACTGCTACCGTTGTCCCTTCGGCCGCCGGCGGGGGGAGTGCGGCCGGGAATGCTTCCATCACGCCGACGCCGTCTTCCGCGAATGGGGCGGCAGGGCGTGCGCGCTCGTCACCGAGCCCGGCATCCAGGGCGCGGCCGGGATGCTTATGTTCCCCGACGGTTTTCTGGCTCACCTGCGCGAGCTCTGTACGGGCCAGGGGGTTTTTATGATCGCCGACGAGGTGGCCACGGGGTTCGGCCGGACGGGGCTGATGTGGGGCTGTGACCATGACAAGGTGACACCCGACCTTATGTGCGTGGCCAAGGGGCTTACGGGCGGGTACCTGCCCGTGGCCGCCACCCTGGCCACGGAGGCCGTCTTCAACGGGTTTTTGGGCGACTACGCCGAATATCGTACATTTTTCCACGGCCACACTTTCACGGGCAACCAGCTGGGATGCGCCGCCGGCCTGGCCACGC
This sequence comes from Planctomycetota bacterium, assembly GCA_043820325.1. Taxonomy (GTDB): domain Bacteria; phylum Planctomycetota; class JBDREB01; order JBDREB01; family JBDREB01; genus JBDREB01. The sequence continues at coordinate 1,723 of JBDREB010000428.1, read as the reverse complement.
TCGGTATCTTCGAGAAAGATGACATACCTGCCATGGTCCGCCGCGCGGGAGCCGAATTGGCCGCCGCGCTCGAACCCCTCCGTTCGCATCCCCATTGCGGCGAGATCCGCCTGAAAGGGCTCATGGGCGGGATCGAGCTCGTGCGCGACCACGCCACAGGGGAGCCGTTCGCCCCGGCCCTCCAGACCGGGGCCCGCGTCTGCCGCGTGGCCCGGTCGCACGGCGTGCTCCTGCGGCCTCTCGGCGATGTGATCGTGCTCATGCCGCCCCTCACCATCACGACAGAAGAGATCCACCAGCTTGTCGACGCCATTCATACATCCATTGACGCTGTCGTAAGGAAGGCATCATGAAAGTTCTCGTGCTCAATTGCGGGTCCTCGTCGGTCAAGTTCCTTTTCTACAACATGGAGACGGAGACCAAGCTCGCCAAGGGGCTGGTGGAGCGCATCGGCCAGCCCGAGGCGGTGGTCAAATTCTCCGATTTCAAGCAGAACCTGGACAAGACCCTGCCCAACAAGCCCGACCACGACGCCGCCATCCGGGAAGTGATCAATTTCCTGGTCGACCCCAAGTTCAAGATCATCGGGCATGTGGACGAGATCGACGGTGTGGGCCATCGCGTAGTGCACGGGGGTGAGAATTACCGTTCTTCGGTGCTTATCGCCGCCGATGTGATCGAAGCGATCAGGGAACTTGTCCCGCTTGCGCCGCTCCACAACCCGGCCAACCTGACGGGCATCGAGGTCTCACGCAAACTCCTGCCCAAGGCCCGCCATGTGGCCGTGTTCGACACCGCGTTCCACCAGTCCATGGCGCCCGAAGCCTTTCTGTACGCCCTGCCGTATTCCTTCTATGAAAAACACAAGGTGCGGCGGTACGGGTTCCACGGCACATCCCATTTCTATATTTCCCGCCGGATCGTGGAAGCCGCGGGCCGGGACCTGAACACCACGCGCACGATCAGTGCCCATCTGGGCAACGGGTGTTCCATCTGTGCCATCCACAACGGTCATTCCGTGGACACTTCCATGGGACTCACACCGCTCGAGGGACTCGTCATGGGCACCCGTTCGGGCGATATCGATCCGGGCATCATCGGGTACCTCATTGAACGCGGCGAACTTTCGGCCGACCCCGCCTCGCCCAAGTTCATCGACACGGTCCTTAACAAAAAAGCCGGCCTGATCGGCATTTCCGGCCTGACCAATGACCTGCGCGAGATCCAGGACGGTATGGCCAAGGACCATAAAATGGCCTCACTGGCCTTCCATATCACCGCGCGGCGGCTGAAAAAATACATCGCGGCATACGCGGCGGTCATGGGCGGGGTCGATTTCCTGGTCTTCACGGGAGGCATCGGTGAGAATTCAGCCCCCATGCGCCGCATGGCGACGCAAGGCCTTGAATTCATGGGATTAACACTTGACGAAACGCGGAACGATGCCGTCAAGGGCGAGGCCCGGATCAGCACAGACGCCAGTCCCGCACAGATTTGGGTGCTCCCGACCAAGGAGGAATTGGTCATCGCCCGGGACACCAAGCGCGTGATCACGGAAAAACGCAAGCGGCTGACCCAGTTTTAACTGCAGATTTCCTGATCCGGGCGGAAAATGGGTTGGCGCATTTTCATGTCAGGCAAGAGTGTAAATCATCCGCATTCCGGTCTCGGGATGGTGGAAAGATAATTCGTTCAGTTCGAGTAGCAAGGCGCCAATTGCCTT
>JBDREB010000427.1:0-19636 GCA_043820325.1 Planctomycetota bacterium | reverse complement strand
AAGGCAATTGGCGCCTTGCTACTCGAACTGAACGAATTATCTTTCCACCATCCCGAGACCGGAATGCGGATGATTTACACTCTTGCCTGACATGAAAATGCGCCAACCCATTTTCCGCCCGGATCAGGAAATCTGCAGTTATGAGATCTGGGTCAGATTCCGGAGCACGCCGAGCCGGTAGGCTTGGACCGCCGGGACCAGCCCGGCCAGCAGGCCAAGGGCAAGCGCCGCCGGCAATACCGCGATGTCCGCCTGGGATAAATATGCGGCTGAAAACCGCAGGCCGGTCTCCACCCGGATGAATGTACTGCCCACAGCCACGATGGCATGCCCCGCGCATGTGCCGCACACCGCGCCGGCGAGGCTCATAAAAAGCGATTCGGCCAGGATAAGACCGCAGACCGTCCACCGGGTGGCGCCCAGACAGCGCAGGAGCGCTAGGTCGCGGCGCCGCTCCCGCAAGGCGGATACAAGGGCGACAAAGAGGAAGAGGAGCGCCAGTGTCGTGACCAGGAGCGCGATACCCACCAGGACGCGGTCCACCCAGCCGATGATGTCAAAGAGGCGCGGCAGGACCTCGTTGGGGATCACCAGCTGGGCCGCGGACGATTGGTTGATGCTGTACTTAAGGTCCTGGACCCCCGGGTGGAGTACCCCGCCCCGGATGCGGCGGATGCGCAGGAAGGCGCCACTGATCTCCCGGTGGGCTTCATCGTCAGCCATGGCCTGGACCGCATCGCCGTGCCCCGCCAGGGTATAAAATGCACGGAGCGGTATATAGATCGCGCGGTCGTGGGGCGTTCCGGTGGGGGCGAGGATGCCGACAAAACGGATCAAGTCGTTGGTATGGACCGGGTCGCCGGGGTTGATGCCGCAGGTGGGATTGAACGACATGCCCAATTGGAGGCCGAGGGCACGGGCGCATTCGGCACCGGCCACCGCTTCGCCGCCCTGTTCGAACGCGCGGCCGCAGCCCCCGTCGGCGGCGGCGAAGGAGAACTTTTGGCCCGGCAGGTATTCGAATTCCGTGAAAAACCGCGCATCGATCGCGTTCACCCGGAACCCGGCATAGGAATGCCCGGTCATAAACGGGATCCCGCCCTCGACGATCGGGTCGCCAAGCACCTTTTGGTAATACGGCCAGGGGATCTTGCCCGGCATTTCCTCCAGATGATAGAGTGCGTTCAGAGTGATCTGGAGCGGCGAGCCTTTGGGACCGAGCACGGCATCCACGCCCAGCCCTTCCTCGGTGAAGGCCCGGTGGGTCTGTTCGCGCAGGGAGACCACGGCCGCAAGCAGGGCCACGCCCAGGCCGATGCTGATCACCGCCAGACCCGTGGAGAGGCGGTGCTGCCACAGGCTTTTCCACACGATGCGTCCGAAGTTCATACCCTGCCTTCCGCCAGCGCCGCATTGAGCTGCATGAAATCGATCTGCCGGGTGAATGCCGCGGCCACGGCCACTTCGTGGCTGACTACGATCAGGGCACAACCGTACGCCGTGCATGCCTCGCGCAACAATCCCACCACTTCCCCGGAATGCCGGGGATCGAGGGACCCGGTCGGCTCGTCGGCCAGGATGAGCCGCGGCTCTTTTACGAGCGCCCGGGCAATGGCCACCCGCTGCTGTTCGCCGATCGACAGGGCCGCCGGCTGATGGTCGAGCCGGGATCCCAATCCCACCGCCTCCAATGCCCGGGTCGCGGCCGCCCGGTCGACCCGCCGGCGGCCGAATGCCCCGGCCAGCAGGACATTCTCAAGGGCGGAATAGCCCTGGAACAGGTTGAAGGTCTGAAAAATATAGGCGATGGATTCGGCGCGGAACCGGTCCCGGGCCGCTTCGCCCATTGTGGTGATCGCATGTCCACACACGGTCACCGACCCCCGCGCCGGCATAAGCAGGCCGGCGATGACATTGAGAAGCGTGGATTTGCCGGAACCGGAGGGTCCCCGGATGACAACCTGTTCGCCTTCATCCAGGTCCCAGGCCGGGATGGCGAGCGCCGTTACGGGTTCCGGTCCCACTTGGTAGGTCACCTGCAGATCCCGGATCGATACGATCATAATTTGATCCCCAGCTTGTCATTGGCGGCCGCATCATCGGGCCGGACATGGTCCGGATTGATCGCGGTTGCCTGGATAATGGGGATCAGAGCGGAGGTGCGCGGGGCAGGACCGGAAGATACAGGGCGGATGAGTCTGGTATCCGACCAGGGTCAAGCAAGGCCTCGGCAAGCAGAGGCGCCGCAACAACCGTGGTTACGGCCGCGAGGGTGGTGCTTGCCAGCACGCTCCGGAATTGACAGGTGGGGCAAGTGCCCATTTTATACCGGGGATCGTTCCCTACCCGAATTCCACTTGAATCGCAACTTGCATCCCGGCAAGCCTTACACGGCAGCCGGTAGTTCCCTGCCCCGCTCGAAGGATGCAGGTTGACAAGCCCCGTGGACGGGCCCGCGCAAGCAGCAGGGGCCGCAATAGGCTGGCATATATGAAAGCCATCCATTCCAACCGTGACACAGGCGAACCATGCCACCCATGCCAAGATGACGGTACGGCACACCAATTTTGAACGGTTGGGCAGAACCTTTTTCCAGTCCATACAGTCAAAATTGTAGCTTAAAATTGCCGGATTGTCAACACAATAACACAACCAGGCATCATTGCCCGAGTGCCGCGCGTATTTTAGCCGCCATGTCACGCAGGTTGGTCGGGTAATCACGGGCTAGGTCATCCATGGGTACTACTACCCCGCCAATCTCGCGGGCCACGGCTTCGGCGCTCCGGCTGGGGAATTGCGGCTGGACAAAGATCACCTTCACTTTCGCGGCCCGCGCCCGGTCGATGAGCGCAGCCAGTTGTTTTGCCGACGGTTCCTTGCCGCCCGTCTCCACGGCCACCTGGTGCAGGCCGTACCGGTCGCCGAAATAGCCGAACGCCGGGTGGAACACGAAGAAATCCCGGCACTGGAGCGGCGCCAGGGCCGCGGCCAGTTCCGCGTGCAGGGTGTCCATGGCCGTGTTGAAGGACTGGAGCCGGGTATCATAATCGGCCGCGTGCGCCGGATCGGCCGCCTTCAAGGCGGCGGTCATATTGGTCGCGATCATTTTGGCGTTCACCGGGTCGAGCCATATGTGGGGATCCGCGTCGCCTTCCGCGTGGTGGTGATCCGCATCCTCGGCCCCGGGTCCATGCCCTTCCTCCCCGTCCGCGTGGCCATCCTCCTCCATTGACCGGAGGGTGATGCCCGCGGCTGAATCGATCACCATGAGGCCCGGGTTGTTCTGCCGGATCCGGTCGATGATAATCTTTTCGAACGGCAAGCCGATAGTAAAATAGACCCGGGCATTGGCCAAGCCTGTTATCTGCGCCGGCGTGAGGGCGAAGGTATGGGGATTCTGGCCCGGCCCCACCATCACGCTCACCCGGACACCGGGGCCGCCGACCTGCTCCGCAATGTAGGCCTGGGGCGGGATGCTCACGAATACATCCAGGTTTCCGGATGGCGCGGCCGCCTTGCCGCCACAGCCGGGAGCCATCGTCATGATGATGCCTGCCCCGAGTACCCCGATCAGGAATGCCTTATAACTGGTCATGACCTTCCTTTCAACTCCGCACTTGGTTTTGATGCGATCTCATAACAAATAGGGTCTTCCTGATAATTGCGATCACAAAACACAACACGAAACCCATGCAGGCCACTACAGCAATGGATTGATTTGTAGGTGTATCCTTGGCAACAGCGATCAGCATACCGGCCAGTGTGGATGTTGCGGCAACGGTAACTGAGATAATGGTGACCGCGGATAACTTTCTTCCCAGAACCAGGCCTCCTGACGGCGCGACGACAAGGAAACAAAACACAAGGAGCGCTCCCGCCGTTTTCGAGGCCGCGGCCACGCACAGACCCAGAGCGAAAAAGAACAGCAGTTCCCACATCCGCGTCCAGATCCCGAGCACACGGGCCCCATCCGGATCGAGAAATGTGTAGAAAATAGGCCGTATGAACATCATCAGAAACCCAAGGACCGGCAACATGACACCGAGAATGATCCATAGGTCGGTTCCTGTGGTAAAGATTATATCCCCGTAAAGCAGGTTCTTCACCTCTTCCAGTCCGAAACCGCTTCGGGCGACCAACAGGATGCTCAGGCTGGAAGCCGCGACGAACAAGATCCCCAGCAATGCATCCCGGGGGATCCGGTCGGAATTCAAGGGCAAGGCCAGGATCAGCACGCAGGCAATCGTCAGTATGCTGGCGCCGATAAAGGGCTGGAAGTTGAATGCCAGCGCGGCCGCTACACCAAGGGCCGCCACTTCGGAGAGAACGATCCCGATGAATACCACGCGTTTGAGTATTACGAAGACACCCAGGACCGAACAAGTCACCGCAATCAGCAATCCACCCACAAGGGCCTGGGGGAAATAGTGCAACAGGTCGCGCAATGGATCCATACCGTTACCCCCCTCCCCTCTTGGGGGTGTCCAGGATGTTGGACAATCGCACCCTTCCGTGTTCAACCACGCAGGTCGTTGCCGCAAATGCCATGACATGATCAAGACCGTGGACGGCCAGGAGCACGGTTTTCCCCTGTTCCCGTGAAAGACGGGCCAGATTACCGATGACATCGCGCTCAGATCGCTCATCCAGCTCCGAGGTGGGCTCATCCATCACGAACACCTCGGCCCCGGAAACAAGGGCGCGCGCAATGAACACTTTCTGCTTCATACCCCCGGATAGTTCGGAATACCGCTTCTGGTCATGCCGGGCAAGACCGACCTGGTCAAGGGCGGCATCAATCCTCCGCTCCTGTTCCGGCACCGACCTGCGCCAGAACGACAAGCGTGGGTATAATCCCATTTGGACGATCTGCCGTACGGTCACTGGGAAAAGGTGATCGATCACCCTTTGTTGAGGGACATATCCGGGCGGCGATACACCGAAGGGCGTAAAAATGGTCCCGGAGCGAGGTCGGACCAGGCCGAGTAATGCCCGCAACAGCGTGGTTTTGCCCGCCCCGTTCGGCCCCACGATCGGGAGGAAGGCCCCCTTCGGTACGGCCAAGGACACATTATCCAGCACTACCTCGCGGTCGAAGGCCACCGTGAGGTTGTTACACCCCACGATGGCCTGACCATTTGAACCGCCGGTATTTGGTGTCATGGACGCACCGGGTTAATCGGCGGCTGAGCACCCAATACCCCGGCCAGAGACCGGATGGCATGGTCCAGCATACCGAGATAGTCCGTAGCCTCGGGGGTGCCCCCGGTCGCATTGGCACAGACGATCACCTGGGCTCCCGTGCGCGATGCGACATAATCGGCCGCTGTGGTCCCATAAAAGGGTTCCACCATGATCACTTTGACATTTTCCCTTCTCACGGTTTCAACAACATCCATCAAGTGCTGGGGACCGGGTGGGATCCCCGGTTTGGGCTCCATTTCCGCCGTAAGTTTGAGCCCAAATCGGTTAAGCAGATAATTCCAGCTCCGGTGCTGGCTGATCACACCCTGTCCTTTAAAAGGGGCAAGCAAGCCAAACCATCCGCCCGCAACGATCTGTTTCTCCTGTAGAAGCCGTTCCAGTTCCCCTTGTAATAGGGCGACCCAAAGCCGGTCGCCTCCTATCGCCTCCAGTGCTTGGACACCGAACATGGCTTCATCGAGGCGTCGGTTAAAACCGGCAAGGTTCTTGGCATAGATTGCGGTCCCTTCGGGATCGAGCCGGCTGAGTTGACCGGCGATGTCCCAGGCCATGATGCGGCCGTTATATGGATCCAGCCAGTAATGCGGATTGCCCATGGCATGCACATCCCCCATGGAACGGTCCACTTTCTGCGTGGGCACCTCCAGTTTGACCACATTGGCCGACAGATCAAGATGGCCTTGCTTGCCGACGGCGATCCGGGCGTTGCGTGACGCATCGAGTATCACGGGTTCATACCCGACTTCAAGTTCCATTCCGATCCGAATGAAAAGGTCCGCATTGCGGGCTTGGACGATATATGTCGGTTGGGCCTGTAAAAAATGGGGATCACGCGTACCATCATTGAGGGATTGAACCGCCACGCGATCACCGCCGATGGCGCGGGTAATTGATGCGATATCGGATGTCGTCGCCACCACCTGCAATTGCTCTGCCGCCAAGGCTCCGGTGTAGCATATGGAAAAAGCCAGCGTCAGCACCAGAGTAACTATTATCTTGAAACTCATGCTGTATTCCTTTCTGTGGTTTTGTTAGAATTTGTGGGCCCCGTGCTCACCAATCGATATTTGGAACTGGAATATGGCCGCCAGGGCGTTTTCCGTCCCATCCGCCGTTGCATAGGTCCCCTGCCCGATGCCGAACCGCAGACGCGAGAATTCACTGTATGAATAATCGACCATCGCGCTTGTGCGGGAACTCGCATCCGGTTCTTCATGGGTCCCGTCGGGAAGCGTGATGTCATTCACGACTCCGACCTGTTCATAACGCAGGCCGGCACGCCATTGCGGAGCGAAACCATAAGTTGCCTGCAGGTAATAGCCCCCCTGTTTGTTGACTGTATGCTCGCCTTCCAATGCTGGGATCAAATCGTGCCGTATCACCTCAAGATCTTCGTTGCGGTAAATGTATTCAAACTGGACCGCGATATCGCCCTTGCCATAAGCCTCAACCGCATCGAACTTGTAAACAAAGTCAACTCCCCAAAAGAACGGCCGTCCGTCCAGCCAGTGGTCGGGAGTCCCATCGGCGTTGCCATCATGTTCCTCCTGCTTAATGCCGCTGCCGAACGAAACACCGAGCTGCAGTCCATGGGGTCCGGGTAAGGTGGGTGCATATTTGGCCCAGCAAACGCCCAAGCGCGGGCCGTTCCACTCGGGTAGTTCTTCAGCGCCCAGATAAACGAACTGTCCTTCTTCGGCACCACCTTGAAACAGCTCAAGGCCGCACAGCAGGTATTGCTCCGTTGGCGCCAGCCACGACACCTGCAGACCGAGATCATTGATGCCATGATGACCGAATACAAGGGTGTTGATCAATGGTCCCTCGGTGAAATCATATTCATGCTCGTGCTGGGGGTTTATGCGGCCGAAATCCGAAAAGAACTTTCCGACGCGCAGAGCCAATCCGCCCGGCAGACTCGTGGTCTCGATCACGGCCTCCTCGATCTCGGCGCCTTCGGGAAGCACGGCCGCGATCGCCCGGGCCTTGAACGCAGGGTCCACTTCCGCGCTCAACATCAGTTCAAGATGCCGTATATTGAAACCCTGGTTCGGCCCATGGTCGTGCCCGTGTTCCTCCCCGCCGGCATGGATGTGGCCGAACCCTTCGATCTCCGAATACAAGTGCTCTAACCCCTCTTGTGAATCATCATAGAACATGAATGTGTCAATGATCACCGAAAGGTCGGGATTCATACTCTGGCCGGCGGTCTGGGCCACCACCGGCATTACCGCGCCAAGCAGTACCAAGGCGACTATGTGAAGTGATGCTTTCATGGTCAATCCTTTCATTCCTGAACGACAGGTGCTTTACCCGGCACAGGTGTTACCTGCCTAGGTCAACATCGGGATGCAAACAAATCGGGTGGGGCGTTCAGGAAAGGAAGGGCGGGCCTCGGGGGGACAGTATGCGTGTGACGCCCGGCCGTTGATGGCCAGGATCCGCAATGCAAGTGAACGGGGCCTCGCAAATGGGTGCTATCATCGGTGCCGCATGCGCGAGGTCCGGCTGGTTCCTTCCCGCGATATTCAGGAACTCACAAATCGAGCATTTGGCCGTATCCCGGGCCACATGTTGGGGACCTGCTTGTATATGACCAGAGGCCTTGGTTGCGTCCGGATGGGAATGGACAACTGGTCCGCAACAACCGTGATCATGAAAGAAGGGATGGACGATATGGATGCCTATGGTTGCCCACAAGAAACCTGCCAATACTATGATCGGCACAATTCTATCGGCATACCGCCGGTTGAACATCCGTTTCATGCCCCGCAGTCCAGGCCTTGATGTTGCACCATCATCTACACTTCGCACAGAGCCCCTCGATCTGCATGAAATGCGCTTCCGCCTTACAGCCCAGTTCGTTTTCAATATAGCCATATATCAAATCAGCATGGCAGGCGAGGACTTCGCTGACGCAATGACACTGCCTGCAGATAAAATGGTGGTGGTGACAATCAGCCGCATCGCACAGGAAGTAATAAAGCTGACGGTCATCCCGTTTGATACGCGTAACAATACCGGCACATGCAAATTCCTCAAGGATCCTGTATATGGAAGGCAAACCCAAACAGTCGAACTTACCCTTAAGACGACCCCATATCTCCGATGGTGAAAAGTAACGGTTGTATTTCCGCATGATACCCAGCACGGCCTTCCGCTTGGGCGTCACCTTGTATCCCTTGCCGCGGAGGATCTCCGCATATGAGGCACGCATCATCAACATCAAATGGATCCTAAATAGAAATGATTTCTGTTTGTATTTTACTTGGAAACAACCCATGTCAAGGCAATTCCCAACCAAATTCTGAAATTATTACTCACGCTTGATCCTATGAAGTACGACCAATACCCGACTGAGCAGTTCACCGGGCGATTACAGTTCCAGCACCAAACCGCTCGCCGCGCGGATGAACTCGCCGGGGAACTCCCAGGCGATCCGGTCGACGGCCGCAATCCCCGTGCAATGGCAGGGCGCGATGATCTCCACGGCATGTTCGCGCAGTGCGGCCATGGTCCGGTCCAGCCGCTCTTCATCCGCGTTCACCAGATGCATGCCGCCGACCACCGCCCGTATCCGGTCCGCGCCTGCAAGCGCGGTCACATACATAAGCGTGTTCACGACTCCCGCGTGGGCACAGCCGAGCAGTACCACCAGCCCGCGGTCGGTGGCCACCCACACTGCCTGGTCGTCGGGCAGATCGTCCACCGCCGTCCCTTCCGCATCCAGGTAAAAAGGTCCGCCGGTATCCTCATAATCGGTTCGGCGAGGAATGGAACCCGTGATCCCGATGCGCTCCGTGAGCCGGACCGGACCCGTGACCGGGACAACCCGGTCCCCCAAGGTTTCCACGAGAGCCGCCGCATCGACGGGCATGCCGATCGGCCGGCCGGGCCCCGCGCCGTGGCGGCTGAAGCGCGGCCAGGCCGCCTCCGGGTGCATATAGAGCCTGAAAACCCCGGCCACCTTCGCCAGGGCTGTCAAACCACCGGTATGGTCAAAATGCCCATGGCTCAGGATGACGGCATCCGCACCGGCCAATGGTACACCGAGCGTACAGGCATTCGGCACCAAGGCCCGGCCCGCCCCCGTGTCCAAGAAAAACCGCCGGCCATCGGCCTCAACCCATAACGCCAGGCCGTGTTCCGCGACCAGGTCGTCCCCGACGGCATGGTTCTCCGCCAGGACGACCACGCGCACGCTCCCGGCCGCGGTCATGGCCCGTCACCCTTCATGCGCATGAAACTGGCTTCGGCCCGGGCCAGCACCCGGCCGGCCTCGGCCAGTTCGGCTGCCACCTTATAGACCGGCGGTTTGAGCGCCACCGGCCGGGCGCTGAGCAAGAGCGGCGCCGCGAAAGGCACCGGCTGGTGAAACCGGACTTTGAGTTCGGCCGTCACCGCCCTGATCCCGTGGCGAAAGAGACAGTGGGTCATGGCCGCATCCAGAAGGGCGCTCACGATGCCGCCGTGCAGGATGCCGTCATAGCCCTGCAGACCGGCATGCCCCTGAAATGCGGCCGACACGCCCCCCTCGGCATCGGACCTGAAGACCAGACCCAGCGACCAGAAGTTCTCGTCGCCGCACATGACGCAGTGCGCGTGGCCGAACTGCCGTCCGGAAACGGCGGGGGGGTCAATGGTCACAGACATTCGTACCGGAAACCAGGGTGCCGGCCAGGTATGCGCCGACCAGTTTTTCGGGCGTTTCGGCCGGTGCGCCCACAACGACCTTGATGCCGGCTTCGGCGAAAAGCCCCTGCGCCCGACCACCCATGCCGCCTGCAATAACGACATTGACGCCGCGTTCGGCCAGCCAGGGCGGCAGGAGACCGGGCTGGTGTTCCGGGGCATCGACCTCACTTTTTTTGACCGTCTTTTTCGTCTTGGGATCGACATCGATCAGCACGAACTTGTCGCAATGCCCGAAATGCATGCACAATTTCCCATCGGTGACCGGAAGAGCGATACGCATGACCTGCTCCTTTACTACATCCACGAGTGGTTGTTCCGCCGTAGTGCCGGCCAATGCCAGCAGGGGCGCAATGACCCGTTCAAGCGCCCGGGCGGTCTCGGTTTGCGCGAAATGGTACACAAAAGGCCGGCCGGCGTCGCAGGCCGCGCCCAACCGGGGATCGATCGGTATGCGCCCTAAAAACGGGACGCCCATGTCGAGGGCCATGCGTTCGCCGCCGCCCGTCTTGAATATGGCCGTCACTTCGCCGCACTTCGGACAGGTGAACCCGCTCATATTCTCGACCACACCGAGTACGGGCATGTGCAGCTGGTGGCAGAAACTGACGGAGCGCCGCACATCGGCCACGGCCACATCCTGGGGTGTGGTGACGATCACCGCGCCGGCGCCGCGCGGCACAAGCTGGCAGACCGAGAGGGGTTCGTCGCCCGTGCCCGGCGGCGCATCGATCACGAGGTAGTCCAGGTCGCCCCATTCCACATCCTTGAGGAACTGCTTGATGGCGCCCATTTTCATCGGCCCGCGCCAGATCACGGCGTCGTCGCGATCGCGCAGGAGCAGGCCGATCGACATGACCTTGAGCCCGGCCGTCTCGACCGGGTGGATCGTGTTCGCATCGATCCGCACTGCGGCGCCTTCGATATTCAGCATCTTCGGGATGCTGGGGCCGTGGATATCCACATCCAGGAGGCCCGTCCGCTTGCCCGCCAGCGCTAGGGCGATCGCGATGTTGACCGCCACCGTGCTTTTGCCCACGCCCCCCTTGCCCGACATCACCATGATGGTCTGCCTGATCCGGCCCATGCGCTCACGGAGCGCCTGTTCCTCCAGGAAGGTGTCCATCTCGTCCGGCTGGTCGCCGCCGCAGGAACCGCCGGCACAACCGTCCGCGTGCTTCCCGCCCGTATGTTTTTTATCCGCCATCATGAGAACCCGCTCCTATACCATCTGGTCCTTGACACCCGCGGCCAGGACATTCCCGGTCACGGTTTCAGCAAATAATCGGCGGCCGCCCAGTAGAGCGTACTCACCGCCAGGATCGCGCAATGCCGGCCCCCTTCCGGGTCGCATTCGCCCGAACGGATGATCTCGCCGGCGCTCACCGAAAGCGCATCGGTCACCGTGCGCCCCTTGGCGCGCCGGGCCGCGGCCCGGCCGCAGGCGCGCGTGTTGCCGCACCCGTCGGTGTAATATTTCACATCCTCGATCACATCGTTGCGGATGTACAGGTAGAACTCCATGGTATCGCCGCAGGGGCCGCTGATCAGACCTTCACCGCTGGGATCGTTCATGCGCCCGAACCAGGGATCATCCGCCTCCGGGGTCCGGTCCATCGCCGCACCGTCCGCCTTCATGCCGTCATCCTCCCCTGCCCGCTCTCAGGCGCCGTACATCCGCATACATCGGCCCACACCTGCCGGATCGCGCCGGCGGCCGGACCGTCACCGTGCTCGATGACCGTTGTGCCGGCCACCTGGGCCCCGGTCACCGCGCGGTCATAGGGGATCCGGGCGGTGATGCGCGCGCCGCCGGTCACGGCCTGGCGTTCGATCGTATCCGCCATGGCGGGATTAAGGTCCCATTTGTTCACACACACCAAGGCCGGGCTGCCGAAGTGGCGGGCCAGTCCCAGGACCCGCTCCAGGTCATGCGCACCGGAAAGCGTGGGTTCCGTGACCGCCAGAATAATGGAAGCGCCGGTGATGGAGGCGATGACCGGACAGCCGATGCCGGGCGGCCCATCGACGAGGATCCAGTCGCATTTTAGTTCAACGGCGATCCGCTGTGCCTCGCGGCGCACGGTCGAAACGAGCTTGCCCGAGTTCTCGGCCGCGATGCCGAGACGGGCATGGACCATGGGCCCGAAACGGGTTTCAGAAACGAACCACTCGCCGCAGTTCCGCTCCGGGAAATCGATCGCCTTGGCCGGGCAGAAATGCACGCAGACGCCACACCCTTCGCAGGCCACGGGATCGATGGTGAATACGGCCGTACGCCCCCGGCCTTCCTGCCGCACGGCTTCAAAGCGGCAGTGCGCCAGGCACACGCCGCACCGCGTGCAGTCGGCCGGGCGGATGACAGCCCCGTGCCCGCTCGTGAACAGTGCGCGGTGCTTGACTGTCGGCGCAAGCACCAGGTGCAGGTCGGCCGCGTCCATGTCGCAGTCGGCGATGACCGCGTTGGGCGCCAGAGTGGTGAACGCGGCGAGCACACTGGTCTTGCCCGTCCCGCCCTTGCCGCTGATGACAACGAGTTCGTTCATACGGATCTCCCGACGGGGTCGATCATTGCCCAAAGCCTTGCATAAGCAGATGCATATTCCGGCAGTGCATCGATTACAGCCACACCCCGTGAGTACGCCTCCGCGATCCGGCGATCCTCGTGGATCAGGTGGAGCACCGGCAGATACGTCTTCCGGCAGTAATCAAGCACACCCTCATCGCCCGCATCGGACCGGTTGATGACCACTCCGCAGGGGATCCCGAGCGCATGCACCGTTGCCACGGCCAGTTGCAGGTCATGCAGGCCGAACGGGGTCGGCTCCGTCACCAGGACCACATAATCGCTGTCACGCAATGCGGTTATGACGGGACAGGAGGTACCCGGCGGGCAGTCGATGATCGTCAGGCCTTCGGCGGCGGCATGGCGCTTGACCGCACGGATGAGCGGCGGCGACATGGGATGGCCCACATCCAGCCGGCCATGGGTAAAATCGATCCCGCCGCTGCGGCCGGACACGATCACACCGATCGCATGCCCGGATTCCGTGATCGCCCCGGCCGGACATACCTTGACACACCCGCCGCAGCCGTGGCACATCTCCGGGAAGACCAGGGCTTTCGTCTTCAGCGATACGATGGCATGGTACTGACAGATCCGGCTGCACGCGCCGCAGGCGGTGCACTTGGCCCCATCCACCACGGGGACAGGAATGGTCACCGGCTCGGGCGGACCGAGTTCGGCCTTGATGAAGATGTGGCAGTTGGGTTCTTCCACATCGCAATCGAGCAGACAGACCGGGCCCGGCGCGGAAAGCGCCAGGTTCACGGCCACGGTGGTCTTGCCCGTGCCGCCCTTGCCGGAGGCGATGGCGATCAGCATGGCCGGACCTTGAGCGCAGGTCCGGCCCGCAAGGGTCCTTCCCTGGTCATCACATGTTGTCTCCAAAATGGGCCATCCACCAGTCGGGATCCCCCGCACCGGGCACCGGATCCGCGAACGGGATCGGATACTCCCGGCAGTATGCCATCACGGTATCATAGGCCGCTGTTATCCTGACCATCTCCGCCGTGGCGGCACTGCCGTGCCGGTCCGGGTGGTGTTTGAGGACCAGTTTCTTATACGCGCGGCGGACCTGGTCGATGGTTGCACGCTCCGGAAGTCCCAGCACACGCGTCGCCTCGCTGATGTTCTCCGAACTGGTCATGCGCCGGCCCCCGGGTTGGTGCCGCCCCGGTATCCCCGCCGCCCGCGGTCGCGGGCGGTGGCTTCATCCACCGTGTCCTGCCACCCGTTGCGCACATGGTCGATTCGGTCGTATCGGGCGATATACGGCTTGATGTCCAGGAGCGGGGTCCCATCTAGGATATCCACACCGTCCAGGTGGAGCACATGGCCCTCCCGGCGGACCAGTTGCACGATGCTTAAACCGATGGGATTGGGCCGGCACGGACCGCGCGTGGCGAATACGCCGTGCTCGACATCCTGCAGAAATGGTTTGACCAGCAGTTGCGCCGGTCCGGCGCAATGGAACTGGTATATCAGATAGATATGCGAGAAGCCCTCCAGGTCGCGCAGACCGTCGGCATATTCGCCGAAGATTTCCGCCCGGCCTTTGCATTCCCGGGCATATACGGGCTGGATGGGCGTCTCCTCGGGCCGGGTGTGATCACTGTGGATCACACCGATGGACTTGAAGACCAAGGCATCGGTATTCATGCCCAGTGGCCTTCCACATCGGCCGCTGCGGCCGCTTTAAGCGTGCTGGCCTTGTACGCCGCGACCGCTTCGGCCACGGTACCCGCCGCGCCGATGAAGACCTTGACCCCCACCGTTTGGAGCGTCAGGAATGCCTTCGGCCCGCAGTGGCCGGTGACCACCGCTTCGGCGCCCAGCTGCGCGACCGTCTGCGCGGACTGGATGCCCGCGCCCTGGGCCGCGTTCAGGTTCTGCTTGTTGTCGATCACCTCGAAAGTGCCGGCAGCCAGGTCATAAAGGATGAATTTCGGCGCCCGGCCGAAACGGCTGTCCAGGGGGGCGCTCAAACTGTCGCCTGATGTGGTGAATGCGATTTTCATCGGTTTCCTTTGATCCAATTGAAAGGCGCCGGGGCGCACCCGCTTCCGGACGCGCCCCGATCATGGCCGTTAATCAGCCTTCGCCGTCTCCATCTCTTCCAGCCGCTTCCGGACTCCATCCAACTGCGCCTGAAGCGCATCGGCCTGGCTCTTGAGAAAACTCCGCTCCTGTTCCGGCGTCGGCTCGACCGCCGGCACACCGCCGGCCATTCCGGCCCGCATCCAACCGGGCATTCCCGTGGC
Source organism: Planctomycetota bacterium (assembly GCA_043820325.1). Lineage (GTDB taxonomy): Bacteria > Planctomycetota > JBDREB01 > JBDREB01 > JBDREB01 > JBDREB01. Next base: position 4,915 of record JBDREB010000427.1, on the reverse strand, counting down.
GCGGAACATATTGCGCCGGCCGAAACCGCCGCCGATACCACCGGGCCAGACAAAGCCCATTCCGCGCCCGTGTCCGTTCCTGAGGTTCATGTTCCCCGGCATGGCGTACCCGGCGCATTGGCCAGCCGCCCTCCCCGTCATTGGTCCCATGCCCATGGGCCCGGTTCCGTCTTTTCCTGGCATGGTCATGCCTCCTTTTTCAATGTGTGATCCCTGTTCAACGGCCGCTTGCCGGGCCCCGGCCCTGCCCGCGGCCCGAACCCTGACCGCCACGGCGCATGCCGCGCCCCTTCCCGCCTTGCCCCCGGCCCTGCCGTTTGCCGGCCCCAGCCGATGGCCCATTGCGTTTTCCAGCGCCGCAAGGACCGCGGCCGCGGCCGGTGCCGGCCCCTTGCCCGGTCGGACCTGTTCCATCATTTCTCGGCATGATCGATCTCCTTGAAAAAAGTTTTTACTCTTTTAAAATGGCACTTAACACTGGTGGACCGTTCCCATTGGCTCATTCCTTACCCCGGACTACGGTTGTCGTTCCCCGCCGGCCATCGCCGTCACGCTGCCGATGACCGGACCACATTGAGATCGTCAGCATGACAGGCGCCCGTTGCCGCGGCCACCCCGGCAGTTGCCGCGTCCCGCGCCGCCACGCCGGGCGCGTACACGCATCCCGCAGCATCCGGGCAGGGCCAGCGCCGGATCAGGGAGACCGCCGGCCATAAAGGCGGCCAGGACCTCCGCGGCTTCACCGGCCACGAACGGGATCAAATGGATACCCCGGCCTGTGATCACACCGGCCAACAGGCTGGAGACTGCGCCGCAAACCAGCGTATCCACACCCAGTTCCGCCAGCCGGGCCGCCCGGGTGTTGGGCTCGTCCGGTCCGAGGGCCATTTCCTGCCGGCCAGTGACTTGCCCGTCAACGACTTCCAGCACCTCGACATTCCGGGCAGTGTCAAAGACCGGCGAGATCCTGCCGTTCCAAAGAACCAGTGCTACCTTCATCGGGCGTTCTCCTATGAACGGTACATACGAAGCACTAACCGTGCCAGATGGGGAGCCATGGGCATGACAAGTCACAACCAACTGGTATTCAACCGGTTGTACGCTCCATGGACGGGAATAGGTTTCGGTGTAGAGTCGCATTTTAGCGACCCTCACCTATTTACACTGTCTTTATTATGATACTCTACTTGCCATGACCGGAGCGGCCGTCCCGCTCGGGAAGGACAATGCCCAACTCCCTGACCTTGCGGAAGAATGTGCTCTTGTGCATCCCCAGTTCGCGGGCGGCGGCCAGACGGTTGTTACCGGTCCGCTCGAGCGCCGCATGGATGGCCTGCGACTCGGCCGAATGCACGGTCTCCGACAGGCTTCCCGCCCGCACCCGGTTGGGCGCGCGCGCCAGGAATTCCTCCGGCAGGTGCTTCGGCATGATCTCGCCCCGCGGGCACAGGACAAAAGCATGCTCAATGATATTCTCCAATTCCCGCACATTGCCGGGATACTCATGGGCCATGAGGAACGCCATAGCCTCGGCATGGACCCCGGTCACCTGCCGGTCCTGGATCCGGTTGAACCGGGCGATGAAATGGTCAACCAGGAGGGGGATGTCCTCCTTGCGCCTGCGCAGGGGCGGCAGGTCGATCCGGACCACATTGACCCGGTAGAACAGGTCCTGGCGGAAGGCGCCCTTTTTCACCAGAACAGCGAGGTCACGGTTGGAGGCGGCCAGCACGCGGACATCGGCCCGTACTGTTCGCGTGCCGCCCAGGGGCTCATACGCGTGCTCCTGGAGCACGCGCAGGAGGCGGACCTGGAGGGCCGGGCTCTCATCGCCGATCTCGTCGAGGAAGAGCGTCCCGCCTTCGGCCAGGGCGAACCGGCCGGGTTTGTCATGGTCCGCGCCGGTAAAAGCACCCTTGCGGAAGCCGAATAGTTCCGATTCCAGAAGCGTGTCAGGCAGAGCCCCGCAATTGATCGCCACGAACGGCCGATCCTTGCGCGGGCTCAGGCCGTGGATGGCGCGGGCCAGGAGTTCCTTGCCGGTCCCCGTCTCGCCCTGGATGAGGACCGTGCTGTCGCTGGCGGCGACCTGCGGCAGAACATCGAAGATCCGACGCATGGCCGCGCTGCGGCTGACGAGATCGCCGATCTGGAACCGCCCCTCGATCTCCTTGCGGAGTTCTTCGACCAGGCTCAGGTCACGGAAGGTCTCGGCCCCGCCGATGACGCGTCCCTTCGCATCGCGCAAAAGGGCGGTCGACACGCTGATGGGCACGCGCCGTCCCTCGGCCGTAACTATGAAGGCGGACTTGTTAATGATCGGTTTGCCGGTCTCCATCGTATGGCGGAGCGCGCAATCGGCCTCGCACATGCTGGCCCGGAACACTTCGGAACAGGGCTTGCCGACCGCTTCCCGGCGGGGTACCCCCGTGATCTCCGCGGCGGCCCGGTTGAACGATGTGATGCACCAGGACTGGTCCACGGTGAAAACACCGTCCGATATGCTCTCAAGAACGGCATCGTTCGCCGCCGCGGTGGTCAGGACCGGGATATTCCGCTTCACCGCCATGCGTTAACTTATCGGGCACCCGGGCGGCACATCCTTGTCCCCTGTGAGCAGGGCCAGCCCCTCTGGTGTGTGGACGGCAAGGAGCATGCCTTCCGACTCGATGCCGAAGATCTTCGCCTTCTCGAGATTGGCCACCACCACGATGGTCCTGCCCACCATGTCGGCCGCCTGGTAATGCTGGGCCACGCCGGCCACGATGGTCCGTTCCTCCCCGCCCAGGTCGACGCGGAGTTTCAGGAGTTTGGCCGACTTGGGCACGGCTTCGCAGGCCAGGACGCGCGCGGTACGGAGTTGGACCTTCTTGAACTCGTCGAATGTTATCCGCACCGGTGCGGCGGCCGCCGCGTGTATGGCCACGGTCGGCAGGTCGGCGGCCAGCTTCGCCGGTTCGATGCGCGGGAAAAGATGTCCCGTGGTACCGAGCGCCGTGCCCGGCTTCAGTACGCCCCAGCGCCGCAGGTCGGCCACGGCGGGTGCCGCGTCGCCCATGCCGAGCGCGCAGCGGAGCTCCGTCATCTTGCCGGGCATGACCGGATGGAGCAGGCCGGCGACCACGCGCAATGCTTCGGCCGTGGTGTACATGACCCGCTCGAACCCGGCGCGATCACCGCTCTTGATGAGTTTCCACGGCGCGTTCTCGTCGAAATACCGGTTCATGGACCGGACGAACTCGATGATGCGGCCCGTCATGCGATCGAGCCCCATGGACATGATCGCCGCCTCGGCAAAAACCACGGTGGCAAGGGCGTCGGCGGCCACCTGCGCCTCGGCCGGGCCGGCCGGCCCGCCTGCGGGAAGGCGGCCGTCACAGTGTTTGCCGATCATGGCCGTGCACCGCGAGAGCAGGTTGCCCAGATCGTTGGCCAGGTCGGCGTTGAAACGCTCGACGAAGATCTCCTCGCTGAAATTGCAGTCCTTGCCCATTTTCATTTCGGCGATGAGGAAGTACCGGAAGGCGTCCACGCCGTACTTGTCGACCATGTCCATGGGGTTGACGACATTGCCCGCCGTCTTGGACATCTTGGCGTCGCGGGTGAGCCACCAGCCGTGGGCGAAGATGGTCTGCGGCTGGGGCAGGCCCATGGCCTTGAGCATGGTGGTCCAGTAGACCGCGTGGGTGGTGAGAATGTCCTTCCCGAGCAGATGGCAGGTGGCCGGCCACCAGGCGTTGAATTGCCGCTCGTCCCGGCGGAAGCCCACGCCGGTGACATAATTGAGGAGCGCATCGAACCACACATAGCACACAAAGGCACGGTCGAACGGCAGTTCAATGCCCCACGACAGCCGTTCCTTGGGCCGCGAAACGCACAGGTCGGCCAGGGGCTCTTTTTTGAGAAACCCCAGAACCTCGTTGGCGCGGAAATCGGGCTGGATGAACTCCGGGTGGGTCTCGATATGCTCGATGAGCCACGCCTGGTACTTGCCCATGCGGAAGAAGTAATTCGGCTCCTCGATCCGGCGCAGGGGCCGCGCGCAGTCGGGGCAATTGCCCTCCTTGACATCCTTGGCCGTGAAGAACCGTTCGCACGGCACACAGTACCACCCGGTGTAACTGCCGCGGTAGATCTCGCCCCGGTCGAAGAGGTCCTGGAGCACCTCCTGGACCACGGCCACATGATTGGCGTCGGTGGTCCGGATAAAGGCGTCATTGGTGATCCCGAGTTTGACCCACAGTTCCTGAAAGCGCTTGACGGTCTCGTTGCAGTGCTCGATCGGCGTGCGGCCCAGCTTTGTGGCCGCTTCGTCGACCTTCTGACCGTGCTCGTCCGTACCGGTGAGGAAGAACGAAGGCCGGCCCAACAGGCGCTGATAGCGCGTGATCACATCGGCCAGAATGGTGGTGTAGGCGTGGCCGATGTGGGGCTTGTCATTCACATAATAGATCGGCGTGCTTATGTAAAATGACGGTCCGGGCATGGCGGGCTCCCTTTCTGAGGGTCGCAAACCTCCCATTATAGGCAGAACCCGGGGGTTGGCAAGTTATTTCCCCGGGCCGGGGCGGCGGCAAATGTAAAAAAATCGCTTCCTCATAAGAATTCGTGGGTGATTTGAGGCAGGGGGAGATCGCCCAAATAGTGGTAGAGGGCCGGTTTTAAGGTGCCGGCCGTCCTATAGCCGTAAGCCCGAAGGCTCAAGACTCGTGCTTTGCGATTTAAGCCCTCCGAGATCGCATTGGAAAGCGGCAGGCGGAAATAGGTCAGAATGTTATCCCAGTGACGCCGGACCATCCGGACAAACTTCTTGATCGGCTCCAGACCGCTGCGCATCGCCAGGCGGCACCACTCGGACAGATACTTGGCGGCATTGGCCGGATAGATATACTCCCAGAAGCGCTTGAAGCTCTCC
>JBDREB010000426.1:0-14053 GCA_043820325.1 Planctomycetota bacterium | reverse complement strand
GCCGGCTTGTGGACGGAGTCGATGAAGATCCAGCCCGGGACGACGCTTGTTTTGGGTCCAATTGGGTTGGGCACGGCATGCCGTGCCCCTACCAAACAAGATCCGGCTTGAACCAGCGTTCCGGAATCGGGTCATTATGATGATTGAGATATGGCCCCTTAATTGTGGGGCGGTGTACTAAGTACACCGCCCCACAATAAAGCAGGGGCAAAAGAGGGATCACCGATGTTCCCAGCGGCATTCTTTTCCGCGGTAGGGGCAGGTTTTAAACCTGCCCGCCGTGCACACGACACAAGACGGACGGGTCTGAGACCCGCCCCTACCCATTCGACTACGCTCAGGGTCCAGACAAAAGCAAGGGCGGTAAAACCCGGGGATCGGCCTGATCCCATGAATTGATCATGATAATGTGGTAGCCGTGGACTGCGGCACTCCGAATTGTTGTTTGAGATTTGCCCCCCGCTTGTGGGGCGGTGTATTAAGGAGATGAACATGCGCAATCATTTGGTCCTGCTGCTCGTGGTGGTTGGAATGTGCGGCATGCTGTACGCCCAGGCACCCCCGGCCCCGGCACCGCTGGTATCGATCGACATCGCGTCCCTGACGGGGCTCGCCGCCGCCGTCTGGACCCCCGGGACGATCGACGGGCGCACGGCCGCCGTGCTCAAGGCCGGGGCCAACGGCACCGTGCCGCTAACGGCCTGGTGGGGCGCGGGGCTCCGGCCGGCCGAAGGGGCGGCCTTTCTGGCGCAGGTCGGTTTCAAGGACACGGCCGATGCCCCCATCGTGGTGAAGGTCTTCGCCGGCCTGCCCGGGACCTATGAGGTCCACCGTATCGGTGGCTTCAAAGATGGCGCGTGGAAGACGGCCCTGGTCCCGCTCCCGTGGGACATGGTCATGCGCGTGCCGGGCACCGACCGGACCGAGCTGGTGTTCACCGCGCCTCCCGGCGCCGATGTGCCCATGGAAAAGATCGTCATCGTGACCGGCGACCCGGTCGCGGACGAGGCCCGCTGGTCAGCCGAGACCCGTGACTGGACGGCCCGTGTGCAGGCCGCCAAGCGGGCGAAGGCCGTTGTGCCCGAACCGCAGAAATCGGTGCCGGCCGGGGATGCGGCCGTGACGGCCTTTGTGCGGCCGTACCATACGCTGATCAACACCTCCTCGGCCCCGCAGGCCGGGGAGACGGGCGTGCCGGTGCGCATCCGCTGCGCGCAGAACGAGGCCGAGCCGGCCCAGTTCGGCGTCTACGCCAACGGCCGCGACCTGGCCAATGTCCAGGTGACCCTGGCCGTGTCCCCCGTTGCCGACGGGCGCGCCCTCGCCGCGGTCGTGGACCTGCGGACGGCCGAATACGCGGTCACCTCCAAGGGGAATCTTTTCCCCCAGCGGCTGTGGCCCGCCTATGCCGTGGCGATACCGGCCGGCCGGTCCCACCTGTTCTGGGTCACGGTCACGACCACGGCCGGGACAAGCGTGCCCGGCACCTACCGTGGCATGATAAAGATCACAGCTGACGGTCTCCCCGCGGCCGAATTGGCGCTTGAGATAGAAGTGCTGCCCATCCGGCTCCTCACCATGACCGAGGCGGGGCTGACCATGGGCGGTTGCACCAGCGGCCTCCTGCCGGCCCACGAGCTCAAGACCCTCGTAGCGTACAACCACAACGGCATCGACCTGTGGTACTCGGGGTTCGCACCGGGCATCGTGAGGAAATCGGCCAAGGCCTTTGACCTCGATTTCACGATCGCCGACGATTTCATGAAGCACGTCGCCGCGGCCGGCATCCGCAACTTCGTCTATTTCCTCGGCGGCAACCCCTATGGCTTCCCCGATACCTGCACGCTGGAGCGGGAACTCTACTGCCGGGCCCTGAAGGACGCCAGCGACATGATGGGGTTCCGCCTGGAATTTCTCAAGCGGACCTGCGAGGCGCCCGACAAGGTGCTTGCCGACATCCGGCCGCTTTTCGTGCAGTGGGCGAAAAAGCTGATGGCGCACGCGGCCGAGGCCGGCTGGCCCGAGCCGATCCTGACGCCCTTCGACGAACCGGCCAAGTGGGTCCAGGAACAGAACAAGGCGCGGGTCTACTATTACAAGAAGCCGGACGGCCGGGACAGCGTGGACAAGATCAAGTTCCCGGAGGACGAGAAGTTCAAAAAGGACCTGGCCGACAAGGGGATCACGCCCCAGCTTCTGGGCATCGGCGGCGCGGGCAAGTGGATCAAGGGTCATTTCAAGGACGCCTGTGCGGCCATTCACGAAGGGTGGCCCAAGGCCCGCATCTACGGTTCGATCCACCACAACCAGCCTGGCACCGGCTGGGATAAAAACCAGGGGATCTGTTTCCTCGAGGACCTGGAGGTCTTCTGCACCAACGCGATCCACGAGGACAACAAACTGGGGGACAAGGTCCGCGCCGGCGGCCCCACCAAGGAGTTCTGGCAGTACTCGGGCGGCGGCGATTCGGCCACGCCCTCCGAAGGCCGGTACACCTTCGGTTTTTTCTTCGGATCATTCAATTCGCGCGGCTCCCTGGCCTGGGCCTACAACTGGGGCGAGCGGTTCGACACATCTTCCGGCGATAACTGGCTTTATGCCTGGACCACGCCCTACGGTGTGGTGCCCGCGCCCTATTTCGTGGGGGTCCGTGAGGCCTGGGATGACCGGCGCTATATCGAAACCCTGCGTTCCGCGGCCAAGGCGGCCGGCAAGGCGGCCGAGGCCGAAGAACTGCTCGGCCGGCTCTTCGACCGCGCGTCGAAGACCCGTACCGAGGGCGGTCGCGATACGGTGAGCGATTTCTGGGCCCGAACCAATGATCCGGCCGCGCTTGACACCATGCGCAACGAGGTGATCGCCATGCTTTTGACCCTGCCGGGCCCGGCCAAACCACCCGCCCCGGCGGTGCATTGAAGGGAAAAAATGAACATTTTGCTTGACTTTCCCGGGGCTTGTTCATAATTGATTTTTTGCGGTTTTTTTGCCGGGGCAGGTGTTTCCCGCAGGAAATACCGATCGCGGCGGCGGTTATGGAAGTGTGTCTCCGGTGCATGCGGCAGCAGGCCGGGGACGATAATTGTTGACACGAGGATGCCATGGGGATCATTTACGGGTTCTATGAGGTCCTGGAGGAACTGCCCTCCTGGACTTCGGGCATCGTCTACCGCGCCCGGCACCGGAATTCGGGCGAGCTGGCCGCCATCAAGATCATGGACCTGAGCGGCGTGCCCGAAGAGGACCGCCGCATATTCTACGATACGGCCGCGCGGGTCAAGACATTGAATCACCGCAACATCGCCCGGGTGGCCGATGTCTGCCGCCGGATCGACACTTCACTGTTCGATCCCGCCGAAGCAGCCCGCGAGAACGCCTACATCGTGCAGGAATTCGTGCAGGGCAAGGCCCTCGACAAGCTGATCAAGGTTCAGGGGCCCTTCATGCCCCAGCTCGGCATCTACATCATCCAGCAGGTGGTCGACGCCCTGGCCTACGGCCACGGCCTGGGTCTGCCCCACCGCAATCTGACCCTGGCCAATATCATGCTGATGCGCAACGGCAAGGTCAAACTCGTCGATTACGGCATCGGCCGGCTTTTCTCCAGCGGGACGATCTTCTACATGTCGCCTGAGGACATCGGCGGCCAGGCGGTCACCGAGCGGGCCGAGATATTCTCCACCGGTTCCATCATGTTCGAGATCCTTTTGGGCGGCCGGGCGTTCCACGGGGAGAGTTTCGGCGACCTCATGAACGCCATCATGGCCGGGGCCTCGGACCAGGTTCTGATGGACAAACTGCCCGATTCCGTCCGCCCGATCATCGGCCGTTGCCTCAAGGCCGATCCCAACGAGCGGTACGGTTCATTCAAGGAGTTGCAGGAGGAGATCGTCCGGCTGCAGCAGTCGGGCAAGCTCTTCGGCTTTTCCGTCCCGTTCGGGCCGCGGCCGGCTGTCCCGCCCCCGGCCGAACCGGCGCCTGTGGCAGCCGCCGCGAAGCCCGCGGTCCCGGCGGCAGTTGAACCGCCGCCGGCCCCGGAACCCGCTCCGGTCCCCGCGGAACCGCCGCCGGCCGGGACCGGCAAGAAAGGCCGCAAGCGCAAAAAGACGGCCGAGGTGCCCATCTCCGTGCCGGTCGATCCGGCCGAGGCGCCGACCGGGATCAGCATGACCGCTCCCCCGGTCACCGTTCCGGAGCCTGTCCCGGTATCGGAGCCGGTTTTCGAACCGATGCCCGCGGCCGAAGCGCTTCCGACACATGAACCGGAATGGGTCTCCGAACCGGAACCAATGCCTGAACCGGAACCTGTTCCCGAACCGGCACCCGGTCCGGTCGAGGCCGTGGCAGAGGTTCCGGCCGATGATATTGCGGCGTCACCTCCGATGGACGGGGCTTTGACATCGGACGCGGATGTCATGGCCGATGCTTTCTTCGGCGCGGTCGCCGACGAGCAGGCGGCGGCGCCGGAAGCCGTTGTGCCCGCGGCCGAAGACCCCGCCACCGGCCCCACCCATGTCACGGCCCCCGTCCCTGTACAGCCGGCCGCCGATGAAGGCGACTTGGGTGATCTGGGCGGTATTATCGCCGACGATCTCCAGGCCATGGAACGGGAACGGTTCCCGCGCACCGAGCGCATCGCCAATCCCCGGACCGCGGTCCCGGTTGCCGCGCCGGTCCCGCCGGCCGCGGCCCGTCCCGCCCCGGCCGAACAGTCGGCGCCCGCGGCCGCGCCCACCGGCGGCGAACGGAAGTTCGACGACCCGTTTCTGCAGATGATCGCCGATGTGCCCATGTTCGCCGAACTGGACGCCGACCAGGTGCGCAAGTTCGGCAGTGTCATCCGCACCCGGAGCTTCACCGACGGTTCGGAGATCATCCGCAAAGGCCAGCCCGGCGAGTACCTTTTTGTGATCCTCGACGGCCGCGTGGCCGTGGTCCAGGAGGACAGTGACGGCAACGAGATCGAGCTGACCCAGCTGGGCGAGGGCGACTGCTTCGGCGAGATGTCGCTCCTGACCGGCGATCCCTGTTCGGCCACGATCCGGGCCAAGGGGCCGTCGACCCTGCTGGCCCTGTTCAAGGACGATTTCCAGTCCATGCTCAACGAATACCCGCGCATCAACGCCCATTTCAACAAGATCCTGATCAAGCGGCTGCGCAAGACCAACCTCAAGTTCGAGAACGAGATCGAGAAGGGGATGACGGGCCGGCTCGATATGATCAGCATCACCGAGCTCATCCAGACCATCCATCTCGGCCAGAAGACCGGCCGGCTGCAGCTGACCCGGGGCCGGCACGAAGGCTTCATCGCCTTTGACACCGGAGCCATTGTGGCGGCCGACCTTGACCGCCACAGCGGCGAACGGGCCTTCTACCTCCTCCTGGAATGGAACGACGGCACCTTCCGCTTCGCCCAGGATGCGCCCGGGGCCGCGGTCCACAACCTGGATGTCGACACCAACGGCCTGCTGATAGAATGCGCGCGCCGGCTCGACGAAACGCGCAAACTGCTCAAGTACATGCAGAGCGCCAGCCGGGTGTTCGCCATCCAGCCTGACATCCTGGCCCAGCTCGACGGGATCGAAGTGAGCGAGAGCGCCCGCGCCGTGGCCCGCCTCTTCAACGGCCGGCGCTCGATCACCGATGTCATCGAGGCCAACGACGACCACAAACTTGAGACCCTCGAGTCGATCATCGAGCTCTACACCAAGGATATCCTCGAGGAAGTCCAGCCCACCCGGGCGTAATTGATCGGTTCCCCATAAAAGTACCCGGCACCGGCTGAAACACCACTTTCAGCCATCCTATCCCCACGCGTCCGCGCCGGCATCCAACCAGTCTTAAAATTCACTTGACTTGCGGTGCATAATCGTATAATTCCGGCTTTACAATCGTGGCCTTTGTCAACCCTGTAGCATGGAGAAAATCAATGGCAGTCAAGGTCGGCATCAATGGCTTCGGCCGCATCGGGCGGCTGGTTTTCCGTGCCCTGTGCGAGCAGGGCCTCTTTCCCAAGCAGCTGGATGTGGTGGCCGTGGGCGACATCGTGCCCACGGACAACCTCGCCTACCTGCTGAAATACGATTCGATCCAGGGCCCTTTCAAGGGCACCGTGAGTTCCAAGAAGTCGGCCGCGGGCATGGAATCGGACGACATTCTGGTGGTCGACGGCAAGGAGATCAAGCTGGTCTCGGCCAAGACCCCGGCCGAACTGCCCTGGAAGGCCATGGGCGTGGAACTGGTCCTGGAGTGCACCGGCCTCTTCACCGACGCCGAAAAGGCCAGGGGCCACCTGACCGCCGGCGCTAGGAAGGTCATTATTTCCGCCCCGGCCAAGGGTGAGGATATCACCCTGGTCATCGGCGTGAACGACCACAAGCTCACCGCCGACCACAAGATCATCTCCAACGCCAGCTGCACCACCAACTGCCTGGCGCCCGTGGTGCATGTCCTGCTCAAGGAAGGTTTCGGCCTGGCCGAAGGCCTTATGACCACGATCCACGCCTACACGGCCACGCAGAAGACCGTGGACGGCCCCAGCAAGAAGGACTGGAAGGGCGGCCGCAGCGCGGCGCTCAACATCATTCCCTCTTCCACCGGCGCGGCCAAGGCCGTGGCCCTGGTGATCCCCGAAGTGAAGGGCAAGCTCACGGGTATGGCCTTCCGCGTTCCCACCCCCACGGTGAGCGTGGTCGACCTGACCTTCAAGACCGTCAAGGAGACCAGCCTGGCCGAGATCAAGGCCGCCATGAAGAAGGCCGGCGAGACCTACCTGAAGGGCATCATGGGCTACACCGAGGACGAGGTGGTCTCGAGCGACTTCATCCACGACACCCGCAGTTCCATTTTCGACGCTGGCGCCTCGATCGAGCTGAACAAGAACTTCTTCAAGCTCGTGAGCTGGTACGACAACGAATGGGGTTATTCCAACCGTCTGGCCGAACTGGCCCTGATGGTCACCAAGAAATAGTTCTTTCAGGGTCATGATCATGAGTGTGGCGGTCCGCCCCGGGCGGACCGCCATCCTTATTTTAGAGGTGATGCCGGATGGTGAAGATCGCGCCCTCCCTCCTGGCGGCCGATTTCGCCTGCCTGGAGCGGGAGATCCGCACCGTGGAGGCGGGGGGCGCCGACCTCATCCATGTGGATGTGATGGACGGCCATTTCGTGCCCAACCTGTCCATGGGGCCGGTCATCGTCGAAGCGGTCCGCCGTGTCACCCGGCTCTTTATCGATGTGCATCTTATGGTCGAATCCCCGGAAAAGTTCATCGCCCCGTTCGCCAAGGCGGGCGCCAACAACATCACGGTCCACGCCGAGGTTTGCGGCAACCGCACGGGCGATATCCTGAAGCAGATCGCCGCGGCCGGATGCCGCCGGGGGATCTCGATCAAACCCGGCACGCCGGTCGCTTCCGTGCGCAGCCTGAGGGGCGCGATTGACCTCTTGCTCATCATGTCCGTGGAGCCGGGGTTCGGCGGCCAGGCGTTCATTGAGGCATCGTATGACCGGATCCGCGAGTCGCGGGCCCTGTTCGGCCCCGCGGTGGAGATCGAAGTGGACGGCGGGATCAATGCCGCCAACGCGCCGGCGGTGGCCGCCGCGGGCGCTGACATTCTCGTGGCCGGCACGGCCGTGTTCCGGGCCGCCGACCCGGCGGCGGTGATCCGTTCAATGAAAGGGCCGTCCTGATGGCTTGGGAAGACCTCAAACGCGTCACCAAGGGCCGCAAGAAAAAAGAGCTGCCCGAGGGACTCTGGGTCCTGTGCAAGGGCTGCAAGGCCACCATCTACAAAGCCAAGGTCGAGGAGAACGCCTTTGTCTGCCCCGAGTGCGGCTTCCATTTTCCCATCGACACCTTCCGGCGGATCAACCTGCATTTCGACGAGGGCAGCTTCCATGAGATCGACGCCACCCTCAAAGCGGTCGATCCCCTGAATTTTCAGGGCACGGAGCCATACAAGATCAAGCACAGGCAGGCCCAATCCAAATCCCGGATGAAGTCGGAGTCGATTTCCGGGTTCGCCACCGTCAAGGGCGTACGGGTGGGCGTGCTGCTTACCGACAGCCGGTTCCTGATGGGCAGCATGGGGTCGGTGATGGGCGAGAAGATCGCGCGCCTTTTTGAAGCCTGCCTCAAGGCCCGTGTGCCGGCCATCACCATCACCGCCTCGGGCGGCGGCGCGCGCATGTACGAGGGCATGGTCTCCCTGATGCAGATGGCCAAGACCAGCGCGGCGGTGGCGAAACTGAACGACGCCGGCGTGCCCTACATCTCGATCCTCACCAATCCCACCATGGCCGGCGTGATGGCCTCCTTCGCCTCGCTGGGCGATGTGGTCATCGCCGAGCCCGGGGCGCTCATCGGCTTCACCGGGCCGCGGGTGATCAAGCAGACCATCAACGCCGAACTGCCCAAGGGGTTCCAGAGCTCCGAGTTCCTGCTCGATCACGGCCTGATCGACATGATCGTCAAGCGCACCGACATGCGCGACGCGCTCTTCGACCTTGTCTCCTACATGGGGTGAAACAGATGGACGAACGCACGGTCAAGCAGGCCCGAGATCCTGGAAACATAACCGTTTACCGCGCAAAGGAGAGACCATGATCATCATGAAGTTCGGGGGCACATCGCTCGGGGACGCGGACCGTATCAAGGGCGTGTGCCGGATCGTCAAGTCCCGCCTGAAACGCAAGCCGGTCGTGGTGGTCTCGGCCATCGGCCAGGTCACCGATCACCTGTTCGACGCCCTGCGCGATGCGGTGCGCGGCACCGTGGATTTCGACCGCATCCACAACACGCATTCCGAGGTCGTCGCCCAGCTCGGCCTGGACGAAGGCGCGATCGAGCACGATTTCAACGATATGAAACGCATCCTGGTGGGCATTTCCTACCTCAAGGAGCTTTCCCCGCGCGTGGAGGACATGTTCGTCTCCTACGGCGAGCGGCTTTCGGCCCGGATCGTGGCCGCCTATTTCAACAAGGAGGGGATCCCGGCGCGCCTGTGCCCGGCCTTTGAATACGGCTTGCTCACGGACAGCAACTACGGCAAGGCCGCGGTCCTGCCCGAGGCCTACGCCGAGATCGTCCAGCGCATGGCGGGAGTGAAGGAAGTGCCCGTGATCACGGGCTACATCGGCCGCGACCGGCAGGGCAACATCACCACTCTGGGCCGGGGCGGGTCGGATTACACCGCCGCGGTCTACGGCGCGGCCCTGGGCGCCGAGGAGATCCAGATCTGGACCGATGTCACCGGCGTGATGACGGCCGATCCCACCGTGGTCAAGGAGGCGGTCAGCATCCCGCACCTTTCGTTCGCCGAGGCCGGTGAACTGGCCTATTACGGCGCGCGCGTGCTCCATCCCAACACCATCGTACCGGCCATGGAAAAGGGCATCCGCGTGCGCGTGCTCAACACCTTCGCCCCCGAAGAGGAGGGCACGGCGATCACGGCCAAAGCCACAAAGGATGACCACAAGGCCGGGATTAAATCGATCGCCTACAAGGAGAACCAGACCCTGGTGAACATCGCCTCCCCGCGCATGTTCATGGCCGCCGGTTTCCTGGAACGGATCGCCCATGTGTTCGGGCAGCACCGCGCCGTGATCGACATGATCTCCACCTCGGAGACCACCGTGTCGCTCACCGTGGGCCCCAATCAGGACATGGGGCCGATCCAGCGCGATCTGGAGGAATTCGCCACGGCGGAGGTGCAGTACGGCAAGTGCATCCTGTGTGTGGTGGGCGAGGGCATTCCCGACGGCCTCCGCGCCGCCGCGCGCATGATCGGCACGCTTGAAAGCGCCGGGGTGCGCATGGAAATGATCTCCCAGGCCCGCATCGGCATCAATGTGAGCGTGCTCATCGATGACAAGCAGATCGACAAGGCCGTCAAGGCCCTGCACAAGGAATTTTTCGAGAAATAGACCAACCCCAACATAGGGCCGGGCGGGTTACCGGGTCCCACATTGAAAGGTATTCCATGGGCGGACTCTTCGGCGTAGCGGCACAGGATTCCTGCGTCAATGACCTCTTCTTCGGCACGGACTACCATTCCCACCTCGGCACCATGCGGGGCGGCCTGGCCGTGCTGGGCCCGACCGGTTTCGTCCGGCACATCCATGACATCACCAACGCGCAGTTCCGCTCGAAGTTCGAGGGCGACCTGCCGCGGCTCAAGGGTCCGTCGGGCATCGGCGTGATCAGCGACTTCGAGGACCAGCCCCTCATCATCGGGTCCCACCTCGGCACCTATGCCATCGTGACCGTGGGCGTGGTCCGCAACGCCGCCGCCCTAGCCGAGAAGGCTTTCCGCAAGAAGACCCATTTCTCCGAAATGAGCGGCAGCGGGTTCAACCCGACCGAGCTTATCGCCACCCTGATCAACCAGGCCGATTCATTCGAGGCCGGCATCGCCGCGGCGCAGGAGGCCCTGGAAGGCTCCTGCTCGCTGCTCCTTCTGACGGACCACGGCATCTACGCGGCGCGCGACCGGGCCGGCCGTACCCCCATCATCATCGGCCGCAAGCCGGGCGCCTGGGCCGCCACCATGGAGACCTGCGCCTTCCCCAACCTGGGCTACGCGATCGACCGGTACCTCGGGCCCGGGGAGATCGTGCTCATCACCGCCGAAGGCGTCACGGTCAAGAAACCGGCACTCAGTGCCTGCCAGATCTGCTCCTTCCTGTGGGTCTATTACGGCTATCCCTCCTCGCACTACGAGGGGATCAATGTCGAGGAATGCCGCTACCGCTGCGGCGCGGCCCTCGCGCGGCGCGACAAGGTCACGGTCGATATGGTGGCTGGCATCCCCGATTCGGGTTCGGGCCATGCCATCGGGTATGCCAACGAGGCCAAGGTGCCCCACGGCCGGCCTTTCGTCAAGTACACGCCCACCTGGCCGCGCTCCTTCATGCCCCAGGACCAGTCCATCCGGGACCTGGTGGCGCGCATGAAGCTCATCCCGGTGCCGGAGCTCATCAAGGGCCGGCGGCTCCTCTTCTGCGAGGACTCGATCGTGCGCGGCACCCAGCTCAAGGACACCATCAGCCGGCTCTTCGACTGCGGCGCCAAGGAGGTCCACATGCGGCCGGCCTGCCCGCCGCTGGTGTATGGCTGCAAGTTCCTGAACTTCTCCCGCTCCAAATCGGTCATGGACCTCGCCGCGCGGCGGGCGATCAAGGAATTGGGCGCCGATGCCGACAACCCGGACCAGGCATTCAGCGACGCCGGTTCGGCCCAGTATGCGGCCATGGTCGACCGCATCCGCCAGCGGCTGGGGCTGACCACGCTCACCTACCAGCGGCTCGATGACCTCGTGGCCGCCATCGGCCTGCCCAAGGAACGCCTCTGCACCTACTGCTGGGACGGGTGCGATCCGCTCAAATGAATCCCGTCCGGGGGCCGGGCGGGGGAAAAGGAGTGCCCCGTGCAGGAGACCATCGACGATTTCCGTGACCGCCTGAACCGGCTCACCGAGGTGGGCATCGCCATCTCGGCCGAGCTGAACCTGGATGTTCTCCTTGAAAAGATCGTCCACCACGCCCGCGAGCTCACGCGCGCCGATGCGGGGACCCTCTACCTCCTCCAAGACGGCGCGCTCCACTTCAAGATCGTCCAGAACGCCACCCTGGGCGTTTACGAGGGCGGCACGGACCGGTACATCAACCTGCCGCCCGTGGCGCTCGACAAGGCCAATGTATCGGCCTATGTGGCTCTCACGCGCACCACGGTGAATGTGCCCGATGTCTACGCCTCGGAACAGTTTGACTTCACCGGCCCGCGCAAGTACGATGCCCGCACCGGCTACCGCTCCAAGTCGATGCTGGTCACCCCCATGGTCGGCCACGCCGGCGAACTGATCGGCGTGCTCCAGCTCATGAACGCCACCGATCCCGCCACGGGTGAGATCGGCGCCTTCCCCGACGGCATGGTCGACCTCACCCGCGCGCTCGCCTCGCAGGCGGCCGTGGCCATCGCCAACGCCAGCCTGGTGGAGGAGACCAAGGCGCTCTTCGAGTCGCTGATCCGCGTCTTGGCCGTGGCCATCGACGCCAAGTCGCGCTACACCGGCAATCATGTCCAGCGCGTGGCCGAGTTCACCATGTGGATCGCGCGCGCGATCAATGACACCAAGGAGGGCCGTTTCGCCGGGTTCACCTTCACGGCCGACGAGCTCGAGGAACTCCGGCTGGCCGGCTGGCTCCACGATGTGGGCAAGGTCACCACGCCGGTGTGGGTCATGGACAAGTCGACCAAACTCGAAACGATCATTGACCGCATCGAAATGGTGAAACTGCGCTACGAACTCTTCCGGCGCATGGCCGAGCTCAAGGCGGCCCAGGCCAAGCTGGCGTTCGCGGGGACGGCCGCCGGCCCGGCCGCCGCGGCCATCGACCAGGAACTCGCCGCCGACCTCAAACGCATGGACGAGGAGATCAAGTTCATCGCCGACTGCAACAAGCCGGGCGAGTTCATGGACGACGGCAAGCTCAAGCGGATCGAGGAGGTCGCCAAGCGCCTCTGCGCCTGCGGCGAGGTATCCCAGCCGGCCATCACCAGCAACGAGAAATACAACTTGAGTATTCGCAAAGGCAGTCTCACGAGCGAAGAACTCGGCCTGATGCGCGACCATGTGGTCTGGTCCAAGCGCATGCTTGACGAAGTGCCCTTCAAACGCAGCCTGCAGAATGTGCCGCTCTATGCCGGTCAGCACCATGAAAAGCTCGATGGCTCCGGATATCCCAACGGCCTCAAGGGCGACCAGATCCCGATCCAGTCGCGGATCGTGGCCATCGCCGACTTCTACGAGGCCCTCTCGGCCAAGGACCGGCCCTACAAGCCGGCCATGCCCGTGGAGAAGATCTTCGCCATCCTCAAGTCGGCGGCCGACAAGGGTGAGATCGACAAGGACATCCTCGACCTCATCACCCGCGACAAGGTCCACGAAAAATTCGAAGCCGCCTACGATGCCGTCTAGGCCAAAGAGGGGAAGAAATAACTTTGCCACAGAGACCACAGAGGGCACAGAGGAAGGCAATGAGTTGCAAGTTCCAAGTTTGACGGACTCGCAAAAAGTCCATAATCCTACTGTGTGCGCGCTTTTCCCCGTAGCTGCGACCCTTGCGGTCGCCCATCCGGAGGCGGGGGCAAACCCCGCAGCTACAAGGACTTGCGAGGAAGCATGGTTACCACCGGCAGGACCGTCCCGGGACCTGTGGAGCATGACAAAGATCCTTTTTGCGAGTCCGTCAAGTTTCAGGTTCAGGTTATGGATCTGGAAACATACAACTTGGAACCTGCGACCTGTGACTCTTGATCTTCAACCGTGGTATCTGTGTGCATCCGTGGTTACGGATCCTTCTTTTCTGACAACAACCCGCGTTCATCCGCGCTGATCTGCGGTCAATTCTTTCCCGGGTTGATCCCGAAGAACTCCAGCGCGTTATCGTAGCAGTAAGTCTGGACCTCCTTCATCGTCGGGAGGAGCTTGCGGGCGTAGGATATTTCCTCCTCGATGGTGTCGATCTTCACATTGTCGACCTCCCAGCGGTGGAACCGCATGGGGCCGTCCGTCCCCACCAGCATCTTTTTATGTTTGAAGAGGCGGCCCATCATCTCGAACATCAGCGAGAAGTGCGCCAGCCAGCAGGGCTCGACATTTCTCGAACGAGAGGGCCATGAAGACTGATTCCTCGATGGGTGAGGCGTGGCCGAGGATGAACCGCACATCCTGGCGCTTGCGCATCACGGGCATGAAGGCGATGGCGTTCGCGCCGGGCGTGGGCTGGGTGTGGGTGATGACATAGAACCCGCGTTCCCTGGCAAAATCGAATAGTTTCCCGCAGTTCAGATTTCCTGATCCCTATCCGTAACCGGTCATGTTTTTCGGAAAAAAGGTTTGGCACTTTTTTCGACCCACAGGTGATTGTACGGGGAACATCCGGATGTCAACCGTGTAGGGGCGGGTTTCAAACCCGCCCTCCCGTCTAATCGCGAAACGGCAATAAAGGGCGGGTTTCAAACCCGCCCCTACGGTAACCACCCAAACCGGCC
>JBDREB010000425.1:0-5858 GCA_043820325.1 Planctomycetota bacterium | reverse complement strand
AAGGCAATTGGCGCCTTGCTACTCGAACTGAACGAATTATCTTTCCACCATCCCGAGACCGGAATGCGGATGATTTACACTCTTGCCTGACATGAAAATGCGCCAACCCATTTTCCGCCCGGATCAGGAAATCTGCATTTCCCACGCTTTCAGAAATTCCGGAGAGAATTTCTCCAATAGATGGTTCCGGGCGTGGATTTGTATTGACATCCGCGGCGGCGGCCATATAATTTCCCGCCGCTCGTGGCCTGCAATCGGAGCCCTGCATGATTCGGAAAGCGGTCATTCCCGCGGCCGGGTTCGGTACCCGGTTTTTGCCCGCCACCAAGGCGCAGCCCAAGGAAATGCTGCCGATCGTGGATGTGCCCACGATCCAGTTGGTGGTCGAGGAGGCGGTGGAGGCCGGCATTGACGACATCCTGATCATCATCGGCCGCGGCAAGCAGGCGATCATGAACCATTTTGACCGGACCTTCGAGCTTGAGGCCGAACTGGAGCGCAGCGGCAAGAAGCCGCAGCTTCGGGAGATCCGGCGGATCGCGGAGATGGCGCACATCCATTACATCCGCCAGATGGAGCTCAAGGGGCTGGGCGACGCGGTTCTGCACGCCCGCCAGCATGTGGGCGACGAGCCGTTCGTTGTTCTTTTAGGCGATGTGATCATTGACGCGGTCGTACCGTGTACCCGCCAGCTCATCGACGTCTTCAGCCGGGTCAAGGCGCCCGTCATCGGCGTGGAGCAGGTGCCGCGGGAGAAGATCTCGCGTTACGGCGTGGTGAGCGGCCGCAAGGTGGCCCCGCGGACCTGGAAGCTGGACGACCTGGTGGAGAAGCCGGCGCCCGACAAGGCGCCCTCCGACCTGGCCATCGCTTCGCGGTACATCCTCACGCCGGAGATCTTCGCGTTCATTGAAAAGACCAAGCCCGGTTCAGGCGGCGAGATCCAGCTCACCGACGCCCTGCGCCTCCAGCTCAAGGCGGGGCAGGCGCTCTATGCCTACCAGTTCGAGGGCAAGCGGCATGACATCGGCAATAAACTGGAGTACCTGAAGACCCAGGTCGAGTACGGGCTGAAACGGCCCGATATCGCGCCCGAATTCAAAGCCTACCTGAAAGGGTTGTTCAAAAACAAGGGGCTGTAGCTCAAATGGAAGAGCGCCGCGTTCGCAATGCGGAGGCTATGGGTTC
This sequence comes from Planctomycetota bacterium, assembly GCA_043820325.1. Classification (GTDB taxonomy): domain Bacteria; phylum Planctomycetota; class JBDREB01; order JBDREB01; family JBDREB01; genus JBDREB01. The sequence continues at coordinate 4,670 of JBDREB010000425.1, read as the reverse complement.
GACTCCCACCAGCTCCACCAACCACCCGCGCCCTCACGGACAACCGTGGGGGCGTTTTATTTTCGGTCTGTCCGCAAACCCGCGTATGCGATCCGGGGTCCATTGCAAATTTATCTTTTAGCATTGATGGACTCGCAAAAAGGAGCACTTCATGTTCCATGGGGCTCGGGAAGGTCCTGCCGGTGGTAATAATGCTTCCCCTGAATCATGCACGCAAGTTCTTGTAGCTGCGGGCTTGCCCCCGCCTCCGGATGGGCGACCGCCTTTCGACAGGCTCAAGGTCGCAGCTACGGGGTAAAGCGCCGCGCACAGGTGGATTACGGACTTTTTGCGAGTCCGTCAGTATTTGGCATTTAACATTTTATCGGAATTCGGCTTGCCGACTTTTCGATCTTACGACTTTGCGATCGCTTGTCGCGAGTCACACCGGCCCGGCGGCATTGACCTGCATTATCTGCAGCAGCCAGCGGTTGTACTGGGTGAATTCGTTCAGGTCGCCGAAATCGGGATCGGCCGCATCGGCCGGCCGGCGGTCCGGGGGTTGGAGCAGGGCCAGGGTTTCCGGGCTCACCTGCGCGCGGAGGGCCTTGGCGGCGATGGCGGTTGCGACCAGACGGAAATTGGCGTAAAAATCCCGTCCGGCCTCCGCGCCCAGGATACGGTCATAGTACAGGTCCCGTGACTGCATCCGGATGTGCAGGAATTCCCCACCGCCGCCCAGGGCGAAGAGATCGAGCAGGTGCTGGCTGTGCGTGCTGGTGCCCCCCCGGGCCGGGCCGCCCTGTGGCCGGCCGGCCGGTTGGTGCGCGCGCACCACATTCCCCAACCCGGGCAGGATGCAATCGGCCGCGATGGATGTGACCGATATGCCCGGTTTCCGCCTTTTTTTCGGCGCCGGTGCCGGACCGGTCTCGGTGACCATGATCGCCCCGGCCGTCAGCAGATGGATGTTCTCCCATGGCAGGGGCTCGGACGCGCCCGAGTACCCCCACACCACGCCCAGGGCCGCGGCGCCGATCTCCACCAGGCGCACGATCCGCGGCTTGCCGATGCGGACCACCGCGGCCTGGGGAATGATCCGGACCGCGATCCCGGCCTGTTCCAGCCGGGCCTTGAGCCGGGCCGCCCGGTCCGGCGGCAGGTCGGCGGCGATGATCCCATGGGCTTCGCGCACCTGCTTGACGGCATCGAACGGGACCAGGCCGAGGAGTTCGGACAGGATCGGTGCGATGGCGGTGACATCGAGCGGGCGGTACTCTTCCTGGATGACGGCGCAGGTATCCACGGGTTCCTCCGGATAATGGAGGTATTATAGGCCCCATCCGGCCACAGTCAAGCGGTTTCGCCGGGTTACCGCTTGACAATGGGGGGTTCCCGCTACAATGAGATGCCCCAACTATTGATGCGAAGGAAGTCGTATGACAGCCGTGGCAAAGGGCAAATTCGGCTATTTCGATCCCGAAGCGCGCGAGTTCGTGATCACGCGGCCCGATACGCCGCGGCCGTGGTTCAACTACCTCATGAACGATTCGTATGTGGCCATGATCTCCCACACCGCGGGCGGCGTGAGCTACGATACGGACCCGCGCGTCTACCGCCTCCTTCGCTACCGGTTCCAGGGCGTGCCCTACGACCGGCCCGGCCGGTATGTCTATGTCCACGACCATGCCACGAAAAAGTACTGGTCGGCCACCTGGGCGCCGGTCCATATGCCCGTGGCAAAATGCCGGTATACCTGCCGGGTGGGCACCAATTACCAGATCATCACCATGGAATACGAGGGGATCCGCACCCAAATCACCTACTTCGTCCCGCTTACGGGCCGGCAGGAGATCTGGGACCTGCGCGTGACGAACCTTTCGAAAAAGACCCGCCGTCTTTCCTCGTTCAGTTATGCCGAGTTCGCCTTCTGGGGTGCGATGCGCGACCTGATGGACATCGACAACACGCCCAACATCTCGCTCCAGGAATACCACAAGGATATCGGCGCGATCGCGCACCATTCCTGGAACGACATCGGCACCGGCCTGCACGACATGTGCTTTGTCCAGCACTACGGGTTCCACATCGCCACGCCGCGCCACACGGGATATACGGGCGACCGCGACACCTTTCTGGGTGACGCGTACACCAGCGAAAAGGAGCCGGCCGTGGTCTGGCGGGGCCGGTCGGCGAACTACTGCGGCAACTCGGGCTATCCCATCGGCAGCCTCGAACACCGTTTCACGCTCGCGCCGGGCGCCACGAAGCGCATTGTCTACCGCACGGGCATGGCGCGTCAGGAAAAGGGCTGGAAGCGTGAGGCGCTCGCCTACCAGTCGTTCGCGGCCGTGGACCGCGCTTTCGCCGCGCTCAAAAAGGAATGGGACAACCGCCTCAACAAATTCCAGGTCAGGACCCCGGACCGGGAGTTCGACACGGTGGTGAACGGGTTCGTCCAATACCAGGCGGCCATGACCATGCGGCTCTCGCGGTCGATCTCCGCCTACGAGTGGGGCATCGGCCGCTCGATCGGGTTCCGCGACTCTTCGCAGGACCAGATGGGCCTCCTGCACGCCTTCCCCGAGGTGGCGCGCACGATGCTGGGATCCATCATGGCCGCCATCCACCCCGACGGCCAGGCCTGCCACGATTTCAATCCCGTCACCAAAAAGTGGGGCGGGACCGGGTTTTACGACGACCACAACTGGCCCGCGCTCACGGTGAACCTGTATGTGCGCGAAACGGGCGATGTGAAGTTCCTGGCCGCGCTGGTGCCGTTCCAGGACGGGCCCCGGAAGGGGTCGGTCTTCGACCGGCTCGTCGCGGCCCAGGATTTCGCCTGGAAGATGCGCGGGAAGCACGGCCTGCTGCAGACCGGGTGCGCCGATTGGAACGACAGCCTGAACCCGGGCGACAAGGCGACGGAATCCATGTTCACCTCGGCGCTCTACTGCGCCTCCACGCAGGCGCTCATCGAGCTGGCTGAACACGCGGGCCGGACCCGGCGGGTGGCCGAATGGAAAAAGCGCTACACGACCATCAAAAAGCTCATGAACACCGTGGGCTGGGACGGCGCGTGGTACAAGCGCATGATCAAAACGAACGGCGTGGTGCTGGGCTCGAAGCGGAGCAAGCGCATGGGGTACGCCACGATCTTCCTCGAGCCCCAGCCCTGGGCCGTGCTGGCCGGCATCATCGGCGGCAAGTCCGCGAAGCGCATGCTCGACGAGGTCGAAAAACGGATCGGCACGCCGTGGGGCCACAAGATCATGGACAAGCCCTTCACGAAGTTCGACATGGACGGCATCGGCTCGGCCACCGTGGTCACGGCCGGCGTCAAGGAGAACGGCGCGGTCTTCAACCACGCCTCGGCGTGGATGATCGCGGCCGAGGCGCACCTGGGCCGCGGCAACAGGGCCTACGAATATTTCATGCGCAAGGCGGGCACCACCAAGAACCGGCGGGCGGAGCGGTTCGAGGTGGAGCCCTATGTCTCCTGCCAGTTCATCTCCCAGCCGCCCTTCCACATCGTCGGCCGCGGCCGCAACCAGTGGCTGACCGGGTCGGCGGCCTGGATCGCCCTAGGCACCATGCAGGGGATCATCGGCTGCAAACCGGGATTTGACGGCCTGATCATCGACCCGTCCATTCCCGCGAAATGGAAGGGGTTCACCCTGACGCGCGTCTACCGCGGCACCACCTACCGGATCACGGTCAAAAACCCCCGCGGTGTCGAGCACGGCGTGCGGGAGCTGGTAGTCGACGGCCGGCGGGTGCCGGGCACCTGCATCCCCCACGATCCGCGCCAGCGCGCGGTGACCGTCACCGTGACCATGGGCTGAACGGACGGCCGCAATGACCGACCCCACCGCTTCGGCGGATACCACCCGCGTCTGGCGCGAGGTGCTCGACCTCGATCTCGGCGCGTTCGCGCAATGCGACCTGGGTTCAGAGCGGACCGCCCTCGGCGGCTGCGTGGCCGTGCTCCGGGGCGGGTGGGGCGTGCGCGACGGCGCCCTGTGCCTGCTCGCCGCGGAGGACAGCGTGCTGCATTTCACCTGCCCCGTGGCCGGTGATGGCCGATGTGCCCTCCAACTGCTGGTTCGAGAAGCGGCTTTTCGACGAGGCCGGCGGCGTGGGCGAGATGGTGGGGTTTCTGAAGAATTTCCCCGACCGTATTCCGCTCGTCCTTAAGAACCTGAGCTACTTCGACAACCTGAATCTGGCCCAGCGCATCACCTGCCCGGTCCTCGTCTCCTGCGGCCTGCGTGATCCCATCTGCCCGCCCCAGAATGTTTACGCGGCCTACAACCGGATCCCGGACGGGAAGAAACGGATCGCCGCCTACCCATTCTGCAAGCACGAAGGCGGCGGTTGGGTGCACAACGATGTGAAACTGGCGTTCATCAGGGAATATTTCGGATGAGAGAGAGAGATCAGAGGACGGAGGTCAGAGGTCAGTTCAGATTTCCTGATCCCTATCCGTAACCGGGCATGTTTTTCGGAAAAAGGTTTGGCGCTTTTTCCGACCCACAGGTGATTGTGTGGGGAACATCCGGATGTCAACCGTGTAGGGGCGGGTTTGAAACCCGCCCTCCCGTCTAATAGCGAAACGGCCATAAAGGGCGGGTTTCAAACCCCCCCCAACGGTAAGTGCCCCTAAATGAATAAAGTATACAATTCGACAA
>JBDREB010000424.1:0-9598 GCA_043820325.1 Planctomycetota bacterium | reverse complement strand
AAGGCAATTGGCGCCTTGCTACTCGAACTGAACGAATTATCTTTCCACCATCCCGAGACCGGAATGCGGATGATTTACACTCTTGCCTGACATGAAAATGCGCCAACCCATTTTCCGCCCGGATCAGGAAATCTGCATTTCGGAAAGACCAGCACGGCCTTGATGCCTTGCCGATCCCGCATCACCTGGATGGCACATGTGCACATCCGATCCGCACACGCCCGCGGCGGTCAGCCGCACCAGGCTCTCCCCCGGTTCCAAGGCGGGTATTTCCAGGGTCTCCAGGCTGAGCGGGGCGTTGAAGGCGCGCAGAACGGCCACCGCCGATCTCACGGGGCCCCCTTTTGGTAAAAGGCCACCCGGCTGCGGCCGTAGGTGCGTTCGTCCACCAGCGGCCGGCCTGTGGCGGCGGCCGGTGACGGCACGGTCGACGGCAGGCGGACGATGAGCAGCCCGCGGTCGGCCAGCATCAGCGAAGCGGCCACGCCCTCAAGGTCGGGGAAGAATCGTCCTTCTTCGACGGCCGCGAAAGGCGGGTCGAAGAAGGCCAATGTGTAGGGTGCGCCCCGGTGCGGCCGGCGCAGGAAGGTGAAAACATCCTCGGCGGCCACATACGCGGCGGACTTGAACCCCGCCCCTTCGATGTTGCGGCGCAGGTACGGCAGGATGGCCGCCCCGTTCTCCACGAAGGTCGCGTGGGTGGCGCCGCGGCTCAGGGCTTCCAGACCGAAGGAGCCCACGCCGGCATAGGTGTCCAGAACCCGGGCGTCGGGGACCTCCGGGGCCAGGATATTGAACAGGGACTCCTTGAGGCGGTCGGGCAGGGGTTTCACGGGCAGGTCCGGGTGGTAGGCGAGTATGCGTCCGCGCCGGGCCCCCGCGATGATCCTCATGGCACGACGAGTTCGGGCGGAATGAGATACTTGTAGACCATGCCGTAGCCGGAAACACAATAGATGGCGTTGTCGTGGACCTGAACCTTGCGGGTGATCTTGCCGAACTGGGTCCCGTACTTGTCGTGGACCAAGTTGCCGTCGGCGTCCAGGACCAGGATCGTGGTGCCGGCCGGGCAGAAGAGGTAGCGTCCCCAGGCGGTGATGCCGGGGGTGATGGGGCTGATGTTCCGGTCCTTGGGGTAGGACCACACCGTGGTGCCGGTGGCTGTGTCCAGGGCGATAACCTCGCCTTTGTCGAACATCCGGATGGCCAGGATGAGGCGGTTGCCGACGAGCACGGGTTCGGCCGGCTCGATCAGCCCCGGCAGCATGATCGGGCGCCAGGCGACCTCGCCGGTGACCAGGTTGATCTTCTGGACCTGGCTCTTCTCCTGACCCCGTTCCGTGGAAAGATAATAGACCCATTCATCCTGGGCCGTGATGGCCGCGGCCTCCACATGGCCGGTCGCGGCGGCGGGCACCATGCGGATGACCGCCCCGGTGGCGGCATCGATGTAGTAGAGCGTGCCCCGGTCGGTGTGGGCCACGATGTTGCCCCGGTAGAACACGGGCGTGGCGCGCACATCGGCATCGACCGGGCAGGCGGGCCCATTCCGGCCGGCGACGGACCACGGGTCGGTCAGGTCATCCAGGTAGAGGGCACCCACGAAGGCGCCGTTCACGGGGCCGCCTCCGTAGAACAGGACCGTCCGGTCGCGCAGCGGCCCCACTTTCAACGCCACCGGGGCGGTCGGTTCCCGTCCCGTCCCGGTGAGGGCCTGAGCGGACAGCCACTTGGCGGGCGCGCGCACATCGGCAATGATCTTGAAGATCCGTCCGTCATTGCCGGGCACGACCAGGTCATTGCCGAGGACCAAGATGTCCCGGTCATTATTAAAGGCGGGCGAAATGATCGGGGAGTCCTTGCCCCCGTAGTTCTCCTCGTCCCAGGCCGGCAGCCCGTTGTCGTTCCGCAGGGCCTGCAGGCGGCCGTTGGCCAGAACGATGGCCAGCCCGCCGGCAAAGGCGAGCTGGGAATTGATGCTCTTGCGTTCGCTGGTCCGGCCCACCCAGAGCGGACCCGCTTCGAGGATGAAAAGCTCGTTCAGCCGGTCCAGAGTGTTCTCCCGGTATTTCTTTTCGACCGGCTTGAACCCCGGCCGGTTGACCCGCAGGGTAAAGAGCTGGTTGGGCATGGCCAGGGGGATCTCCAGCGGGGTGAGCTGGTCCCGGATCGTGATCTCGCGCCCGTCGGCCATGATCACGGTCACTTCGGCCCCTTCCGGGGTGCTGTTGACCTGGAAGATGCGCTTGGCCTTCAGGCCGTAGACCGAGTCCGCATATTCGGTGCTGACCCGGCGGTAGAAGGCGCAGGCGGTCTGGACCTTGGCGTAGGCCGCGAAGAGCTGGATCTCCTCGGGCGTGGTCTTCTCGAACGCATCATTGGCCACCGCCGCCTCATAGAGTTCGCGGATGCCGGCGGCCGCCGCCTTGACGCGCGCATGGATGACGGCCAGCATCTCGTAATGGGGGGTCTCCTTGCCGTAGATCGCCACCGCCTTGTCGAGGACCAGTTCAGCGTCGGTGACCTTGCCGACCTTCTCATAGCGGTCGGCCTCTTCCAGTGCCCGGCGGTAGGTGTACCGGATCGCTTCGTCACGGATCCGCAGTTCCAGTTCGTCCGCCCGCTGCGTGGCCTTTTCCAGCCACGGATTCTCGCGGTGGGCCACCCTGAAGACCAGGCCGGCAATGCCCCGGTTGGGTACGGCATTGGCCGACACCTTGCGGAAGGCGGCGATCGCCTCCTCGGTCATGACCTTGTAGAGGTCGAAATCGCGTGCCATGAGCACCGCGGCGTCCCGGGCGGTGGCGTCGGCGCGTTCGAAGGCCTGGCGGGCCCGGCGCTCCATGTAGAGGGGATAGACGATCACCAGGGCGCCGAAGAGGACGGCCGCCACGATGAGCAGCCGCACGACGCGGACCGCGAACTGGCGCTTGCGCATCCGGTCCTTGACGCGGGTGATGCTCCGGCTGACCATGTCCTTCACCTGCCAAGTCAGCTTGAGCTTGGCCATTTCCTCCAGCTTCGCCAGCGCCTCCCGGTACCAGCCCTTGCGTTCGAATTCATTGGCCTCGGCGAGCATGCTTTCGATCTTCTTCTGGCGCAGCCGGCCGCGGGCCTCGGAGATCTTGTCCTGGATCTCCACATTGTTGGGGTCCAGGAACAGGGCCTTCTGCCAGGTGTTGATGGCCTCGTCGAAATTGCCGGCCGAGAAGAGCCCGTCGCCCTCCTGGACCAGGCGGGCGATCTCGGCGATCTTTTCGTCGTCCGGGGAGGGCGGCGGCCCCTCGTTGGCGCCCCAGTCCGGCGGCAGGACATCGGCCTGCTGCTGGACCTCGATGTTGCGGGTCTTGGTGTCGACATGGGGGCTGCGGAAGGCGGTATCGGAGGCGTCCGGAAGATTGGCCGACATGAACCGTTCCACCGCGGCCAGCGCGTCCAGGAAGTCCGGCCAGCTCTGATACCGGTCATCCGGGTCCTTTTCCATCATGTGATCCACGATCTCGGAGATCGCCTCGGGCAACCCCGGCACCAGGTTCTTGAGCGGGGTGGCCTGCTGGTTCTGGTGCTTCAGCATGATCGCAAAGGGCGAATCCCCCGTAAAGGGCAGTTTGCCCGACAGGGCGAAGTAGAAAGTCACGCCCAGCGAATAGATGTCGGTGCGGACATCCAGGGATTTCTGACCCTTGCACTGTTCGGGGCTCATGAAGGCGGGGGTCCCCACGCGCACCCCCTCCTGGGTCAGCTCGGCAACGCCCATACCCACCATCTTGGCCAGGCCGAAGTCGGTCATCTTGACCACATTGTGGTCGTCGACCATGATGTTGTCCGGCTTGACATCCCGGTGGATCACACCGTTCTTCTGGGCGCAGGCCAGTCCGAGCGCGGCCTGCTTGATGAAGGGCAGGGCCTCCTCCAGCGGCAGGACGAAGCGTTCCTCCAGGACATCGGACAGGCTCTGGCCGTCGATGAACTCCATGATCATGTAGTAGACATCGCCATGCAGGCCGAAATCATAGATCTGCATGATGTTCTGATGGCTGATCTTGGCCAAGGCCTTGGCCTCGCGCTCGAACCGCTGGATGAAACTGCCGTTGCGGGTGTACTGCCGCGGCAGGATCTTGATGGCGACCTGGCGGTCGAGGGAGACCTGCATGCCCTGGTAGACCGTGCCCATGCCGCCTTCGCCGATGCGGCCCTGCACCATGCAGCCGCCGATCTGCCGGCCCACGAGATCATCGCTCGGCGGCACCCCCTCAATCACCCCCCGGGACGGGGAAAAGAGGGAACCGCAGCTGGCGCAATTGTACATGGCGGCCAGGCTGTCGGCTGGGACCTGGTTGGGTTCCCGGCAGACCGGGCAGTCGACGGTCACCATCTGGCCGGCTATGACCGGCGCGGCGGGGGTCGGCGGTTGGGCGGGCGCCGGACGCACCGGCGGCGGCGTGGCCGCGGGCCGGGGCGGCACGGCCACAAACGGCGGCCGGGCGGGGGGGGGCTGACCGGACCGCATCGGTGCCGGTGCCGCCGGACCCGGGGTGGCCGTACCCGCCTCCATCTGGTCAAAGATGTTATTGGCCGTGAATTCCTTGAGGAACGGGTTGGACGGGGCCTGGGCCGGGGTGGCGGGGTAGTAATCCATGGTCCGGGCCTGGCCGCCGGCCGGATCGGGATTGGCGGCCGCACCGGTGATCGGTTCCAGGGCATCGTTGGCCGCCGCGTCCGGATCGATCCCGTCGGCGCCGGCACTCACCGGCGCATTTTCCCGCAGGCGCATGACATTGCCGTGCGCCCCGCAATGGGGACAGACATAGACCGTGGCGGTCGAGACCTCCTCCAGGCTGATCTGGCCCAGGCAATCATGGCAGGCGTAGATCACCGGCCGCCTCCGCCGTCAACGCGAATACAGAACAAGGTTGCCCTCCCGGTCGGCAAAGACCACGGCAGCCTCCATACCGTAGATGCCGGTGGCCAGCGGTTTGCCGAATAACCGCTGTTGCAGAACGCCATTCTGGTCCAATACGGTTATGGTACCAGATAAATCATAAATGTAAATACTATTTTTTAAAAAAAGACCCCCGTCCAGGCGCCCGCTGCCGGCCTGTTTTTCCCACAGCTGGGTGCCGTCCAGCCGTTGGAACGCCCGGCATATGCCGTTCTCCTGGAGCGTCACGACCGTACCGCCCGACACTAGGGGCGCGGCGCTGATCGTGCCGCCGGTGATGGCCGTCTTCCAGATGACGCTCCGGCTCTTGATCATGTTGAAACGCATGAGCTGGCCGTCCCGCCCGGCGACGATCAGCTCCCCGTTGTCGACCACCAGGAAATATTCGGTGGCCGCGAACGGGATCGCATACACGAGTTTCCCGGTGTCGCGGTCCAGGCACTGCAGCCCGGGCCCGGCGGGGTCGGCGGCCACGACCAGTTCCCGGAAGGCGGCATGCGGCGTCACGAAACCGGAATCCTTGTACGCCCGCTGCCAGCGGATGGATTTTGCGGCCAGGTCGAAGCAGACCAGCTTGAACTTGCCGTCCCAGCCCACCAGGGCGATATCCTTGGACGGGAAGAAAGGATCGATCCGCAGGGGCGGGGCGGGCGCCAGGGGCAGGGTGGCGACCACGGCCAGCTTGTCGGTCAGGGGATCGAAATGGAGGACCGTGCGGTCCTGCACCAGGTAACAACCGAACCCGTCCGGCGCGGGGAACACCTGCACCGCCGCCGGGGCCGCGGGCCGCTCCCCGGGATAGGGGAACCGGCGCGTGCGGGGTTTGCCTTCGGGAAAATCCACGGTCACCACGGCGTCGGCCGCGGCGGCCACGATCTTGGCGCCGCAGATGTGGATCCCCGACACGGGCGCGCCGGCGGGCAGGACATATAAAGGCGCCCGCAGCAGGGTCACGGCCAGTTTCCACGGCGTGCCCGGGGCAAAGGGGACCCGGGTCACCGGCACCGCCTGTTCCAGGAACCCGTCGAGCTTCACGGAGATCGTGCTTTCTTCGCGGGGCGAGATGAACAGGGAGAGCGGCGTGACCCCCTTGCGGGCTCCGTTCACGAACACCCCGGCCCCGGCTGGATCGGAACTGACCTCCAGCGGGATCTGGGCCCGCCGGGTGGCGTCGGCCAGCGGGAACGAGGCGATGAGCCGCCCGTATTCGGCCGCGGCCTCGGCCGGCCGCCCGCCGCGGGCCAGCGCCGCGGCCCTGCCCAGAAGGGCCGCGGCCTGGGACTGGTATCCCCCGATCCGGTCGATCGCGGTGCGGGCCTCCCCTTCCATGCCGGGGAAGAGGTCGGCGTCGGCGCAGTCGGTGCGTACCTGCTTGAAGCGGTCGAGCGCACCGGCCAGGTCGCCCGCCTGTTCGCGCTCCCAGGCCGCGGCCAGCAGGGCCTGGCCGGCCTTGATCGCGTCGGGGTTCTGTTCCCGTTTCTGAAGCGCCTGCAGGTCGCGCACGGCCGCGGTCAGTTTTTCCTCGACCATCGTGCCCGCCGCCAGCGGCACCAGCCGGTCCAGCTCGGCCAGCGCGGCGGTCCGGTCGGCGCCGGCGCCGGCCAGACAGGCGTCCAGGTGGCGGTTCAGGGCTTTCACGCGCAGGATGCGGAGACGGTCATGGTGTTCGGCCCGGACCAGCGGCAGGGCCTGGTCGATATACTCCCCGTATTGCCAGAAGGGTGTGGTCTGGAGCTTTTCCTTGAGCCGGGTGACAAGCAGGTCCTGCATCCGGGCCACATGTTCCTGGTCGGCCGCGGAAAGGTGGCGGCCCTGCACCCGGGTAAGGTGGCCCGCCAGTTCGTCGTGGGAAAGGATCTCGGGATGGGTTTCGGCCGCGTCCAGCCCCTTGGGTTCCCACCGCTCGAGCATGGCGATGCGGATGTGCATGCGCCCCAGCAGGCGGTTGACCGGCGGCAGGACGACCTGGGGGAACAGGAACGCGAGCACCAGGACGAGCACGACGACCGCCGCGGCGATCAGCCCGGCGACCGCCGGCCGGCGCCGGCGCAGTTCGCTCTTCGCCCAGCGGATCTTCTCGTAATTGCGCGTACGGGCCTCCCCGGACATGGCGGCGGCTTTTTCCCAATCGATGATCGCCGTGGTGAAGTCCCTGCGGCCGGCGCTTTCCGCGGCGCGGTCTTCGATGATGCGGAGGTTTTTTTCCTGCTGGGCCGCTTCGACCTTGCGGATCTGTTCGCCGATCGCGGCATCCGTGAAATACCGGCCCTGGCCCTCACGCAGGACCATCATAGCCGTGTCATGGCGCGCCTTGCTGTGGAGGAGCATGCCGACTTCCAGGTATTCCTTGGCGGTCTTGGGGGCGCGATCGGGATTTTCCTCGACCAAGAGCTTGCCGCACCCCTTGCAGACATATTCGGCGGGCGGGTTCCACTCGCGGCACTGGGAACAGGCGACATGTGTGGGCCCCCGCATGCCGGCGGACGGTGGCGGGGCCGCCGCGACGGCCGGCTGGGGCGGCGGGGTCGCGGGCGCTGTTTCCGCGGGGGCGGCCGACACCAGGTCGTCCACCGTGGCGCCGCCGGCCCGCTTCAGTTCATTCTGCAGGATCTCCGTCACCGTGGCCAGGGAATCAAGGCGGGTTTCGGTCCCCGCCCCGCACATCATCCGGATGATGCGGGTGAGCGTGGCGCTCACGATCGGGTTCAGTTTGCCGGGCTTGAGGTCGGCGTGCCCGCCCAGATGGAACTGCCGCACCGCCTCCAGGTGCGGGCTTTCCACGGGATAGCGCCCGGTCAGCATGTAGAAGAGGACCAGGCCGAGGGAATAGACATCCGAAGCCGGCGCGGCCGCCTCGCCGCGCGCCAGTTCGGGCGAAGCGAAGGCCGCCGGTTCAGGCGCGAGCGTGTCGAAGGCCGCGTCCGTGTCGTTGACCGACACGCCGCCGTCCCCGCGGATCAGGATCTGTTCGGGCAGGATCAGCCGGTACGGGGTCCCGCGGGCTTTCACCGCGGCCACGATCGCCAGCATGAGTTCGAGCGCCGCCCGGGGCTGGAGCAGGATCACCCGCCGGATGCGGCCCTCCAGGGTCTCTTCGGCCGCCTGGCCCGCCGCGACCTTGATCACCCGCGACGGACTGCGCATCATCTCCCGGACATGCAGTCCCGTCTCCGGGGCCGCCGTGCCGCCGGCGCCGGGCCGGAAGCGGAATTTGCAATCGGGACAGGTCACTTCGTTGTGGAAATCGGGTTCCTGGTCAAAGGCCCGGCCGCACTGGGAACAGGTATGACCGCCCGCGGGTGCCAGGCGTCCCGACTCATCCGGCGCCGGGGCCGGCGGGGCGGACGGGGCGGGAGCTTCGACCACCAGGGTGGGATTGGCGCTGCCGGCCGGCGAGCCGCCGCGGCGGACCGTCTCGATGTTGCGCAAGAGGACGCCGTAATCGCCGCAGCGGTTGCTGGTATCCTTGCACAGGCAGGTGCGCAGGATCACATCCACATTCTTGAGCGCGGGATCGCCCAGCTCCTGGACCAGGGACGGGATGGCCGCGTTGATGTGCTTGAAAATGATCTCGGCCGTGCTGCTGCCCGTGTACGGCACCTTGCCGGTGAGCATGTAATAGAGCGTGATGCCGAAGGCGTAGATGTCGGTCCGGAAATCGGTCGCCTCGCCGCGGCACTGTTCCGGGCTCATGAACGCGGGGGTGCCCATCACCTGGCCGGTCATGGTGATGCCATCCACCTCGCCCGTGCCCTTGGCCAGGCCGAAGTCGGCGATCTTGACGCGGTTGCCCGGGGTCAGGATGATGTTCTCCGGCTTGATGTCGCGGTGAACGATCTGCGCCTGCCAGGCCGCGGCCAGCCCCTGCACGATCTGGGCCGCGATATCGAGCGCGGCCGCCGGCTTCAAGGCGCCCTGTTCCTTGATGAGCGCCGTCAGCGAACGGCCTTCCACGAATTCCATGATAATGTAATAGGTGCCGTCTTTCTGGCCGGTATCGTAGATGTGGATGATGTTGGGGTGGTTCAGGCGGGCGACGATCTGCGCCTCGCGCAGGAACCGTTCGATATATTGATGCTTCTCCTGCAGGCTGGAGGCCATGATCTTGATCGCCACCGGCCGTTTGAGGCTCATCTGGGTGCCGCGGTAGACCGCGCCCATGCCGCCCTTGCCGATCAGCGCGTCGATCCGGCATCCGCCGATGGTCGTACCGATCAGTTCTTCCATGTACCCGCATCCTCTACCGCACGGCGGACGGAAAGGGACCGGACGGCCCGCGCGGCCGCCGGCCCATTATCTCCAGCGGTTCACATTGTTTTCATGCGGGAATCATTATACCGGCCGCCACCGGGTTTGCAAGTAATTTTTCCTGTTACAGCGCCGGGGGGTGGCTCAGGCCGGAAACCACCTCAAAAGCAGTCCCGCGACCAGCTCGTGGCCGCGGCGGTTGGGGTGATTGCTCCAGGATAAAAGGTCGGTGAGGTCGCCGGTCCGCATATGCGCCTCGAACCCGGCGTAACTGCAGATTTCCTGATCCCGGCGGAAAATGCTTTGGCACTTTTTGGCGTCAGCCAGGCGCGTGAATCAACCATAGGCCGGTTTGGGTGGTTACCGTAGGGGCGGGTTTCAAACCCGCCCTTTATTGCCGTTTCGCGA
>JBDREB010000423.1:0-10076 GCA_043820325.1 Planctomycetota bacterium | reverse complement strand
GGGCTGGATCTTCATCGACTCCGTCCACAAGCCGGCGCAAGCGAGGGCACGGCATGCCGTGCCCCTACAGCGGAAAAGAATGCCACGGTGGTACCGGCGCGCCCTCTTTTGACCCCTTTATTATGGGGCGGTGTACTTAGTGAAGGAGGGAACCAGACGGGAAGGCCGGTCATCTACAGCCTGCCGATGAGCCGCAGCATCCCGTCCAGGATGGTGATGGGATGGGGCAGGCAGCCGGGGATGTAGAGGTCGACGGGCAGGAGCCCCTCCACGCCGTTGTGGACCTCGGCGTGGTCGATGAACGGGCCGCCCGAAATGGCGCAAGCGCCCACGGCGATCACCACCTTGGGCGACGGCACGGCGGCGTAGGTCTTTTTAAGGGCCAGCCACATGTTCTGCGGCACCGGGCCGGTGACCAGGATGCCGTCGGCGTGGCGGGGCGAGGCCACGAACTGGATGCCGAACCGTGAGAGGTCGAAGACCACGGTGTTGAGCACATTGGTGTCCGCCTCGCACGCGTTGCACCCGCCCGCGCTCACCTGGCGGAGCCGGAAGGAACGCTTGAAAAGCTTCTGGATCTTCGCGTCGAGCATGCGGGCCGGCGGGTGGGTGCCACCCGCGAAGTCGAGATCGGCGCGGGTCCGGGCCGCCAGTTTCCAGTCGGTGCCGAACTTCAGGCCGCCATGCGGGCAGGCCGCGGTGCAGTCGGTGCAGAAGAGACAGCGGCCGAGGTCGATCGCCGGCCCCTGCTCCGTCCGGCGCAGGGCTCCCGTGAGGCAGGCCGCGACGCAGGCGGCGCACCCAGCCGGGCACCGGGCGGCGTCGATCACGGGCACGCCCCGGAAGAGTTCAGGCAGGACCGGGTCCCGGCCCGGGAACGGGATGGTCCGTTTTTTCTGGCGGATGCGCTCGAAGATGGTCCTGATCATAGGTCATGTCCGCAATAGGAGAGGTTGAAACTCTTGTTGCAGAGCGGGAAGTCGGAGATCTGCTGGTCGCGCAAGGCCAGGGCCAGGCCGAACCAGTTGTGGAAGGAGGGATCGACCACCTTGTACCGGAAGAACCGCCCGGCCGCGTCGGTAAGCGCCACATGGCAGATCTCCCCGCGCCAGCCCTCGACCAGGCTCACCACCGCGCTGGCGGCGGCCAGGGGTCCCGCCGGTTCACGCACGGGCCCCTCGGCCAGATGGGCGGTCTGAAACCCGATGAACTCGACCGACTTCTGGATCTCGAGCCACCGCACGGCCGCGCGGCCGAAGACATCCCCCGAACTCCAGGTGGAAACGGGCATCTGGTGGAACTGGAAGATCCCGGACGGAAAATCGCGGCGCACATCGATGTCCACGCCTGAACCCCGCGCCGCCGGGCCCACCAGGCCGATCTCCCGGGCAGTGGCCGCGGTCACGCGGCCGATGTCATCGAACCGCGCCAGGACCGAAGGGGCGTCCAGCAGGAGTTCGACCGCGCCGCGCACATCCCGGAACACATCCTCCAGCCGTTCGCCGATACCGGCCGCGCGTTCGGCCGTCAGGTCGAAACCCGCGCCGCCGGGGACCACCAGCCCGCGGCCGAACCGGTTGCCGCACAGCCGCGCGGTGAGGTTGAGAAAATCCCCGCGCAGGCGGCCGCAGTAGGCGGCCGTGGGCAGGAAAGCCACATCGTTGGCCAGCGCGCCAAGGTCGCCGGTATGATTGGCCAGCCGTTCAAGCTCCAGGGCGATGCTGCGGATGATCAGGCCTTTCACGGGCACGGTGCACCCGGCCAGAGCCTCGACGGCCTGGCAGTGGGCCAGGGTATGGCCGGTGGTGGTGTCGCCCGCGAGGGTCTCCATGTAGTGCAGGGTGCGTTTGTCGGGACCGCCGGCCAGGGCGCGTTCCACACCGCGGTGCTGGTAGCCCAGGGAGATCTCCAGGTGGTAGACATCCTCGCCGTGGCACTGGAACCGAAAATGCCCCGGTTCGATGATCCCCGCGTGCACGGGCCCGACGGCCACTTCGTGGACCTCGTCGCCGCCCATGGCGAAGAAACCGGCGCGGCCGATCTCCGGGGCGGCGCCGCCGCCGGCCAGGGGCGGCTGGAAACGGATGGGTTTGAGCCAGGGATGCCCCTCCGGCTCGATACCGTACTGCTCAAATACTTCCCGCTCGAACCAATGGGCCTGCGGGCAAGCCGTGGTGAACGCCGGATAGGCGGCCGTGACCCGGGCCGCGCCCAGGGCGAGGGTCGAAACGGCATCCCGCGCCAGCACGGCCACCAGCATGTGGCGGCCGGCCACGCCGCCCGGCCAGGCATCGGCCGGCGCGGCGAAGAGCGCGGCGAGGCGCGCACCGCTCCGCACGCCGGTGACCACCGCGTCGCGCAGGTCGTCGATCTCCAGTACGGGGACCTCGGCCAGCGGCACCGGTTTGCCGTTCCACAGCGCGAGCAGGCGGGTGCTCACGGCGTCACCCCCGCGCCGGGCGCCATGATCGCGGCCGCGGCCGTGAGCATGCGGTGGAGCGGGCCGGGCATCCAGAGGCCCAGCAGGAGGAGCCCGGCCAGGGGCAGGACCACCAGGACGATCTCGAACCGCCGGGTGGTGGTGTCGGGCGCCGCATCCTCCCCGCCGCCCCAAGCCAGGTCGATCGCATGGGCGGTGGCGCCGACAAAGACAATGGCGTTGCCGACGAGAAAGAGGACCACGGCCGTGACCAGCTTGAAATCAAGGGCGGCTTTCAGGATCTGGAATTCGCTCATGAACAGGGCGAAGGGCGCCACGCCCACCAGGGCCAGCAAACTGCCGAAAATGCCCGCCCCCCAAACTGGCGAACGCCGGAGCGCGCCCTCCAGCACACTGATCTCATGTGACCCGAACTGCTGGCCCAGCCGGCCGGCGGCGAAAAAGGCCAGGCTCTTGCAGACCGCGTGGTTGAGAGTATGGAAGAGCGCGGCCGCGGCCCCAAGGGGACCGAGGCCCAGGCCGAAAATGATGATGCCCATATGCTCCACGCTGCTGTAGGCCAGAAGCCGTTTGAGGTCCTTCTGGAACATGATAAAGACCGCGGCGGTCAGGATGGAGATGATGCCGAAGAGACGGAAGATGCCCATGGCCCAGCCCGCATTCCCGGTGGCCGCCTCGGTGATCGGCAGAAACCGCATCAGGCAGTAGAGCGCCGCGTTCAGCATGAATCCCGAAAAGAGCGCCGAGACCGGCGCCGGGGCCTGGCTGTGGGCGTCGGGCAGCCAGTTGTGCATGGGCGCGAGGCCGGCCTTGGTCCCGTACCCCACCAGGAGGAAAAGGAAGGCCGCCTTGATCTTCAGCGGATCGAGCGTGTGGGCGTTCGCGACCAGGTCGGTCCAGGCAAGGCCGCGGACCGGATCGGGAATGCCGGCGGGCAGGGCGGCGGCGACCAGGAGCACGCCCATGAAGGCGAAGGCCACGCCCACGGAGCAGATCAGGATGTATTTCCACATCGCCTCCAGCGAGACGCGGTTGATGTGGATGCAGATCAGGAAGGCGGTCACCAGGGTGGTGGCCTCCACGCCGACCCACATGATGCCCACATTGTTGGAAATGAGCACCAGGGTCATGGCGAAGAGCGCGCCCGACCAGAGCGCCGCGAACTGCCGGGCCTGACCCAGGGTCAGCCGCCCGAGGCGCAGTTCGGCGCCGAAATAGGCCCAGGCGTAGGCGGTGCACATCCCGAAGATGAGCATCATGATGCCCAGGTGGTAGGCGGAGAGCATGTCGAGGAAGAACCAGCCCCGGGCGGCCGTCACGGTTTCACCGCGCACCACCGCGGCAATGGCGATCCCCGCGGCCGCGGCGGCCAGGCCCACGATCAGGCCGGCCGCGGCGAGCGCCGCCCGCTGGCGGCGGACCGTGGCGCACCAGGGGACCCCCGCCAGGGGGATCGCCAGAAGCAGCCAGAGCGCGGCGGCGGCAAGCATGGCGGGTCTATCCCTTCAGCGAATCGAGACTATCGGCGTTCAGGTGATCGAACGCGCGGTTGATGTGGCGCAGGGCGATGCCCATCACGAATACGGCCACGAACACATCCAACAGCACGCCCAGTTCCACCAGGAACGGAACGCGGCCCACGGACATCACGCCGAAGGCGTAGATGCCGTTCTCAAAGGTAAGGTAGCCCAGCACCTGGGCCAGTGCCGACCGGCGGGTGATGGTGATGAAGAGGCCGGTGAACATCGTCAGCATCGCGGCCGGCACGGCCACCGCGGGTGTGTCCGGCGCGGCGGGCAGGATCCGGCCGAGCCAGAGCGAAACGCCCAAGAGGACCAGCCCGGCGAAGATGGAGGTGTTGTACCCCACGAAGGGATCGATCTCCCGGCGGACCTCCGTCCCGCGCAGGGTGCGCAGCAGGAGCCACGGGAAAACAAGCCCCTTCACGGCCATGCTGGCCAGGGCCAGGAGTGCCATATGCAGGGTCAGGTGGCCGCCCGCGGCGAACAGCGTGAGGAAGCCGAGGACCACGCCCTGGAAAGCCACGATGCGGATGCAGGGCACCAGGCGGCTCATGCCGTAGAGCGCCAGGTCGCCGATCACGAGCAGGATGACGAGCAGTTCACGCCACTGTTCCATGGTTTCACCTGAGCAATGTCAAAAAGGCGATGATCGCCAGGGCCGCGGCGCCGGTCAGAAGCTGAGGCACCCGCAGGAGGCGCAACCGCGCCATGACCGATTCGATCACGCCGACCAGGATGGCAAAGAGGAGCACGGCCGCCACCGCCGTCAGGGTCCCCTGCCACCAGGCGCCCTCGGGCGGGGGCGGCGGCAAGAGGAGCCCGGCCAGGAGCACGCCGAAGATCCAGCTCTTGAGCGCGGCGGCATAGGTGATGAAGGCCAGATCGACCCCGCCGTGGTCGAGCACCATCACCTCGTGGACCATGGTGAGATCGAGGTGGGTGGCGGGATCGTCGAACGGCACGCGCGCGTTCTCGCACAGGGCCACGACAAGGACGGCCGCGGCCACCAGCAGGACCACGGGGCCGCCCCACGGGTGGGGGGTGTTCGCCGCGAGACGGAAGAGCATGTCGGAGAGCGAAAGTTCCTGAGTGACGCGCGCCACCACGGCCAGGCTCACCAGCAGGGCCGGTTCGGCCAGCATGCCGTATTGGACCTCACGGCTGGCGCCCATGCCCTCGAAGGCCGAACCCGTATCAAGGGCGGCCGTGACCGTGAGAAAACGCATGAGCCCCAGCAGAAAGACCAGAAAGAGAAAATCACCGGGGAACTGCAGGATGGCCGGGGTGCCGCCCAGGGGCAGCACCGTCAACCCGGCCAGTACAGCAGCGAGGCCGACGACCGGTCCGGCGCGGAAGACCCAGGTCGTAACGGTGCTGTAGACCGCACCCTTGGCCAGGAGCTTGGCAAGATCGTAATAGGCCTGCAGGACCGGCGGACCGGTCCGGCCCGCGAACTGCGCCTTGACCCGGTTGATCACGCCCGGCACGAGGGGTGCCAGCAGCACGCCGGCGGCCAGGTTCATGATCGGAGGCAGGTATTCCATGTCAGCGCAGCTTCCAGACAAGGAGGACGAGCAGGGTCATGACCACATAGAGGATGTAGACCTGGATGCGGCCGTGCTGGACCACGCGCAGGCGGTCGAGCAGACGCCGCAAGCCCTGGTAGGCCGGCCGGTACATCCGCTCGGTGTACATGTCCGGCACCTGGGTCTCCAGGTCGGCCCGGACCGGGAAAAGGCCACGCGGGGAAAGGATCCGGCTCCGGAAACCGAGGAAGGCCCTGAAGAGCCGCGTCACGGGCCGGCCGAAGGAGGAACCGGTATACTGCATCCGGGGCGACGGGGCCGTGTAGCCGCAGTCCCAGGTGACGGCCGACCCCACTTCACGACCGCTTAAAAGCCACCGCCGGACCAGAAAGAGGACGGCCGCCAGGCCCAGGAGCACGGCGCCGCCCAGCGCCACGGGCCCCAGGACCCGGGCCGGGGTCACCAGGGAGGCGGCGCCGCCCGTCCCGATGAACATCGCCAGCACCGGCTGCATGCCGCGGAGCATTTCCCGGCCGGCCAGGCCGCCGGCCAGGCAGGCCGCGGCCAGTATAACCATGGGCACGGTCATGAACCCGCCGGCGTCACCCGCCTTGTCCACGGCGCTCGAACGGGGATTGCCCAGGAAGACGGTCCCGAAAACCTTGGTGAAGGTGACCGCGGCGAGCCCGCCGGCCAGGGCCAGGGCCGTGACCACCACCAGGGCGGGCAGGGCGGTCTCGGGGCCGGCGGCCATGGTCCCACTGAACGCCGCCCAGAGGATGAGGAATTTGCTGACGAACCCATTGAAGGGCGGCAGACCGCTGATGGCCAGGGCCCCGACCAGGAAGGCCGCACCCGTGACCGGCATGCGTTTCAGGAGGCCGCCCAGCCGCTCCATGTCGCGCGTGTGCGCCGCGCCGGCCACCGCGCCCGCGGCCATGAAGAGGAGCCCCTTGAAGACCGCGTGGTTGACCACATGCAGGAGCGCGCCCGCGAAACCCAGCACGGCCATGAACGGCTGGCCCGTGGCCAGGCCGGTCACACCCAGGCCGATGCCCATGCAGATGATGCCGACATTCTCCACGCTGCAGTAGGCCAGGAGCCGTTTGAGGTCGCGCTGGGCCAGGGCCAACAGTACGCCCAGCACGGCCGAGACCGCGCCCACGGCCACCAAGACCCAGCCCCACCAGGGGGCGGGGGGGCACAGGAAGATCAGGAGGCGCAGGAGGCCGTAGATGCCGGTCTTGATCATCACGCCCGACATCAGGGCCGACACCGGGCTGGGCGCGGCCGGATGCGCCTCGGGTAGCCATACATGCAGCGGCATGAGGCCGGCCTTGGTGCCGAACCCGACTAGGCCGAGAATGAGCAGGAGCGCCGCGGCGCCCTTGAAGGAGGCGGAAGTGAAGGCGGCAAAGTCGAGACTGCCGGCCAGGCGGCCCATGATCAGGAACATCGCCACCAGGCAGACCGTGCCCGCGTGGGTGGCCACCAGGTAGATCCAGGCGGCGTGGCGCACCTCACCCCGTTCATTCTCATGCGCGACCAGGAAAAAGGAGGCCAGCGCCATGATCTCCCAGACCACCAGAAAGAGCAGGCCGTTGGCCGCCAGGCACACGCCCGCCATGCCGAAGACCAGCAGGTTGAACGACAGCCACATCCGGCCGGCGCGGCCGTGGACGGGGTAACCGATCGCATAGACCGCGGCCAGGGCGGAAAGGATGATAATGGGCAGAAGGAAGAAAGCGCCGAGCGGGTCGAGCGTCACCGTACCGGCACCCCACCGCATGGACCAGGGGAAGGTGAAATCGACCGGCCGGCCGGTGCGCAGCACGCCGATGGCGACGGCGGCCAGGCAGCCGGCGGCGGCCAGGGGGCCGGCCGCGCCGATCCGGGCCGCCAGCCGTTCGTTGCGGCCGCACGCCAAGGCGGCCAGGCCGGCCGCCACCAGTGCCGCCATGCCGATCAGGATGAGATGCATCGTGCGCCGCCTGCGATCAGACGCCGGGCAGGGCCGCTTCGATGCGCCGGGCGACCGACACGATGTCGGCCGTGCCCGCCCGGCGCTTGAGCGCCTCGGTGAACCGTCCGTCGCGCAGGAGGAACATCAGGCGCGACAGGAGGTGCAGGTGCCAGTGGGTATTGGGGCTGATCAGGGTGAAGAGCACGGCCACCGGCACGCCATCGACCGCGCCGTAATCAATGGGCTGCGCCAGGTGGCACAGGGTGACCGAAGGTGCGGCCACATTGATGATGATCGGGTTGCGCGGATGGGGCACGGCGATGCCGTTGCCGATGGCGGTCGATCCCATGGCCTCCCGCGCCAGGAGCACCTGGTGGAGGAAAGCCCGGTTCATATGCGCGGGCAGGACCAGCCGGGCCACCACCGCATCGAGGACCGCGGCGACCGTGCCGCCGGGCACATCCAGGTGCACACCGCCCGCTTCCAGGGCCGCGGCGATCAACGGCGGGGCCGCCTGACCGGCCGGGACCGGGGTCGCGTCGGCTGCCACGGGCGTGCCCGTGCCAGCGGCCCATTCGAGAAGCTCGGCCCGGTCGAAACAGACGGTTTCCTTGAGGTGACAGGCGGGAAGGGCCCGCTCCTCGATCCAGTTCCGGATGGTTTCCTCATCCACGCTGAAGATCAAGGCGGCGTCTTTGATCAGAAGTTGCATGGTCACTGCTCCCGGTCCGGGCGTGCGCCCCGTACCGCATAATGTCATCCGGCTGAAAAACCGCCTGCGCCCTCCGGATCGGGTATTCCCGGTTTTCCGGGTGGCGGGGATACGATGCGGCCTGCCGCGCCGGATGCGGAGAGGCCGTTCTGGTATGACAAATGGTCCATGGGCCGAAAAATAAATTGTATCCCGCCGGGGGGACCTGTCAAGAAAAATCAACCCGGGCCGGACCGCGCGGGTTCGGCCGGACGACTTATTTCACGGTCAGCTTGACGATCCCCGCCCGCGCATAACCATCGAACAGGTCAAGCACATATGCCAGTGTGAGGGGTTTGCCGGTCTCCACGGTCACGAACCGGGCGATGTCACAAGCGCTGCGGGTCCCGTCGGCCCAGGCCTTGGCGGCCAGCTGGACGGGATCCCACTTGGGCGGACCGGTCCGGGCCAGGTCGGCCGGCGCCAGGTCGGCGGCCACCACCGGGCTGGCCACGATCGTGCGGGGAAATGTCCGCCGGGCCCGGCGGAGGAGGGCGGCCGCGCCCCGGAAGGCGATGGCGGTGCGCTTGAACCGCGACCGGCCGATCGCCCGGAACATGGCGGCGATCAGGCGCTTGAGCGCCGCGCGCTCGGACGGCTTGACGAGGACGGCCGGCCGAAACGCAGAACAGGAGCCACGCGCCCACCGCGGCCGCGGTGGTGGCCGCGCTCACCGGGTTCATGGGTAGGAGGCCGTTGCGGTCCTCGGAGGAATGCCACCAGAAATCCCGCATGGTCACCAGGCAGGTGGGCACGCCGCCCAGGGCCGGCTCGGCCAACAGGGTGCAGTTCGTTTCAAAACCGCCCCGCGTGTCGATCGGATACCCGGTCCGCGCCGCGGCCTTTTCAAGGCACCGCCGCATCAGGAACCCGGCGAACCCGTTCGAGGCGGCCAGCCCGGGCCGGAGCTCGACCGGCGCGCGGTAGGTACCCATGGCGTCGATGTTGACATGCGCGAACATGGGCCGCACCAGTTCCGGGTGACGGGTGCCCAGGGCCAGGACCCCGTAGCATTCCTGGGAATGGAAATGGCGCCAGCCGCGGGAGAACCGCTTCAGGCCGCGCGCCTTGCGGATCCGGCGCACGGTCGCCCCGGCCCAGTGCGAGGCCATCACACCCGAGGCGTTGTCCATCACGCCGAGCTCGAACATGTGGCCCGTGAGCACGGCCACGGCGGGGGAGGCCCCGTCCTCGCCCGCGTAGACGCCCGGAAAAGTGGTCTTGAAATACGCCCCTTCCACCGTCACCGTGGCGGTCACCGGTCCCTCGGCCAGGCGGGCCTTCAGGAATTGCCCCTGCACGGGCGTGATGCTGACGCCGGGAAAATTCTCCGCCGCCGCCCGCGCCGTCGGCATCCAGCCATCCGTCTGCCAGTCCCAGGTGTTGATCTACTTCACGCGGTCCCCGGCGTCCCGCATGTCCATGAAACTGCTGATCACGGCCGCGGCGCTGGCGGCGATGGCCTGGTTGCGGACCCACTGGGGGTTCAGGGTGTCCACGAAGACGATCGCGCCGCGCACATCGGTGCGGGCCAGCGCATCCGCGCGCCCGATGTGGACCACCCGCCCCGTGACCCCCGCCGGGCCGGTGTGGCCGCTGCCGAGGATCGCCGTGTTGGGTTCGGGCGCGGTATATGTCCCCAGCCGGGAGGTGCCGTCGGCGGGGAACCGCAGGATACGGCTCTTGAGGCCGGCTGTGCGGAACCGGGCGTCGAGCCAGGCGGCCGCCTTTTCAAATGCAGATTTCCTGATCCGGGCGGAAAATGGGTTGGCGCATTTTCATGTCAGGCAAGAGTGTAAATCATCCGCATTCCGGTCTCGGGATGGTGGAAAGATAATTCGTTCAGTTCGAGTAGCAAGGCGCCAATTGCCTT
>JBDREB010000422.1:0-3794 GCA_043820325.1 Planctomycetota bacterium | reverse complement strand
TTCGTTATTTTGTTGATTTCGATCCTGCAACTCGTATCATATATCGTCGAAGCAAAATACTTTTCGTAAATGCGGCTGAAAGTGTCGTTCTTGTGGAAGCGTGAAGAATCCGGGATTGCCGAGAGGTTTTGCAAGTCCCTCGACGGTCCTGCACACTCTTGGATGGGGCGGCGGCGTATATGACGGAGATCAAGGTACTCGACAAGGTCTACACGCTCCCGGAGGGGATCACGGTTGTCGGCCGGGGTGAGGATGCCGACATCCGGATCGATTCGACCAAGCTCAGCCGCCTGCACGCACGCTTCACGGTGGGCGGCGCGTCGATCGAGATCGAGGACTTGGATTCGAAGAACGGCACCTTTGTCAATGGGGCGCGCATCACGGCCAAACGGGCGCTCGTCCAAGGGGACGCGGTCCGTTTCGCCGACCTGGAGTGTGCGGTGGTCTTCCCGGGCACGCCTGCCGCGCCCGCGGCAACGCCCGCGCCTGTCACCCCGGCTCCGGCCGCCACCGCCTCCCCGCGGCCGCGTTCCACGGCCCAAAGCGGGGAAACGGTGAAAAGGATCGCGTCTGCCGCCATCATCATCGGGATCTTGGTGGCCGGGTATATGTGGTATGCCAATTACGAGCCGCAGGGGCTCAAGGACGCGCGCGCGCTCATTACTGATATGCAGGCGCGTGTGGACGGCGCGGTGGTGACGGATGACATGGCCCTCAATACGGAGGCGCTGGCAGTCCTGCGCGATTGCGCGGCCCGGCTGCGGAGCGTGCCGCGCGAGTATGCCGTGGAAGCCGGGCAGGCCGACGCCCTTCTCAAGAAGATCGACACGCGCGCGGCCGCGCTCGATGCGCGCAACAAGGAACTGGACCGGGCCGGCCGGGTGGCGCAGGCGCTCGTCGTGCTGGACGGGACCGCGGCGGGGTTCGACCGGGGGGAACTGGACCTCGAAACCGCGCTCAAGCAGATGGAGGCGGTCGCGACGGCGCATGCGGGCGATGCGGCCGGGGTGCAGGCCCAGACGCTCATGCAGCGCATCCGCGACCAGGTGCTGGCCCGGGAGCGGGCCGCGGTGGCGCAGGCGCGTGCGCGGGCCATGGCGCTGGCAGAGGCGGGCCGGTTCAAGGAAGGCCTGGACGCGGTCGACACCTGCCTCGGGACGCGTTTTGCCGTGCTGCCCGCGACCGAACGCGATGCGCTGGCCGCTGACCGGGAGCTGATCACCGGCCAGGCCCTGAAGGCGTTCCAGACGGCAGCCGACGAGGCGGTGGCCACGACCGCGACGGGGGACTGCGAGGCGATCAAGGCCCGGCTCGCCGGGGAGATGGCGCGCATGGGCATGTCCGGGCTGGATGGGGTGTTCGGCGCCGCGGCGGCCCGGATCGACGCGATCAGGACCGAGCGCCTGGCGGCGGCCCGCGCCAAGCTGGCGAAGGAACTGGCCGCGGCCGACGCGCTGGAAGCCAGACGGTCGTACGCGCAGGCCGCGGCCCGGTACGAGGCGATCATGGCGGCGACCACCGAGGATGAGTTGAAGAAAGAGGTCCGCCAGAAGCGGGATTGCGCCCGGCTCCTGCAGGCGGCCAAGAAACTGGTGATCGAATACATCAACAAGCAGGGCGGGCTGGAACAGGAGGGGATCGGCTCGATCCGCAAGGCCGGC
Organism: Planctomycetota bacterium; assembly: GCA_043820325.1. GTDB lineage: Bacteria > Planctomycetota > JBDREB01 > JBDREB01 > JBDREB01 > JBDREB01. Next base: position 2,133 of record JBDREB010000422.1, on the reverse strand, counting down.
GATGAGTCGCTGGACCTGGTGATGGGTGAGGAGAGCCTGCCGATCGGCTGGGAGAAGATCCGCGACGACGAATTCCAGGCCCTGCTCGGCAAGACGCTGGCCGACAACCCCGGTGCCAAGGGGTTGGCCGCCTACGGGTACCTGCTCCTGCGGCGCGGCAACGAGGAGCAGGCGGGGGTCTATCTGACCCGGGCCCTCAACCAGTCGGCTTCCATCGCGGCCGAATACCCGGACCTCTTCGGCCCCGCGATGGAGCGCATTCGGAAGGCCAGCGAGGAGGCCGCGGCCGCCGCGGCGGCCGCCCGGACTGCCGCGGCCGCGAAGTCCTTCCCGCGCACGACCTCCGCCAAGGCAGCTACGGCCATACCCACATTCCACTGCCTCGGCCTTTACTGGTCGCCCGAGGAGGGGGAGGCGGCCAAGAGCGTGCATGTGGCCTTCCGCGAGGCCGGCCGGAAACAGTGGCAGGACGGCCTGCCGATGCGGTACAACCCCGTCAAGGCGCCCGAGTGCAGGGCCGACTACCGCGGGAGCATCGTCAACCTGAAGCCCGGCACCACGTACGAGATCGTCCTGACCCTTGATGGCACGGACATCCGCACCACGCTCAGTACCGCCACGTGGAGCGAGCTGTTCCCGGTGAATTCCACGGTAAAGTGCGACAGCAGAGGCACCGGCCTGAATATCAACCGGTCGGGGACGCCCGACGGCTACGCGCTCTTCGACGGCACGGGCGCGGTGATCGACACGGCCAATAAGTCCGACCACTGCATCACCGTGGATGGCAGTTACCTCATCATCCGCGGTTTTACACTCAGGAACGCGAAGCTGCACGGGATCCGCATCATGAACGCCAGCCACCACATCGTCATCGAGAACTGCGACATCAGCAAGTGGGGGAGCGAGGACGAGAAGGGGTTCGGCGTCGACTGCCAGGCCGCGGTTTTCAGCGACAACAGCGAGATGCACTCCATCGTCATCCAGCGCTGCAAGTTACACAGCCCCTCCTGGGACACGAACAGCTGGGCCGAGGATCACCATAATAACCGGCACCCGGAAGGCCCGCAAGGGATCGTCTTCTGGGAGTCGGCGGGCAACCACGTGTTCCGGTACAACGAGATATGGTCCGACCCGGACCACTACTACAACGATGTCCTGGGCTACGGGAGGAACAGCAGCTTCACCGGTTTCCCGGGCGCGGACACCGACATCTACGGCAATTATCTCGCCAACTGCTGGGACGACGGGATCGAGGTGGAGGGCGGCGGGCAGAATGTCCGTATCTGGAACAACTACCTTGAAAACACCATGATGACCTTCGGCAACGCCTCGGTCTCGATCGGCCCGCTCTTCGTCTGGCGCAATGTTTCGGGCCGCTCATACAGCCCCCCGGGATCCAAATGGGACCTCTCCCACGGCTTCCTGTTCAAGATGGGGCACGCGGTGAGCGACTCCTGGATGACCGGGCACCAGTACATCTTCAACAACACCATCTTCCAGCCGGACGGCGAAGGCGCCGACGGCCTGGGGGGGTGCTCCAGGCCCATCAAGCACTGCACGACCCGCAACAACATCCTGCAGGTGCGCACCGGCGACACCCACAGCATCTCCACGGAATCCGTAATAAGCGTGGACAACGACTTCGACTACGACTTGGTCACCGGCCGCTACCCTGCGGGCCAGGAGAAACATGTCATCAACGGCATCCCCAAATATGTGCCCGGCGCGGGGTTCGTGTTCGAGACCAAGACCGGCAATTTTCAACTCGCTCCCGGCAGTCCCGGGTACGACAAGGCGCTGGCGATCCCCAATTTCTGCGACGTGTTCACGGGCGACGCCCCGGACGTGGGGGCCCAAGAGGCGGGCACCGGGCCCGTGGTCTACGGCGTCAAGGCCGAGTTCGTGCCGCCGGGAACGGCCGGCGCCGCCGCCCGCCAATAGCACAGCCTGCGGCCGCAACCGCAGGCCGGTATACGGCATGGTCAAAAAGCCTAATAGCAGATTTCCTGATCCGGGCGGAAAATGGGTTGGCGCATTTTCATGTCAGGCAAGAGTGTAAATCATCCGCATTCCGGTCTCGGGATGGTGGAAAGATAATTCGTTCAGTTCGAGTAGCAAGGCGCCAATTGCCTT
>JBDREB010000421.1:0-14660 GCA_043820325.1 Planctomycetota bacterium | reverse complement strand
GGGACATGATCTTCCGTCCGCATCCGGCGTTGCTCGTCGACGCCGGATCTTTCCATTGATACGGCTCCTCCTCGCGCCTTGGCTGCGGACGGAATCTCTATGTCGAAATGGATACTTTATTCATTTACGGGCACTTACTTGACCAGGAAGGCCAGGATGCTGCCTTCCTGAACGGGGACGAGGAGATGATTACCCCAGGTCATCAACCCGCCGCGGATCTTGCCGCCCGTGCTGAACTGCCACTTTTCCCTGGCCGTGTCGGTCCCGCCCGCCGGGGGACCGTTCACGGCGAACACCTTGCCGTCGATGCAACCCGCGAAGACGATCCCGTCCATGAAGGCCGGCGAACCCTGGATCTTGTCCGAGGTGCGGAAGGACCAGGCCTTGCGGAATTTCCGGGTATTGTCGACATCCAGGCAGTAGAGCATATGGTCGTCGCTGCCGAAATAGACGCGCGGCCCGACCACCAGCAGGTCGGACTGGATCCAGTCCTGGGCCTCGAACTCATCATATTTGGTGAACCCGGCGATGACATCGCGGCCCAGACCGCAGGCATACACCTTTTTGTCCTTGGAGCCGAACAGCACCACCGCATGGTCCGGGTCCTGTATGATGAGGGTTGGCTCCGTGACAATGCTCTTGCACGCGCCGCCCAGGCTCTTGAGCCCGTCGCGGTAGCTGATGATATCCATGCCGTAGAGGTTCCCGTCATCGGCACCCACATACAGGGTGGTGCGGAAGACGAAGATCCCGCTGTTGAAAGTAAGATTGTCCTTGATCTTGACCTTCCACTTGTCCTCGCCGGTCAAGGCGTTCAGGGCGATGATCTCACCATCGCGGGTGGCCGCGAAGAGCAGGTATTCGGCCATCTTGATCGGGTTCTCGCATCCCGCGAAACCGACGATCTCCGACTTGCCGGTGGCGCCCCCCTGCCGGGCCCATTTACGGGCCATGTTGCGCGCCATGGCGTTGACATCGCCCCGTTCGGTCCCGAAGAAAATGGTGTCCCGGAACTCGAACGGCCGGCCCGTGGACCCGAAACGGATGGCGCCGCGGTCATAATCATCCCATTCGTTGGTGAACGACTGCAGGGCCAGGGCGTAGAGGAACCCGTCGGCATCGCCGAAGTACAGGGTGTCACGCGCCAGCAGGCATTCACCGTTCAAGGCCGCCTTGGCCCGGAAGCTCCGCTCGGGACCGATCTCCATCTTCACCGGGTAGACGGCCTTGGTGGGCTTGACATCGAACTTGACGGCCTTGAAGGTCGGCGCCGACAGGGTGACGGTGACCGTTTCCCCGGGGCGGTACCGGTAGACCTGGCGCTGGGCGGTCATTCCCGCCGGCTGGCCGTTGATGGTGACGGCGACCCCGTCCGGATCGGTCTGGACCACGAAGGGGTAGGTCACCATGCCGGCCGTTTCGGTGGTCTTGAGCTTTTCAGTCTCCATGATGCGCCGCCAGGCCCGCAGCGCCTGTTCAAAATCCCTCTTGTTCTCGTTGTCCTGGGCGTCGCGCCGGATGGTCTGGGCGCGCATTTCATCGAAGGATTGCAGTTCCACCGGCGCCTCAGGCGAGCCGAGGTCCTTGGCCCGTTCCAAGATCACCTTGAGACGGTCCTCGTCCGTGGCGCCGGCCTTCATGGCCTGGTAGCGCAGGAACATGCGTTTGCCGTCGAATTCCGCGGCGGTCACCTCGGCCAGCAAGCCCAGCACGAGGATGAGCTGCTGCTTGATGGGGGGCGCGATCTCACGGGTGGGCAGGGCCGCGACCAGCCGGTTGACATCGCCCTTGAGATCCTGGTCGGGCTTGGTGCCGGCCTTGATCGTAAAGAGCTTGACCTCGTCGGGGTAGTTGGTGATGATCGCGGTCTCGGTGTCCGAAAACGGCGCGGGTTCGACATTGAGCAGGATCTCCCGGATGAGCTTGATGACCTTATCCCACTGCCCCGCGTCAAGACAGCCGGCGGCCTCCTTGTACTTGGCGGAGATCAAGTCGGCCTCGGTCTCGGTCTTGATCCTCTTTTCCCAGTTCCGGATCTCCTCGGTCTTGTCCAGCAGGAACCCGAACCCCTTCTTGTTGTATTCCTCCAGCAGGGGGCCGGTCTTGGCCAGCGCATCGTTGAAGCGGCGGGTCTGGTAGAGGCGCTCCACATCGACGAGCTGGTCATCGATCAGTTTGCGCAGATGCCCTTCCGTGGCCGACCGCACCTCTTCGACGCCGGTCTTGATCTGGGCGTACATGTGGTACCGCTCGAGGATCTTACCGCACCGGTTGAGGACTTCCATGTGCTCATGCGCGGCCAGTTTGTCCTTGAGGTCGGCCTGGAGCTGCCCCAGGTCGGACTGGGCGCTTTCGAGCAGGGTCTTCTGCTTGTAGAAGATATACCCACCGATGCCCGCGGCGCCCATGACGACGAGGATGATGAGGGTGAGCAGGAACCGCATCAGGCCGTAGCTCTTGACCTCGCCGCTCTTGAGGAGGAAATCCTTGACCCCCTCCTTGACGGCCGGGAAGTTGCATTCCTCGTCCAGGATCCGGGCGTATTCCTTGACGGCATCCTTCGGCTTCATGCTCGCCAGCATGGCCTGGGCGAGGGACTTGTATTCGGCGATGGCCGACTCGCTGTTGCCCTCCCAGAGGTACCCCTTGGCCAGCAGCCGGTGGGCGTGGTAGTTCTGGGGTTTCAGATTGAGGATCCGGTAGCAGATCTCGCGCGACTTCTGAATCTGCTTGTTGGTCAGGAGTTTTTCGGAGTAGTTGATGTATTCACTGACCGCGTCGTCCGTCATGTCACGGGCGGCGAGAATCTTGGCGATCTCGTTGTGGGCCTCGGCCTCGGGGGGGTTGAGCTCGATGACCTTGCGGTGGGCCTCGAGGGCCGAATCGTCGTCGCCGTTGTCCTTGTACGCCTGGGCCAGGGTGCGGAAGGTGTCGGCCGCGGAACGGGGTTCGCTGTTAGCCTCGTACAACTCGCCCAGCGCGCGCATGCACTCGCTGTTGGTCTGGACGGTCAGGGCCCGGCGCAGGAACACGATGGCCTTTTTGATCTGGTCCTTCTTCTTGAGCTCGATGCCCGTCTGGAAGAGCTCCTCGAAGGTCTTGTGGCGGACAATGCCCTGCTGGTACAGCTGGAACAGGGCTTCGTACATGTCGAATTTGCCGACACCCGCGGCGCTCACCAGTTCGCCCACGCTGCGGTATCCGTCGATGAACATGACCACCTTGAGCGGCGCGGAATCCTTGTCGAACTGCTCCAGGTTGGGACGGGCTTCGTTGATGATCACGAACACATTCTCGTCGGAGGTTACCACACTGCGGATGCGCCCCCACTCATCGGAGCGCCGGGCGGCCTCCATCACCAAGTGATTGGTGTTGAACGCGTTCTCGTCGGCGAAGAGTTCGCCCTCGAACACGCCCGCGGTCGGCTGGCCATCGACGAAATCGAACTGCGCCTCCTCCCAAGTGAAGAGGTCATAGATGTCCTCCTCGATCGCGAAATGGACCAGGCTTTTGAGGTTTTCCTCCTCGATCAGCCCCATCTCGAGCACAACATTGAGGACCGGCACATTGGTCTCGCCGGCCTTCTGGACCGCGGACTCGACCTGTTCGCGGCTGATCAGCTTGGAATCATTCAGCACCTTTTGGAGCATGCCGCGCTGACGCGCCCCGTGGGCCAGGAGGCGGATCTGCCCCTCCACGAAGTAGATGTTCTTCTCGCCCGCGGGCCCGATGATCCGGAGCGTGCCGGTCCGGGCGTTGGAACTGATGTTCTGGAACAGGTCGCCCAGGCCGTAGGATCCTAGGTTGCCTTGAAAACCCACCGTATGCTCCTCTTAGAGGCCGAACAGGTCGTCCAATTTGGACTTCATCGAATCGGAGAAATTATCCTGCAGGAGCGCGCTTTCGGCGGGCATCTCCCCGCTCTCCATCTTGGCGATCGTGGCATCGATGACCTGGCCGATCTTGACGCCCAGGTCCTCGGCGTAGAACTTGACCATGCCCACGGTGGTGCGGTTGTCGAAGACCACCACCACCATGGAACGATCACGCACCAGCAGGATGTAGATGCTGTCGTTCTTGCCCTGGTGGAAGATCTCCTTGAACTCCTCCTCGCCGAGGATCTTGGCCACCTGCCTGGTCGACGCGAAGGTGCCGGCGATGAGGGCGGAGAGGGACTCGGTGTCGATCGACTTGGTGTACCCCATTTTGGTGACGAGGTGCCCCTCGACATCGATGATCAGCGCGGCCTTGGCCTGGGAGGCATCCAGGAAGTCGGAAAGGAATTCATTGATCCGGCCCACCTCTTCCGAGTAAAAGACCAGCCGCTTGTAGCGCAGCAGGTCATTTTCGTCGACGCGTTTAGCTTGGGTATCAGACATCCTTGGTACTCCGTGATCAATGGTACCGGGTCGCTCAAGGGTTGGTGCCGCCGGCATTGTCCGGGACGGGTGGTTGCTGGGGCGCGGGCGCCGGACCGGCGCCGCCTTTAGGCGCACCCTTGCCAAAAAGACCGTCGAGCATGTTGACCAGACCGGCCGGCAGGACCGAGGGCTTGGCGAAGTAGACGCCGGCCGTGCCGCCGAGGATCAACACAACGATGATGACGATGATGATGAGCCAGAGCTTGGAGCCTGAACCGCCGCCGCCGACAATGATCTTTTCTTCCTTCACAGTGGCATCATCAGGCATCGACGGTTGGACCGGCGCGGGTGCCGGCGCAGCGGGCGGGATCGCCACGGGAACAGCGCCGGTGGGACGCGTACCGGTGGGTGCGGCCGGAACGCCCTGCCCCGGGACCGTGGCCGGCCGCGGAGCGGGCGGCAGGGGAGCGGCGGGAGGGGCAGGCGGCCGGGGTGGCATGGGCGGAGCGCCGGGAACGGCAGGACGCGGCATGCCGGGGGGCATGGGAGCGCCCTGCGGGACCGGCGGCCGCGGCATGCCGGGACGCGGAGGCATGGGCATGCCGGGACGCGGAGGCATGGGCATACCGGGACGCGGAGGCATGGGCATGCCGGGGGGCATGGGCATACCCGGCCGTGGTGGCATCCCGGGTGCGGCGGGGGCCGCGGGCATGGCCGGTCGCGGGGGCATCCCGGGCGCGCCGGGAGCCGCGGGCATGGCCAGCCGTGGGGGCATTCCGGGTGCGGCAGGGGCCGCGGGCATGGCCGGTCGCGGGGGCATCCCGGGCGCGCCGGGAGCCGCGGGCATGGCTGGCCGTGGGGGCATTCCGGGTGCGGCGGGGGCCGCGGGGGCGACCGGCGCGACCGGGCCTGAAGGCCGGGCCGGCGGTTTTGCCTTACTGCGGGCCGCGGCGTGTTCCTTGTTGAGCTTTTCGATCACCAGGGAGGAGAGCGCCTTCAGGGTGGGGAAGACACCCTGTCCCTTGAAAGCCACGGCCTCGAAAGCCGGCACGCCGCGCGGATTGATGTGCGCGCGCATTTCCTCCATCGTGAAAATATCGGGCATGTCCCGCTTGTTGTACTGAAGGACAAAAGGCAGGTCAGCAAGACTCAATCCGTGCTCGCGGAGGTTCTCCTCGAGGTTCGCCAGCGATTCCTTATTCTCGTCCATCTTGTTCTTCTGGGAATCGGCGACGAAGATCACCCCATCGACGCCCTTGAGGACCAGTTTGCGGGTGGCGTTGTAGTAGACCTGGCCGGGCACGGTGTAGATCTGGAACTTGGTGGTCATGCCGGCGACGGTGCCCAGGTTCAGGGGCAGGAAGTCGAAATAGAGGGTCCGGTCCGATTCGGTGGCGATCGAGACCATTTCACCGATGTTCTGCTTGGGCGCCTTCTGGTGGATGATATCGAGGTTGGTGGTCTTGCCGCTCAACCCCGGACCGTAGTAGACGATCTTGCAGTTGATCTCGCGCTGGGCAAAGTTGATCTGGACCATCTGCCGTTATCCTTATCTACCGTACCGGGATCATTTGCCGAGTTTTTTCGCAAGTTCGTCGGCCGCATCCTTGAGATCCACCTTGAGGAGCCCCATATTGACATCCTTGCGCGTGATGACGGCCATGATCAGGTCCCCGGCGATGCTGAACAGGAGGATCCGGCCCCGCTCACCCGTGATGGCGAAACGCCGGGGCGCGCCGAGCTTCAGCCGTGACAGGGCGCCCTCCAGGTTGGCGTAAATGGTCGAGGAGAGCGCCGCAATGCCCCCTTCCTCGATGCCTTCGGTAACATCGGAGACCAGGATCATGCCATCCCGGTTCACGATCAGGCTGCCGCGCACGCCGTTGATCTTGTTGATCTTCTTCAGGATGGTGTTCATAGGCCGGCCTCGACCGCAAGGAACTTGTCCAGGAAGCTCTTGACCTTCATTTCCAAAAGCCCCAGCCGGGTGGCGGCATTGGAGAACACCACCAGTTCGATATCCTTGATGTTGTACAGGTGGAAGTTGATCGAATCGGTTTCAACGAAACCGTCGCGGAAATCGCCGAAGACCGAGGGCGCCGCGTGCTGCTTGATGGTCCGCAGCATGTTGGTCAGCACCGCCGCCAGGAGGTCGCTGTCGATCGCGCCCTCCACATCCTCGGCGATGATGAGCCCGTAATTGTCGATCAGGATCGAACCCAGGACCCCCTCGATCCCGCGGAATTCACGGAGCAGTTCGATCAGATCGCCGCCTGACTTGGACCTGGCCGCCGGTGCGGCGGCGGGGAGGGCGGCCGGCGGCGCAACCGGCGCAGGCCGCGGCGCGGGAGGGGCCGCGGCCGCGGGGGCGGCGGCGGCCGGGACATGTTCGTCGCCGAAATCGATATTGAACGGGATCTCGTCCTTCCGGGAAACGAGATCCAATATTTCGGACCGGGGCGCGGCCGGGGCGTCGGCCACTTTGCCCATGAGGAATTTGATCCTGGCCGTGGCCTGGGCGTCGGCCGGGGCGAAGAAAAGGACCGATTTGAAGATGGAGAGCGCCTTGGCAAGGTCGTTGCTCTTTTCCAAAAGCGCGCCGTATTCCATCAGCGCGTCATAATTGTACCGGTCGAGCATGCAGGCCTTCTCATACATCTGCAAAGCCTGGGGCATCCAATTGCGGTGGCGGAAAACGCGGCCCAGGACGATGTAGGCCATGCTCTTGTCGGGGTATTCCTTGACACATGACTTGGCGTAGAACTCCGCCTTGTCAAAATCGCCGATCTGGAAATATTTTTCGCACAATTTGACAAAATGGCTGGCGCTGGGGAAGTTGAGGATCTTCTTTTCGGTCTCGGCGATCTCGCGCTTGATGAGGACAGTGCTGAATTTCTGGAAGGTTTCCTTGATCTTGGCATCCTGCGGGAACAGCCGCAAACCCTCGGAGGCGGTTTTAACCCCTTTGGGCAGATTGTTCTCGATTTCAGCATAGATCTCCGCCAGACGGGCCATGATTGCGGCCGTGGGAGCGCTTTCACGCAGCCCTTCGAGCTTTTTAAGCTCCATCTTAAGCCTGAAATTGGAGATCAATCCCATCCAGAACCCGTTCAGAACAATGTAATTGTATCAGTTCAGAAGAAACCGGACCTGATAAAGCACCAAACCCTTGGCAAAAGAGACCGAAATAAAGCCTAACTATATCAAAAAGACACTTCGTGTCAAGGATTTTTCCATTTTTATGGCTCACCCCCATTCGGCAAACCATGGCCCTTGAGCTTCTCCCACAATGTTTTACGGCTGATACCCAGAACTTCCGCGGCCCGCGTTTTGTGATTGCCCGTGGACCGCAGTACCTGCGCGATGAATTCCTTCTCAAAATCGGCCAGGGCCTGTCCCAGAGGGCGGCCGGTGGCCGGAAGCGTTTCATACGACTGGAAGATGTATTCCGACCGCAGTTCCTGTTCCCGCGTCCCGCACAGGGTCACGGCCCGCAGGATGGCGTTCTCGAGTTCGCGCACATTGCCCGGCCAGGCATAGGACCGCAGCCGCCGGAGCGTATCCTCGGTGAAAAAATACCCCGGGTCGCGGCCGTGGGTGTCCTTGAAATAGTGGGCCAGCAGTTCAATGTCCCCGGGCCGCTCACGCAGCGGCGGCAGGGTGATGGGAATGATGTTCAGCCGGAAGAACAGGTCCTCCCGGAACCGCCGGGCTTCGACCAGCCCGCGCAGGCGCTGCTTGCTGGCCGCGATCACGCGGAAATCGGTGCGGATGAGCCCCGTGCCGCCCAACCGTTCAAAGGTGTGTTCCTGCAGGACCCGCACCAGTTTCACCTGGGTGTTGAGGCTCATGTCGTCGATGTCGTCGATAAAGAGCGTCGACCCGTCGGCGCGCTCGAACTTGCCCTGCTTGCGGTTGAGGGCGCCGGTGAAAGCCCCCGGTTCATGGCCGAAGAGTTCGTCTTCGATCAGCGTCTCCGGCGACGCGGCGCAGGAGAGGACCACCATGCCCCGCTCCCGGCGCGGGCTCAAGGCATGGATGGCCTGGGCCACCAGTTCCTTGCCTGTGCCGCTCTCACCCTCCATCAGCACATTGGCATCCGTGGGCGCGACCTGCTCGATGCGGCGGAAGACCTCCTGGATGGCCGGACTGGTGCCGACCATGCCGTGGAAGGCCGGCGCGGCGCCGGCGGGGCCCCCTTCGCGCACCTTGACCCGCAGCGCGGCGTTCTCGCGGCGGAACCGGTCCAGGTCGGCGATATTGCCCAGCATGTGGACGATCTTGGCGTTGACGAACGGCTTAAGCACATAATCATAGGCGCCGGCCTTCATCGCCGTCACGGCCGTCTCGACCGTGCCGTAGCCGGTGATGAGGATCACCTTGACCAGCGGATTTATCTCCAGGGCCTGTTTCTGCAGTCCCAGGCCGTCGAGCCCGGGCATCTGCAGGTCGCAGATGAGGGCGTCGCACCCCCGGGCCCGGACATGCTCCAGCGCCGCGGCGCCGTTGTCGAACACGGCCAGCTCGTGCCCCGCGTCGCGGATCTCGTCACCCAGGGTGATGCGGATGCTCTTCTCGTCGTCGGCCAGTACGACCCTCATGGGCGGCCCCCTTCCGGAGGAAAGGCGATGATGATGCGCGTGCCGCGTCCCGGCGCGCTGTCGATGCGGATGGCGCCGCCGTGGTTATGGACGATGCGGTGCGTGATCCCCAGACCCAGCCCCGTACCCTGGCCGGGCGCCTTGGTGGTGAAGAAGAGGTCGAACACATGCGGCAGGACCTCGGCCGGTATGCCGCAGCCGTTGTCGGTCACGCTGAGCTCGATGCCGCCGCCGGGAACGGCCGCGGCCGCGACCTCCAGCCGGCCCCCGGGTCCGGCGATGCTGTCGATGGCGTTCAGGTAGAGATTGAGAAGCATCTGCTGGAGTTCGGCCGCGTTCCCCTGCACGCACAGTCCGGCCGGCACCGTGGCCGTAAAGGCGATCTGCCGGTCGCGGACCTGGTGGTGGACCATCCGCTCGGCGAAGGCCACGCAGCCGGCCAGTTCCACCGGCCCGGTGACGCCCGCGGGGCGGACGAATATCAGGAGTTCCCGCACCAGGTGCTCGATGCGATGCAGGCATTCCTCGAGCAGGTCGAGGTATTCGCGTTCGCGCGCCCCGGTGACCGTCTTCTTGAGCGTGGCCACGGCGTTGAGCATGCCCCCGACCGGGTTGTTGATCTCGTGGGCGACGCCCGCCGCCATCTTGCCCGTGGCCGATAGGCGCTCCGTGACCGCCAGCTGGCCGAGCGTCTTTTCCATTTCCGCCCGGGCCGCGGCGACCCGGTTTTCCATGTCGCACCGGAACGCATGGATCTCGTCCAGCAGTTTGTGGAACTCGGCCACCATGACCCCGGCCTCGTCCCGGCGGCCGGGGATCGGATTGTGGGCGGGTTTGATGCCGCGGCCGCCGTCCCGGGCGGCGCGGATCACAATGTCGATCGGCCGGATGACCAACCGGGAAAGGAGCAGGTAGAGGACCACCACCACGAACAGCGTCCCCACCAGCCCGGTGGCCAGGAACGCGGTGTGGGCCGGATTGATGACCGGGCCGCGCTCCACGAGGAAATGCAGGCAGACCGCAACGGGCGCCGTCTGCAGGGCGACGGTGCAGTAGACCGGTCCCACGGGGTGCGCCGCAACGCCGTCGCGGCCGGCGACAATGCGGTCCCCTTCCACCAGGCGCCAGTCGGCAATGAAACCGGCCGCGTCCATGAAATCGGTCAGCCGGCCGCTGTCGGCGGCATACAGCCGCGGGGCCGCCTCGCACATGATCCGCTCCAATTCATGGCGCCGGTTCTCATCGGCCGCGATCGTCAGACCGAAAGAGGACAGCAGCAGGATGCACAGCACCATGAACATGACCGCGGCCATGGCGAGAATGATCTTTCCGCGCAGGCTCATCGCTCTCCTTCCTTGGTTGGCGGAATCGCAAAAAGTCCGTAATCGACCTGTCCGCGGCGCTTTTCCCTGTAGCTGCGACCCTTGCGGTCGCCCATCCGGAGGCGGGGGCAAGCCCCGCAGCCACAAGAACCTGGGTGCACCACGCGGAATGTGACCGGTACGATCTTCCCGGATCGCATGGGATATAAAACAATCATTTTGCGAGTCCTCCTTTGGTTGGCGGCCCGGCGGGGCCGGGACAGGCCTCACAGGGTGCAGTATTCGACCCCGTCCGGGGTGATCCGGGCGCAATGCCCGTCGGCCAGCCGGCCGACATTGAGCACTATCGATGCACCGATGGTGTCGCGCCGGCCCGCGCATTCGTGGATGTGCCCGCACACCACCACCGCCGGCGCGAATTCCTCGATGATCCGGCGGATCGCAACCGAACCCACATGGGCCCCCGAGGGGATCACATCGCATTTCGTATCACGCGGGGGCGCATGGACGGCCAGGATCTTGCGGCCGCTCTCATGGGCCGCAAAAAGCCCCTTGAGGTCGCGGTAGATGACCTCCTCATCGATCTCCCAGGGCGTCTCGAACGGGGTGGGATTGGATCCGCCGTAGCTGATGACCGTGTACCCGCCCGCCGTGACGGCGCAGTTATGGGCGAAAATACCGGCCCCCTTGAGGATGGCGGGCACCTCCCGGGCATCGCAATTGCCGGGCAGCGCATACAGGCTGGCCCGGTCGGCCAGGGGATTCATGATCGCACGAATATCGTCGCGGTTCTCTTCCAGGCTGCCGATCGTCCGCGAATAATCACCGAGCATGATCAGATCGGCGCAATTCTGCGCCTCCATGAATTCGCGAAGTTTGTGCAGGTAGGCAAGTTGGCCGTGAATATCGGAGATCACGCAGATCGAAGCCATATCCGACCTCCATTGCAAATGATCGATACCCATATTATATGGCGATAACCCGTTCAGTCAACAAGAAAAATGAACGGGCCTCACCAAAAGGTAACAAATGTGTTACGGCGGCGAAGCGGTGCGGTTTTTTATGTTGACATTTGACATGCGGCTCATTATAATTGGAGCCACTTGCACCCCCCCCAAGAGTCAGCGAGCAAGTCACGGTCTGTGGTGGCGGCAACAAGAATAACCACTACATATAGAAGCGGTCAGGGGGTTTTGCAAGTAGCTCATTGTATTTTCATAACACTTTAGTCGAGTGAAACGATCATAGGAGATCTGGATTGCCCGATCAAGTCGGGCAATGACCGCGCACGAATAAGTCTGATGGAGATTATCCGTCTTAATCTGTCATCCCCCGGCTTGACCGGGGGATCCAGTCCTTTCGTTCCGCTGAAGTGGTACATATTTTCAAGGATGGAAACAATGCCTACTCCACGCGAACATTTCCTGCAGACCCTGGCCGGAGCAAGGCCCACCCCCATCCCCTGGGGAGAGCACGGCATGGATTGTCAGGTCATCGGCAAGGCTTTCGGCGTCACCTTCGATCCCATTCCCGGAACACCGCCCGACTGGGAGGCGTGCCGCGCGATCATCGAGCGCACCAAGCGCATCAATGCCCTCACCGGCGGGGCCGTGGTCAGCATCCCCCGTTATTTCACCATGGCCCCGCGCATCCGCAAGCCGGACAACAGCGGTGAACTGACCGATGAAGCGAGCCTCGGAAAACTCGTCTTCGTCAAATTCACGCCGGCGCACTGGGACACGGTCAAGCGGATCGTGGACGCCAAGGGCGAATATGCCGTGTCCGCCGAGATCTCCCTCGGCATCGGCCACATCTGGCAGACCATGGACCTGATGGCGTTCGCCGTGGCCACGGTGGAGAACCCCGGCCTGATCCGCACCATCCTGGAACGATATACGGCCTGGACCTGCGAGGCGGTGGAGAACTGCCGCCGGATCGGAGTGGACCTCATCTGGAGCTTCGACGACTTCGCCTTCGGGACGGGGCTGGTCTACTCACCGTCCTTCTTCCGTGAAATGGTCCTGCCCTATGCCCGACGGGTGGCGGCCGCCATCCGCGGGCCGTGGGTCTTCCACTCCGACGGCAACTACATGGAGGTCCTGGACGACATCGCCGGACTGGGCATGAGCGCCATCAACCCCGTGGAGCCCGGTTCCATGGACATCCCGGAGATCCGGCGCCGCCATCCGCGCCTCACGCTCATCGGCAATGTGCTGGTGGATGTGCTCGGCCGCGGCACCCCCCAGCAGGCCCGCGACGAGGTCGACCGGGTCTACCGCGAACTCGGCGGCACGGGCCCCTTCCTGCCCGCCTCGTCCAACAGCGTCCCGGAGTGGGCCAAACCGGAGAATGTCCGGGCGATGCTGGACCGGCACAGGGAGCTTGCGGGAACATAATACGGTTGCGGTTGCGTAGCTGGAATAGCGGGGCGTCGGACGGTTGCGGCTGAAGACCGGAAAAAAGGCTCTTGGTTCTCCCGACGCAACCCCGACCGTATGACGATTCGAGCTACGCAACCGTCCCACGCTTTGTTCCGTGTCATAGCCCATCTTCATCATACCGCATCCAGCCCCGTCAGGTACGGGTTCTCCGCCCGCTCGGCTTCCACGGTCGTCAGCGGCCCGTGGCCCGGATGGATGATCCCGCCCGGCACGGTGAAAATATGCGCCGCCACTGATCTGAGCAGGGCCGCATGGTCGCCGCCCGGCAGGTCGGTCCGGCCGATGCTCCCCTGGAAGATGAGATCGCCCGCGAACAGGTGGTCCTCCACCGCCAAGGTCACCGAGCCGGGCGAATGCCCCGGCGTGGGCCGGACATCGAGCGTCAAAGCCCCGCAGGTGACCGCGGTCTCGTGCGCCAGGTCCAGGTCGGGCGGCGGCGCCTTGCGCAGTCCCTCCACGCCGAAGGCGGCCGCGTGGACCAGCATGTTGCGATAGAGGAGTTCGTCGAACGAACTGGCGGCGTAGGATACGCCCCAGGCATCCTTGAGATCGGCCACGCCGCCGATGTGGTCAAAATGCCCGTGCGTGGCCAGGATCAGCCCGGGCTTGATCGCGTGCTTCGCGCAGAAGGCGATCACCATGCCGGCTTCGCCGCCGGGGTCGATCACCACCGCGTCCCGGCCGCGGCGGACCAGAAAGCAGTTGGCCTCAAGGTCGCCCAGGACGAAGGTTTCGATCCCGAGCCTGCCGCCGGCACCCCCGGCCGGGGTCAGAACACTTCCTTGTCCGCGTTGTTCGGCGCCGCCGGGGGCGGGGCGTCCTGCTTCTTGCCGTCATTGCCGGCGGCCTTCTGCAACTCCTTGTTCACTTTTTCCTTCTGCTCGGGGTTGAGCCCCTTCTCCGCCTTCTCGGGCTTCTCGGCTTTTTCGGCCTTCTTCACCTGCTCCTGCCGGTCCTGGTCAGTGCGGCGCAGATTGCGTTCGAGCAGTGTGCTCACGACCCGCTGTTTCAGCTCGTAGGGAATGTCGCCGTCGTAGATGGTCAGGGTGATCTCGCAATCCTTCTCCTTGATCACCACCTGGCCGACCGCCACGGCCTCCTTGGGATCGGGGCGCCACTTGATGTAGACGATCCGGCCATGCGGCTCGGCCACCAACCCCAGGTGGGCGGCCAGGGCGAAGATCGC
Organism: Planctomycetota bacterium; assembly: GCA_043820325.1. Taxonomy (GTDB): domain Bacteria; phylum Planctomycetota; class JBDREB01; order JBDREB01; family JBDREB01; genus JBDREB01. Next base: position 749 of record JBDREB010000421.1, on the reverse strand, counting down.
ATCCATGGGGTAGGCCTCGCGGAGCGTCAGGTGAACCTCGATATTCTCCTTGGCGCAGTAGCTCAGAACATCCGCGCCGACCACGATGTCGAACCCCGTGACCTCGTTAAGCTGTTTGACCGCGTATGAAACCGGACACATCTCAAGTTCAAGGGTGACCCGGCGGACCGGTTCAGGCGCCTGGTCCTGTGAGAGCACCGGCGCCGCATGGAACACGGCCATGACCACTATGGCGGCCAGAACGCATATGCCAACGATCGCGATCTTTTTCATGGTCAACCCTTTCCTCAAGGTTCAAGTCGGATAGTCGGAATGGTCGGAAAGTCGGAAAGCCCGATCCGGAATGGACTCACCGCAAAGGCGCAAAAGCCTGCCCTCCGGCTTGACCGGACGGGGTCGCAAAGGTTATGAGGCAACGATGATATACATCCTATGTTTTGATGGCATTCCGTTGTTGAGGGCACGGCATGCCGTGCCCCTACAGGGGAAATCATATCCGCGCTCATCTGCGTTGATCCACGGTTAATTCCCATCCGTTATCCATTCCTGTTCATGTCCGAACAATAATCTGTGCAATCTGTGGCGGCCCTCCCTCCGGTCGGGAGTTACAAGTTCAGATTTCCTGATCCGGGCGGAAAATGGGTTGGCGCATTTTCACGTCAGGCAAGAGTGTAAATCATCCGCATTCCGGTCTTGGGATGGTGGAAAGATAATTCGTTCAGTTCGAGCAGCAAGGCGCCAATTGCCTT
>JBDREB010000420.1:0-6916 GCA_043820325.1 Planctomycetota bacterium | reverse complement strand
GGGACATGATCTTCCGTCCGCATCCGGCGTTGCTCGTCGACGCCGGATCTTTCCATTGATACGGCTCCTCCTCGCGCCTTGGCTGCGGACGGAATCTCTATGTCGAAATGGATACTTTATTCATTTACGGGCACTTACCGTGGATGACCGCGCGCCTTGGCGCCGGCCGGAGCACCGGCTCGTCCACCGTCACATCCACCATCACCCGTGTCTGCGCCCGCCTCTGCCAGGGGAACCGGGCCCGGATTGAAAAAGCCGCCTGTCCGCCCGGATGGGGAATTTTCTCAACATATCGTTCGCAAGTGATCGCGACGGGAGCGTATTCGTCCAAAAGTCGGACCGCGGCCCGGCAGGCCGCGTGCATGGCGTCTTCCATCGCGATGCCGGTGGGCACACCTTCCATCCCGGTAAAATCCAGGTCCTCCGAGAAGCGGTAGTCGCCGAACCAGCACTTCTTGAGCGCGCTCCCGCCCTTGAAAACAAGCGCATCCCGAAGCGCGCCGACCTGGCCGATGCCCGCCAGGATCCACGCGAGGAGGTAATCCCGTTCGAGAATTTCCCAGGGAACACCGAAATGCGCCCGCGCTTCCTCCATCCGGGTGCGGAGCGGTTTCATGCCTTGCCCTTTCCGCCTGCGCCGGCGGGCGGCCGGCCCGGGCGGATACGACCGGGAAGATTTTCCTGGATCATCCAGCGGCGGTTGCAAGGCCCCTTGCGCGGACCGGTGGGGTCGAGTACCCGGTAGCCCTTGATCGGCACATTCAGGAGCGGTTCCAGCCGGGCGGGGTCAACCCCCTGCCGTTCGAGCACCCACCCCAGCCGCTTGGCCGTTGCCGCGTCGAGCTTGAGGGCATAGTCAATGATGCGCGGCAGGTCCAGGCGGTCACCCCGCGCCTCGAACGCATGCAGCACTTCGGCCACATCGCCGCAATACTGCGGCATCATCAGCCCGTCGAGCAAAGTCCGCTCGGGATCGGTAATGGTCACGCGGGCATCGTCGACCCAGACCTTCGCCGTGCCGAAGAACCGCCCGGGCTTGATCCGGATGAATTGATAGATCGTCCCGCCTATCGGACAACCGCCTCCCATCCGCATGGTCTTGTTGCCCCGCGCCTGGGGGATGGCGGCATTCGCCGTCGTGAGGACGAACACCTTCCTCGGCGCCTGTTCCGTCAGGCCGTGATGATGCAGGGCCGACCAGTGGCTGATGGCGGCCGGGCTGACCAAAGCCATGGCGATCTCGAATTCATGGACAGGCGACACGCCGGGAACCGATGCCGCAATGGCATAAAGACCCCGGCGCACAGGGACGATCCATCCGTTGCGGCGCAGATGGTAAAGCGCCTCCCAAAGGTACGGCTGCCTGATACCCGCGCGCGCACTCAAATCCCTGGCCCGCTCCGTTGAGAAGATGCGCTCACCCTCTCCAACAAGAAGCCGGATGAGTGCCACGCCGACACTGGACATCTTTAGTTTTTGCGGTGTATTCATTGGATAACCTCCAATGTTCGCATATCACAATCTACAGCATTATACGGTTAGATATTATAATGCAATCCTTGGATATTGTCAAATTAATTATACACAGAATCTAATATGCCGCAGTTTGGGGACAAAGCGACACCGGTTGGTCAGGCTCCCAGCGGTGCCAGGGCCTCCTGGAGGCGGGCCACCGTGTTCTGGACCGTGTAGCGCCGGGCCACGGCCCGCATGGAGACCAGAAGTGCGGCGGGATTGCCCCGGCCGGCCAGGAGTTCATCGATCGCTTCCACTGTGGAGTTCTCATCGGTCGGGCTCAACAGGAGAGCGGGCACATCCCCCACCGTCTCCTTGTATCCGCCGTCGGCCGCGGCCAGGGGCAGGGTGCCGCACAGGGCGGCCTCGATCGGCGTGCGGCCGAAGGGTTCCTCCAGGGCCAGGGTGACAAAGAGGTCCAATGCCGCGTAAAAGGGGCGGATATCGGTGAGCATGCCCGGTAGAACGAACCGGTCGCTGTAAGCCGACGCCTTGATCCGGCCGCGCACCTCGCCCGTGAACGGCGAATCGCCGTAGAGGTCGCCCCCCGCGATCACGAAAAGCAGGTCGGCGTGCCGGGCGGCGAGCTTTTCGGCGATGGTGATGAAGGTCAGCAGCCCTTTGCGCCGGATGAACTGGCCGGCATACCCGATGATCCGCCGGTTGGTCGGCAGGGAGAGGGCGGCACGGGCCGCGGCACGGGGCGGGGCCGCAGTGAAATATTCCACATCCACGCCGACCGGCACGCGGGCGATGCGGTCGAACCCCGCCCGCCGCAGGTCATCCTCGATCCACTGCGACGGCGCCAGAATGAGGTCCCGGGTGGCGAGGAATTTCGCGCGCACCTCGCCGCCGGCCTTGTCGCGGCAGTAGCAGGCCGTCCGCCGTTTGAACCGGGTCGGGATGTCGCCCGCGAAAAAGTCGGCCATGAGATTGTTGGTGACGAAGACCTCGTCGCCCCCGGCGTTGAAGACCCGTTCCAGCTCGTTCCGGGCCCGCTGGGCGTAAGTGTAATTGGTCAGCTTGGCGAAAAGGCCGCCCCCCCCCTTGAGCGCGGGCACCCGGATGCCGGCGGTGCGGACCCTGGCGCGCTCAAGCCGTTTGCTGAATGCGCTCTCGCCGGGGCAGACCACCTTGAGCCCGCCCGGCCAGTGGCGGGCGAGTTCGAGCAGGCTCACCTCGGCGCCCCCGGGGTTGTGGGCAATGCTGAAGAACATGCTGCCGGGCATGATCAACCCTCCGCCGGGCCGGCGGCGGCGATGAAGGCCGCCGTTGCGTCGAGCAGGGCTGCGGCCCACTCGGCGCGGTAGAAATTATGGGACGCGCCCGGTATATCCACGAAGCGCGCATCCAACCCCGCCTCCCGCGCGTGCGCCTCGAACGCGGCGCGCGCCTCGGGCGCGCCCGGGTCGGCCGTGCCATAGACAAAGAGCACCGGGCCGCGGGATCCGCGCCAGGCCGCCATCGCGTCCACGGCCGAATCCTTGGGATGCCGGCCCGCGGCCGCGCGGGGGCCGAACAGGGCGTCGCGGATCAGGCGGGGGTGAAGAGCGCCCCGGAAGAGCTTGCCCCAGGTGGCGGCCGCGAACAGCTTGCGGGCATAGACCCCCAGCATCCGCCCCGTGCGCCGGGTGCGGTCGGCCGCGCCTTTGCGTACCCGGAACGAGAAGGTGGACCACAGCACCAGGAAATCGACCGGTACGATGAGGGCGGCCAGGATCGCGGCGTTGCCGCCCGAACAGATGCCGGCCAGGCCGATGCGTTCGAGTCCGGGATGCGCCGCCCGCAGGCAGGTCACCGCGTCGGCGGCCGCGCGGGCCATAATGTTGATCGTGACGGACGCGTCGTCGCCGTCGCTGATCCCCCTTCCGGGAAGGTCAAAACGCAACGAGGCGACACCCCGGCCGGCGAGCCGGCCGGCCAGGTCGACGAAGTGGCGCTGGGGTCCGGTGCGGCAGGTGCCCCATCCGTGGATCATGATGAGGGCCGTGCGGGCGGATGCAGGCATGACGGCGATCCCCCGCAGGGTGATGCCGCCGCTTGCGAATTCAAACCCGGCGGGATCCACCGAAGAGGGTGCCATCCCCTTCCTGCTTTTTCTGGGTGGCCTGGGGCGCATCGTCGGCAGGCGCATCACTATCCGCGGGAGCGGCGGGGGTTGCTTCTTCCGGCGGCGGGATCGCTTCATCAGCCAGCGGAGCGGGTGCGTCCTGTTCGGTGACGGCCTCGTCCTCCAGCCGGTGGAAGGCCGCGCTGACCTCCTGGGGGCCCGGCTTGAGGGGCGCGTCGGCCGGGTCATCCAGGCCGCCGAAAACGCTGTCCAGCTGGGATCCGATGGCGACCGCTTCATCCGTCCCGGACCGGTCATCGGCCGCGACCTCGGTAAACTCATCGGGCGCCAGGGTGCTCTCTTCGGCCACCACCGGTCCGGCCGCCTGGCCCTCGAACCCGCCCGCCTTCTCGCCGTAAAAATCGGCCTGGAACGGGGATTGAGCCTTGAGTTCGCCGACCATGTTGAGCACATCGGCCGCGGTCGATTCATCCGTGAGTTCGGCGTCGTCGGGATCGGCATGTTCGACCAGGATCTCCGATTCCGGCGCCTCGCCGTCGCTCAGGGACTGCCGCTCGCCATAGGCGCTTTTCACATCCTCGTCCAACCCCTGGATGAAATCGCCCGCGGTCTCCTGAGAGCGTTTGAGCGGTTTGACGGTCGAGACACCCTCCACCCCGTCGGTGGTCACGATCCCCGGAGGCGGCGGCGGGTCCAGCGGCTTGGCCGCGGAAACCACGCCCGTACCGGTCTTGACGCGCGGCACCATCCGGGCCGTACCCGGCCGGGGGAGGGTGGATCCCAGGCGGACATCCTCGCCGCCCTTCGGCGCCGTCAGCAGTTTGTAGACGACATAGGCGCCGGTGAGCACCGCGCCCATGCTGCAGACCCACATCAGGATGTCGCGCATGCCGTTCCGCCTTTCACAACGCGAAGGGATTGAAGGAGCACATGCTCTGCGGCGTAAAGGGATCGATGACCGCTTCGACCGGCACGATCTTTTCGGCCGTGCGGCCGTCGCTCGTATGTGCCGTCACCCGGAACGACAGGGTATCGGTGACGATCTCGGGTACGCGCCAGACCACCTGCTGGACAAAGACCGTCTGGTTATTGTCCCGGACCTGGCGCGGCTGGCCTTTTTCCTCGATCGGGACCCAGACGGCCCCGTCGGCCGCATAGGCGACCTCGCACCGGAAATCGACCGTGGATAGGATGCGGATATAACCCGTATCGCCCGTCGTCTGCACCCCTTCCTTGGGGAACTTGTAGGCCACCCTGAGCGGCAGTTCGGCCTTGTTCGCCGACGGCGCACCGCACCCGCCCGCGAGTACGGCACTGAACATGACCATCACCAAGGACCGCATCATGGTAATTCCTAGAATAACGCTGTGAACCGCCGGATATTATACCGGACACGACGCCATGTCAATGAAAATATGGTTCCCCCATTCCCAAGCCGTGCCCCCGGGAACGGCCGTCGGCTGGCGAAAACGACAGGCGAAACGGCATCCGGTTCACGGCCTTCGGTACGGATCCAAGCCGTAAACCCTTTTCAGCAGGCCGAAACGCCGGGAGTTCACCCCGAGTTGCTTTGAATCCCGAGTCGCTTTGGACCTCGGGATCCTGCCTCGGGATTTCCGTATGCCGGATGCCGGCTTCCCCTGCCGACGGTTCCCGGGATTTTCCTTGTTTTTGACGCCTGGTCGTTACAATAACGGCCTGGATCACCTTTCCGACGAAAGGACCGCCATGGCCTTGTTCGACCGCACCGTCACCCCGAACATCGACGGCCTCATCCGGACCCTCAAGCGCCAGGGGACGCCCGACCGGGTCTACAACATGGAGCTTTTCCTCGACCGGGAGATCCACGAGGCGGTGCGGCAGAAGTTCAACACCGCGCCCGGCCTTAAGCCCGGCGATCCCCTCTTCGACCTCAAGCGGACCATCGCCAACTACCGCTTTCTGGGCTACGATTTCGTGTGGTCGGGCATGGGCAACATGGGCTTCCCGCGCAAGGACCTGCACGCAGCCGAGCCACTTGCAAAACCCCCTGACCGCTTCTATATGTAGTGGTTATTCTTGTTGCCGCCACCACAGACTGTGGCTTGCTCGCTGACTCTTGGGGGTTTTGCAAGTGGCTCAGCCGACACAATGGCGGGTTCGCAGTCGCGTGGGGACCGCGCCTGGGTCGACGAAGGCGTGGGCGTGATCGCCACCTGGGCCGACTTTGAAACATACGCCTGGACCGACATCGCCAAGGCCGACACCTCCACCCTCGAGTGGCTCGACAAGAACCTCCCCGCCGACATGGGCGTGGCCGCCTCGTGCCACTCCGTGTTCGAGGAAGTCTGCTGGCTCATGGGCTACGCCCACCTCTGCTACCAGATCTACGACGCGCCCGACCTGGTGGACGCGATGTTCGCGCGCATCGGCAAGATCTTCGTGGACATGGCCCGGCTCTTCGCCCAGTTCAAATGCGTCAAACTCTACTTCGGCGGCGACGACATGGGGTTCAAGACCGGCACCATGGTCCAGGCCGATATCCTCCGCACCAAATGCCTGCCGTGGCACAAACAGATCACCGCGATCGCCCACAACACGGGCCGCGTCAATGTGCTCCATTCCTGCGGCGACCTCAGCGACATCATGGACGTCATCATCGACGATGTCGGCTACGACGCCAAGCACTCGTGGGAAGATGTGATCCTGCCCGTGACCGAGGCTAAAAAGCGCTGGGGCGGCCGCATCGGCATCGTGGGCGGCATTGATGTCGACTTCCTCTGCCGGGCCTCCGAAGCCGATGTCCGCAAGCGCGTCCGCGCGACCCTCGATGTCTGCCATCCCGGCGGTGGCTACTGCCTCGGCTCCGGCAACTCCGTCGCCAACTACATCCCCCTCGATAATTATCTGGCAATGCTCGATGAGGGTCGGAAGTACGGGGGTTAGATAGAAGTCAACAGTCTACAGTTCACAGTCAACAGTCCGTAATCCCTTGCCCCTCAATGTCCGATTCCATGCCGTAGGGGCAGGCCCCCGTGCCTGCCCGTCTTCCCCGCATTGTAGGGGCGGTTCGCGAACCGCCCATGTTGGATTGCCCTTCCCCGGGTTTCTAGTGCCCGTCCAGGGTAACGCCAGCAGGAATTCCAGTCCCCTATTGATGAGGGCACGGCATGCCGTGCCCCTACGGCGGACCGCCTTCGGCGGAAACTCTAAATTCAGATTTCCTGATCCGGGCGGAAAATGGGTTGGCGCATTTTCACGTCAGGCAAGAGCGTAAATCATCCGCATTCCGGTCTCGGGATGGTGGAAAGATAATTCGTTCAGTTCGAGCAGCAAGGCGCCAATTGCCTT
>JBDREB010000419.1:0-27795 GCA_043820325.1 Planctomycetota bacterium | reverse complement strand
GCATCTGGTGCATGACCAATCATCCTGAAGTCAGACCCCAGGAAGGATAGCCGCCGCAGCCCATTTGTCACGCGGAAAATGCGCCAAACCCGTTCCGGAAAACCATCAGTCCATCCCACAGGGATCAGGAAATCTGAACTTGGAGCTTGCCCAACGCGGACATCCTGTCTGGTTGCGGCTTGTTCCGCGTTGGCGTGGGCGTGCGGATTTAGACCGGTTTGTTACTATCCGCCGGTGGGTTGTCGGTTGCAACCATACGCGGCTTGGTCAGGCGCGAGAAGAACAACCCCGCCTCGAACAACAGCAGGAGCGGGATGGCCATGAGGAACATGGTCAGGCCATCATTGGGGGTGAAGATGGCGGCAATGATGAAGATGATGACGATTATGGCCCGGCGCTTGCCAGCCAGATAAGCGGGACTGAGAATTCCCAACCGGGTCAGGAAGACCATCACCAGCGGCAGTTGGAAGACCAGGCCGAACACCAGCGACATCACGCTGACAAAGGAGACATATTTGCCGATGCTGAGCATGGGGACCATCAGGTCCGATGCGAACCCCAGCAGGAACATCAGAGCTACGGGTATCACCGCCAGGAAACCGAATGCACTCCCAAGCGTGAACAGGAACGCCGAGACGAAGAAAGCGGCCAGGAACTTCCTTTTTTCGTGCGGCCGGAGCGCGATGGCCACAAAAGCCCATATCTGGTACAGAATGAACGGGGATGATATGAAGATACTGGCGTAAATGGCCAGATTCCAATTGACCATGAATGCTTCGGCGGGCTCGGTGAATACGATCCGGCCCTGGCTGCCAAGGGTATTGCCATACGCATGGAGCGGCCACAACATGGCCTGAAGCAGTGTGTCCGAACACGGCATGAGGATGAATATAACGGCGACGACCAGGACGACCGATTTTATAATCCTGGACCGGACCTCGTTCAGGTGTTCATTCAGGGGGCGGGCGGGGTCAGTGGTCACACGGTTATACCGAGGTGCTTGGGGCTACCGCTGTTCAGGCCTTCTTCTCTTCGTCTGAAGCCGCCTTTTCGACACCATCCTTGACATCCTTCGCCGCCTTTTTGAATTCCGCCAGCGATTTGCCGAACGCACGGGCGATCTCGGGCAGGCGGGCAGCACCGAAAAGCAACAGGACGATCAGAAGGATGACAACAAGTTCACGGAATCCGAGGCCGAACATATCAGGTCTCCTTATGCAAATGATCGATGCGTCAACGCAACCGCGTAGCGGCCATCGGTGGAATTTACAGTATATCCACAGTTAACAATTGTACCCTCATTCCGGCATATGTCAAGCCGCAATCCATCGGATCAAATCGCCTTTATGCAGACAGGTGGTCAACCCCGGTTCCAGGCCTCTCAATATTCGTCAGGCATGGTCTCCAGCTGGGCATAGGTGAACACCGGGCCCGATGTGCACACATAACACTTGCCGATGTTGCACCGGCCGCATTTGCCGATCCCGCACTTCATGCGGTTTTCCAGGGACAGGATGATGTTCTCATGCTTGAATCCGAGTTCGCGCAGCACCGGGATGGTGAACCGGATCATGATGGGGGGGCCGCATACGATGGCAAAGGCGTTCTCCGACTTGGGCGCCACTTCCTTGGTGACGGTGGGTACGAACCCCTCCCGGCCGGTCCAGGCCAGGTCGCGTTTGTCGACCGTCACATGCATCTTGATGGCGGGATTCTGTTCCCACTCCTTGAGCTCCGGCTTGTAGAGGAGTTCGCCCGGGCTGCGCGCGCCGTAAATGGCGGTCAGGTCCCCGTACCGGCCGCGGTTGGCTTTGTCCAGCAGCCAGTTGATCGTGGCGCGCAGGGTGGTGAAAGCGAACCCGCCGCCGATGATGACGATGTTCCGGCCCTCCATCTCCTTGAGCGGGAAGGCGTTGCCGAGCGGCCCCCGCACCCCCATCTTCATGCCCGGCTCCGCGTTGTGCAGGTGCGTGGTGACGGCCCCCATCCGTTTGATGGTGAAGAGCAGGTGGTCCCCTTCGGTGGGCGCGGAAGCGATCCCGATGGGAATTTCCCCCTTGCCGAACACGGTCAGAATGGCGAACTGTCCGGGCCGCTGGACGAACCGGGCGCGGTCCTCCTTGCGGTCGAAGACCAGTTTGAATGTCTTCAGGTCCCTGGCGTCATTCTCAACGCGGATATCCGCGATGGTCACAGGATACGGGACATACGGGTTTTCCATGGGCTACACCGGCTCCTTCCAGTTCCTGAGCGTGGTTATCATTTCACGAATGTCAAGGTTCACGGGGCAGGCCCGGACGCAGCGCCCGCATCCCGTGCAGAAGATCGCGTGGTAGTTGTCGACGGTATACAGGTACTTGTGCAGGATCCGCTGCCGCATCCGCTCCTTTTTCGACGGACGGGGATTGTGCCCCGAGGCGTGGCTGGTGAAGAGCGCAAACTGGCATGAATCCCAGGCCCGCACATGCCGGCCCTGCTGGGCGCCGTCGGCTTCATCCGTGATGTCAAAGCAGTGGCAGGTGGGACACACGAAGGTGCAGACCCCGCAGCCGAGGCACCGGGTGAACATGGTGTTCCAGACCTTGGCATTGAACCCGGCCCGCAGTTTGTCGGCCACGCCATCGGTGCTGATCCCCTCCGGCATGGCGGTCCGGGCCTTCGCCTCCCGCCCTTTGTATAACGCATCCAGCGCGTCCGCCGCGGTGAAAAAGGCCGCGTGCGTTCGCATGAGCTCCCGGCCGCGCGGGGAGCAGGCCTGCCAGGCCAACTCGGTCCCGCCGGTCGAGACCAGGATGTCCGCACCCGCGGCGGCATAGGGCCCGCCACCGACCGAGGTGCAGAAACAGGTCCTGCAGGGCCGGTCGCAGGCCACCACGATGAGCAGGCCATTGCGCCGCCGGGTCATGAAATAGGGGTCCTTGAAACCGGTACCCTCATCCCCGAACACCCGGTCCAGCGCGACCAGGGCCGCCGCGTCACAGGGGCGCAGGCCGAAGACCGTGAAGGGCCCGGCGGGCGGCTCAACGACGGCCTTGACCCCATTCGCATCGAAGGTCCACAGGGTCTCGCACTGCGGGAAAAAGAGCCCCTTGGGAGACATGACCGGGTTGGGGCCATCGATCACGCCCTCGCGGCCGGCAGTGATCCGTCCGAAAGCGACCCCCTTGTCCCCGTTCACGGGCGCGTACACGGCCCCCTGCACGCACAGCGCATCGAGCAATGCCGGCAATTTCGAGCGTTGCAGTATCCCTTGGTCCATGTTAATCCTGTCTGTCCCTTGGTTCGGTGGTATAGCCCTGGTCCTCATCGATATCATAAGCCAGCAGCGGCTGGACCTCCTGCATGGAGGTGCCCGGGGCGTACCCGTACAGCGCCTCTATGTCGCGACCCATGACGCTGGTAAAGGTGCGCAAGTCGATTCCCATGGGGCAGGCCCGGGAACAGGCATCGCATTCCACGCAGCGTCCGGCCTGGTGCAGGATGCGGCCGATATGGAAGAACATGACATCTTCAATTCCGTTCCCGATCCCGACCCACCGGGGCCGGGTCTGGTCGGCGAAGCATTCCTTGCAGTAACAGGTGGGACAGGCCTGGCGGCAGGCGTTGCAGCGGATGCAGGCGGAGAGTTCCTTGCGGAAATAGGCCCAGCGCTCCGCCGGGGATCGGCGCTCGAATTCCCACACGCGGGCATACCGCTCGGCCGCGGGTGCCCGGCCGCCGCCCTCCAGCACGAGGTCCGCATCGCGGGGCACGGGATACCGGCACTCGCGGCACGCGTCGGCCAGCAGGCTCTCGCGCGGCCCCGTCACCGGCCCGGCGGCTGTCGTCACCGTGATGGAATCGCCGTTCTCGGCGACACCGGCCACCTCGCGCGTGCCGGCCAGCGCCTGGAGCCGGGCCGGATCGAGCATGCCCCGGCACGGGATACCGACCGTGATGACCTGGTCGCGCAGGATCTGGTGTTCGCGGGCCAAGAGCATCACGGCCCGGAGATCGCAGCCCTTGACGGCGATGCCGACCTTGGGGAAGGTCTGCACCTCCCCCTTTTTGAGGTTCATCCGCGGCACGAAATACTGAGGCAAGTAGACGGCCAGGTTCGCCTGGCACATCGAATCCCACACCAGCCCGCCAACCGCGCCCGCGTCGGTAATGACGCACAGGCGGTTGCGCAGGGGCTGCGTGCCCCGTTCGAACCCCAGGAACATGTTCACCCGGCCCTGCTGGAGCAGTTCCCGGGCTTTGGCTTGCAGTTGCATCCCCGGATCAACCATGGTTCGTCATACCACCTTTTCGACAAGTTGTTGTTGCGGACCGAGGGCGCCGATGTCCGCGACCGCCTGATTGACGATCGCGGCGAAACGCGTGCCCTCGGAAGCGGATACCCAGGCGATCTGGACCCGGGCCCCGTCGATGCCCAGGTAGGCCAGGTACTTCTTCAGCACGGCCACGGTGCGCCGCCGCACCAGGTTGCCGGTCTGGAAGTGACAATCACAGGGATGACAGCCGATGACCAGGACGCCGTCGGCCCCCTTCTGGAGCGCCCGTGCGATCAGCAGGGGATTGATCCGGCCCACGCATGGCACCTGGACAATGCGGACATCTGCGGGATAGGTCAGATGACTGTCTCCCGCCAGATCGGCGGCGCCCGCCGCGCACCACCCGCAAATGAAGGCCGTGATGGCGGGGCGCCATTCCTGTTTGACTTTGGTATCCGGCATGGGCAGCACCTTATTTCATCATCACACGGTCGACTTGGTCCAGCAGCTGCAGGTCACCGTATCCCCGGATGTCGATCGCCTGCACCCGGCAGGTGCCCGCACAACTGCCGCAACCCCGGCAGAGTGCCGTGTCGACCCGGGCGATACCGATCTGTGGATCGAGGGATAGGGCATGATAGGGACAGACCGCGACGCACTGCCCGCACCGCGTACAGACGAGCGGTTTGACCACCGATTGTGTCTCCGGGAGGAACTCACGCCTCTGCCACAGCATCACGGCCGCACGCTCAGCCGCGGCCTTGCCCTGGCATAGCGCCTCCTCGACGAGCATGGGCGAATGCGCCAGCCCCGCGAAGAACTTGCCGCGATCGCGCGCGTCAAGCGGCGCGGCCTTGGGGTTGGCCTCCTTGAGGAACCCGTCCGCGTCCAGATCCACTCCGGCCGCCTTGGCCAGGCCGGCGATGCCAGCGGGCTCGACCCCTGCGCTCAACACAAGCAGATCGGCGGCCAGATGGACCTGTTCCTTGGCCATGTGATCATACAGGGACACGCTCACGCCCGCGCCCTGACGCGTGACCTCCGGCGCGGTCTCCGGCTCGTATCGGATGAACAGCACGCCCTTGTCCCGGGCGGCGAGATAATACTTTTCAAAGAACCCGTAGGTGCGGATGTCGCGGTACAGGATGTAGACCTGGGCCGCCGGGTTGAGCTCCTTGACCTTCAGGGCGTTTTTTACGGCGTGCGTGCAGCATACCCGGCTGCAATACGGATGCGCCTTGTCGCGCGAACCGACGCACTGGATCATCACCACCGCGCCCGCGGCCGTCACGCGCTGGCGGTCGCGGCTGATCATGCCGTCCAGCTCACGCTGGGTGACGACCGCCGGATGCGTCCCGTAGAGGTAGGTGGAGGGCCGGTGTTCCCTGCCGCCCGTGGCGATGATGACGGCGCCGGCCTTGACCTCCGTCGCGGTACCACCCGCGGTGAGCGTGGCGGTGAAATTGCCCATCGCGCCCGTGAGGGCCGTCAGTTCGGTCCCGGTCAGCACCTTGATGCGGGGGCTCGTTCCGATACGGTTGAGCAGGTCCTTGAGCAGGGCCTGGAGATCGGCCCCTTTGAGCGTGTAATACGCGGTCCGGGCCAGTCCGCCCAGTGCCGGTTCCTTTTCCACCAGGGTCACATCGATGCCCTGGCCGGCCAGTGTCAGGGCGCTGGTCATGCCGGTGATCCCGCCGCCGATGACCAAGCCCCCGCTCTGCAGGTCCTGTGCAGCGCAGGGCGCGGGCGCGGCGGCGCTGACCTTGGCGATCGCGGCCATGAGCAATCCCACGGCTTTGGCGCGGCCGCCCCGGGCGTCATCGCCGTGCACCCCGGCGCACTGCTCGCCGAGGTTGACCGACTCGATATAATTAGCCACCCCCGCCCCACGGCCCGCGGCCTTCAGCCGCCGCTCAAGCTCCGGCCCGCTGAACCCGGCCAGGACGATCCGGTTGATGTCAACACCGGTCATGCGGAGCGCGATGGCCGCGGCACCGGCGGCCGGGTCGGTCACATCGATCCGTTCGACAAACCGCACATGGGGGTCCGCCTTGGCCGTGGCGGTCAGCGCTGCCATGTCGAGCGCCGCCGCCATCTCGCCGCGGCGGTCGCAGAGGACAATGCCGACCCGCAGGCCGGCATCGTCGACGGCCATAACCGGGAGGCCCGACGGACGGAGGCTGAAATCATCCAGGAGCAGGGCCGCTTCCGCGGCCGCGGCGCTCGCTTCGACCACGGTCTCGGGTATGTCCCGGGGTTCCCGGAAGGCCCCGGCGACGAACACGCCCGGCCGGGATGTGGCGACGGGGTTCATTTCATCCGTATGGCAGTACTGGTATTCGTTGAGCCGGATATCCAGCCGCCGGGCGATGGCCGTAATGTCCGGCGGCGCGGTGAAACCGACCGAAAGGACGACCAGGTCGAATTCCTCCTCATGGATGTTCCCGTCATCCGTGCCGAAAATGACGAGGAGGTTGCCGGACCGTTTGCGTTCCTTGATGGAGGAGACGGCGCACCGTTGATAGTGCACGCCGTAATCGGCCTGGGCCTTGTTGCAGTACCGTTCGTAATTCTTCCCGAAACTGCGGAGGTCCATGTAAAAGACCGTGGAGGCGGCATCCCCGATCCGGTCGTGCGTAAGCATGGCCTGCTTGGTAGCGTACATACAGCATACGCTGGAGCAGAATTCCTGCCCGCACGCCCGGTCGCGCGAACCGACGCACTGCAGGAAGGCGACCCGCCGCGGTTTCTTCCCGTCGGAGGGCCGGCGCGGGACACCCAGCGTCGGTCCCGACGCGCTGAGCAGGCGTTCGTACTGGATGCTGGTAAGGACATTGCGGTAGCGGCCGAAGCCGAACTCGGTCTTGATCGCGGCTTTGAACGGTTCAAACCCGAATCCGAGGATCACGGCGCCGGCCTTGAGCGTGGACCGTTCCTCCTTCGCGTCCAGGTTCACGGCCCGCGACGGGCAGGCCGTAACGCACTTGCCGCAACGGGTGCAGGCCGCCGGGTCGATGACATACGCCCGGGGCATGGCCTGGGGGAAGGGCAGGTAAATGGCCTTGCGTTTTTCCAATCCCCCGCCAAAGCCCGCGGCCGTTTCCACGGGGCAGACCTTGACGCACACGCCGCACAGATTGCAGCGGGCGGGATCGACAAAGGTCGGCCGGCGCGTGACATGGGCCTCAAAATCGCCAGCCGCGCCTTTGAGATCGGTGATGTCGCAATTGACATGGAGCCGGATGTTCGGGTGGAACGACCCCTCGTAGATGGGGCACAGGGCCGGCGGCTTGGGGCTCATGAAACAGACCCCGCAGGAATTGGTGGGGAACTGCCGGTCCAGGAGGGGGAAGAAACCACCCACGGCGGGGGCCCGGTCCACCACATGCACGCGTCGGTCTTTTTCGGCCAGGAGCAGGGCGGCCTGCAATCCGGCGATGCCGCCACCCACCACCAGTACATCTCGGTTTTTTGTCATGGTCTTCCGCTGTTAATAGAGTTTGCGTGATTTCAAAAGGGGTACGGGATCGACGATGTGCTTGGTCCACCACTCGCCGCGGTCCCCCACATCAAGCGCCACGCCCATCAATTCCGTGTAGTAGAATTGCGGGATCCTGGCCCCGCCCCTGCCCGACTGCCGCATGTCAAGGTTGATCTGGCACAGGCCGCAGGCCGAGATCACGCAGTCGGCGCCCGCCTCCCGGGCCCCTTCGACGATCTTGTCCGCCAGTTCAATGGCGATGTCGCCGTGCGTGAGGGCGATGTCGGCCCCGCAGCAATCCACCTTGTATGACCAATCGACCGGTTCCGCACCGAGCGCGGCCGCGATATCGTCCAGGAACACGGGATTCTCATGGTCGCCCATCTGCATGATGCGGGGATTGCGGACCAGGGCACACCCGTAATAGGAGGCGACCTTCAATCCCGTGAGGGGGCGGACCACCTTCTGCTTCAAGGCGGGCAGGCCGATGGCCGTGGTGACGATCTCGTGCAGCGCCAGGATCTTGACCTGGCCGGAGTATTTGAAACCGACCACATCTTCGAGTTGCCGCTTCATGTCGGGATCATTGGCCAGGTAATGGTCGGCGGTCTTGACCGCGTTGAAGCAGCCCGCGCAGGAGATCACCAGGGGCAGGGCGCCCTGCTGGGCCTGCTTAATGTTGCGGGCGGGCAGGGCGATGCCCAGGAGCTTGCTGAGGCTGTGGGCCGCCGCTCCACCGCAGCAGTTCCAATCATCGATCTCCTCGAATTCAACGCCCAGCGCGCCCATGGCCGCGTGGAGCGAGTCGTTGTATTCGAGACCGGTTGAATGCGCGGTGCATCCGGGGTAGAAGGCGACTTTCACGGTGTTCCCTCCGTTTTTTCATCGGCCACGCGGGGGCGATAGGCCTTCTCGAACATGGCGCGGAAATCATCGATCTCCCGGATCCTGCCAGGGGTCAGGGGCAACTTGCGCCGCAGGAAGAGGAGCAGTCCTGAATTCAGACTGGAAAACAGGTCGAGGCTGCGGACCATGTACATGACAAAGAACAGAGGTTCGTGCAGGCGGCCGAACATCTTGATGGTACGCACGAACTCCTCGTGAATGACCGGAATGTTGCGCTCCGACGCATAGGCGGTGCCGCTTTCAAGCGCCAGTTCCCGCAGCGCGTCGAAGACGGCGCTCATGTCGATGTCGTTCGGGCAGTGCGTGCCGCACTTCTTGCAAGTGACGCAATACCAGATATCCTTGTGCGACAGGACCTTCGCGCGTTCGCCGTATTGGATCAGCCGGAGGATCCCGTTCGGCTTCTTTTCCATGTATTCGGCCATGGTGCAGCCGGCAAAGCACTTGAGACATTGGTAGCACAAGCGGATGTTCTGTCCGCTGCGGGCCATGATCTCATCGGCAAAACGGGGATCGGATGGCATACCATGTATTCCTTCGATGACTTATGGTGTCCGCAAATGGGCCGGGATGCGCGTCAAAAAGGAACGGATTGGGCAAGCCTCCAAGGGGCGGCCATGCAGATCGATACCATGCTTGATTGTATGATTCCCGCCCCGGTTGTCAAGGGAAAAACATGATGTTCCACCGGTTGAATCCCGTACCGGGATGGAAGCATAACCGTTTGATACGACGGGCGATACAAACGCATTCAATACAGCCACATCCCGCTCCATACTTCGGATCATGCCCCACCGGCCACGATCTGGGCAATGATCAGTAAACCAACGAAAGGCGTCAGCGCCAAACGGGCTGTCTGCGCGTCAAAATCCTGAGGCACCGCGCCCCGCACCGCCGCTTTGGCCAGAATGGCGCCGGGCATCAGCACGGCCAGGCTCATGAGCGCCCATGGTGTGACGAACCCGCCGATAACCAGTCCCGCGATCAAAATCGGCGGCAACGACAGAAGCGCAAGATACATTGCCTTCATCCCGGTGCGTCCGAGGATCTGGCTGAGCGTCGTGATCCGCGCCGCCCGCTCCTCATCGAGATCCCGCAGGCTGCCCGCGGCCAGGATGGCCGTCACCATCATGCCAACGGGAACGGAGACCAGCATCACCGGCACTTCCAGCCGCCCGGTCTGGATGAACGCGGCACCGATCATGAGCAACGGCCCGAAAACGGCGAAAATGGTCGCTTCGCCCATGGCCCGGTACTTGAACTTGAAAGGCGGCCCGGTATAGGCATAGCCCCCGCCCACGCCGGCGGCCCCGAACGCCAGAACGGGCCATCCCGCCTGCCACAGGAGATAGGCGGCCACGGGCGCCAGCAACAGGGCGCAGACACCCGCTTCGAGCATGATATCGCGGGGTACCATGATCCCCTTCACCAGGAACCGGCCCGGACGCCTGTTCTCGTCATCGACCCGGGTATCGACCCGGTACCGATGGTCGAACACATCGTTCAGCAGGTTGCCCATCGAGTGCATCAGCAGCACCCCCACGAACCCCGCCGCCGCGAGGTCCCAGCGCCGGCCGGCCGCAACGCCGGTCATGGTCACCGCCAGGACAAACGGCAGGAGCGACGCGGGATAGGAGAACGGACGCAGGGCCCGGAACCACGGCTTTCCCCCCCGGGGCAGGCCGTGACCGGAGACCGGTGCCGGCCGGTTGTCCGCGACCGGGATCACGCCGGGCCCGTTCATCGTGTGCCCCCCGCAGGCCAGCCGGTCCGCTCGATCCGCGCGGCGATCTCAGTCAGCATGGGACGGATCGACTCATCGACATAGGCATCGTAACCGCTCCGCATGACCGGCCAGTGCCCGAGCAATTGCCGCGGGCGGGCCAGCAGTTCGTCGGCCAGGGCGATCAGGGCCTGCTCGCGCCCGGCGTAGTGCATTATGATGGTCGGCTTGGCCATCCGGGCATCGGTACCCAGTGTTTTGCCGCAGGTCCGTTCGTCACCGAACTTGTCGATGAGGTCATCGATGATCTGGTAGGCCGTGCCCAACGCGTAGCCCGCTTCCTCCAGGGGTTTGACCCGGTCCTTCGCCTTCCCGGCGCACACGCTGCCCACGATCGCGAACAGGGCACCGGTCTTGCGCCGGTTGATGTCCAGACAGCGCGCCGCGCTGATCTTCCGGCCGCGGCAGACGCAGGTCTGCTCAAATTCACCCTCGCACATTTCCCGGAGTTTCATGGCGAACACTTCACCCATGCGCTTATTCTTCACCTCGGCAGCCTGCTCGATGGCCAGGCAGAACAGGTAATCGCCCATGATGACCGCCGACGAGGAACCGATCTCCCGCCACCCCGTGGGACGGCCGCGGCGCATGCCCCCGGAATCGATGATGTCATCGTGGATCAGCGATGCGTTATGGATGAGCTCGACTGCCGCGCATGTATGCACGACATCGTCCGGCAGGGGCCCGGCCGCCGGGCCCAACAACCCGAGCGCCAGGCGCGAACGGAGGAACTTGCCCGTGAAAAAACCCACCTGCATTTCGCGATCCAAACCCACGAGACGCGACCCCGCCAGGCGGGCCCGGATCACCTTGCGGATGCGGTGCAGGCCCTGTTCCACCGTCCTCCCGTTCCGGGCGGGAAGACTGACGGCCATGCGTCGCAGCATACCTGCCGTTGGCCGCAGGGCCATCCCCAAACTGCCTGCCGCACCCATCATCGGCCGATCAAATGCGCCAGCATGCGCAGGGGATTGAAACGGACCAGGGGTGCGGGCCATTCCATCTCGGTCTTGTCGCATATGGTCCCATCCCTCCCGTCCCGCAACCCGGCCATGATCGCGTGGACCTTCCGGTCCCGTTCGGCGGCATCCGCGAGGCCATAGACCGCGACGATCGCTTCCAGTGCCCGGCGTTCCGCGGCGATGCGGCGGGCGATCCGGTCGGCCGTGCGCGGGTCAAGCAGGCCGAATTCCCGTTTCAACTCGTTCAAGTCCCGCGCCGCGTCATAGGTGGCGGCGGCGATCGCGCCCCGGTCCATCCATTCCGTTTCGTAGTTCAAGGTGTGCATCCAGTCCGGCTCCTCCAGGGCCCGGACATGCTCGGTGAGGGTGCGGCACCGGAGCCGGTACCCGTACCGTGCGGGATCGTGAAAGGCGTTGCTGCCGGGGTCCAGAAAAGGCGCCAGCGGCGAGATGAAGGGCCGGAGACGGCCGGCCCCGCGCCCGCGCCCGAATGTTTCCAGCAGGTGGCGGCAATACAGGACGGTCGCCTGCACCGAGGCGGGGGTCTGGTGCGGCAGCCCGATCATGAAGAAAATGTCGATCCGGCGGCAATCGAGGTCCAATGCATCCGCAATGAACCGTTCCAGGTCCGCGTTCGTGTAATGCCTTCCGCCGGCGGCGCGGACCGCCTCGTCATGCGATTCGGGGGAGATCTGGATGTTGTAATTGGGGATCGAGGCATGGACGCGCCCCACAAAATCGCGCGGCGGGGGCGCAAAGAACTCCAGGGCGACCTGGTTGCGGACCTTGTGGGCCGCCAGGGTGTCCAGGAACCGTTCGGCGCGGTCACGCCCCCCCTGCAGCAGGTCGCCCAACACGATCACCGGCGCGGAAATGAACCGGCCCACGCGGACAATGTCCTCCGCCAGGCGGACGGGATCACGGAAGGCGGTGCGCTCGCGCCCGCTGGTGCGCCGGTAGGCGTCGGCCGAGCCGCCGCACACGATACAATCATGGCTGCATCCGCGGCAGGAAAGTGCGGCCACGATCGGGTACCTGAGCCACCGCAGGAACGGCATATGGCCGAAAAAATCCAGGTTCTGCAACAAGGCGCGGGCCGTGGACCGGACCACGGAACGGTAATCGAAACTCACGCCATCCAGATTGGCGGGGACATGCGTACACGGGTTGACCCGGGTCCGGCCGCCGTCTTTCCAGGTGAGGTTGGGAATGACGGCATACGCCCCGCCTTGGCGCAGGGCCTCCAAGAGCAGGCGCAGCGGTTCCTCGGCCGAATCGCCACGCACGACGAAGTCGACCTCGGGGCGGGCAATGAGCTCTTCATGGTAGAAGGAAGCGGACAACCCGCCCATGATCACGGGGATGTCCGGATGGTGCCGTTTGACGATCCGGGCCAGTTCCAGGGCGCCCTGGGCATGCACCATCCAATGCAGGTCGATGCCGAAGGCCAGCGGCCGCAGGCGCTGGAGCATCCGCTCCGGATCGAACCGGCGACTCCGCAGCATCTTCAGCGCCACATTGATGATCCGGACCTTCAGCCCGTGGGCCTGGAGGTGCGTGAGGATGGTCAGGAATCCGATCGGGTACATTTCAAACACCGGGGTGGACGGTACCACATCGCTTACGGGACCGTACAGGATGGACCGCCGCCGGAAATCATACACACCGGGCGGATGGAGCAGGATCAGGTGCGGCGCGCTCATGACAGCGCCCTTCCCTGCAGCCGGAAAATGTCAAAACCGCACCGCAGCGCACCGGGGTCGGTCTTCCAAGCCAGCGATATCTCGGCATGAGCGGCGAATCCGCATTGCCCGCAGACGACCGGCCCCCGGTCCCTGGCATAGCACCCCTCGCGCACGGTGCCGTCCGGCTCGACGCTGGCGATCATCCAGGGGCGGCAGGTCCAGCTGTTGTCCCGCAAGGCCCGCAGGCAGGCGTAGGAATCGGCCACCGGGTAGCCCCGGCGTTTCAACTCCATCAGGCGGTCAAGCACCGGCCGGCGCTCCCGCAGGTCGAGGCACAGGTCCTCCTCGCCGCCCCCATACGGGTAATGGAATTGGATCGTGATCCCCTTCACCAGCGGTGCCAGGCGCACCACCAAGTCACCGATCTCGGCCTGGTTGAGCCGGTTGATGGTGATGTGCCCATACAGGGCGGGATGGACGGTGCCGCTGATGGTGCGCATGGCCCGGTCGAAAGTGCCCGGCCCCCGGATCCGGTCATGCGTCGGCTGCAAGCCGTCGATGCTCACCCAGACGATGTCGGGATCGCCGCTCAAGGGCAGGGTCCCGTTCGTCGTTACCCCGACGCGGAAGAACCGCGCGCGCGCGGCCGCGATCGCGTCGTGGATGGCATGGGTCCCATCCCGCCACAGGAGCGGTTCGCCCCCTTCGAATATGACCAGCCGCACACCGCGGCCGTGGAGCTCGTCCATGACCTGCAGCAGTCGGTCAAAGCCGAGGGTCGGCCCCGGACGGCGCCAGAACGGGCAATGGGCACAGGCCAAGTTGCAGGCATGGGTCAGTTTGATGCCCGCCAGCAGGGGGTGCCGGATGCCCGCCAGGCTCCGGATGTACCATCCGCCCAGGTATCCCAGGCGGCCCAACAATCCCGCGACGATGCCTTGTCCCCTTATGAACGGCCGGGGAGGTCCCCGAACGGATACAGGCCCGGGCCGCCGAACCCCTGCCGACGCGCGATGACATCCAGGTGCAGGGTGGCCACATCCTCCACGAGCAGGTGCTGGGCCCGGACCATTGCCCGGCCATCGACCACCTTGAGGTAGCCTTTGCATTTTTCACAAAGATCGACCCGGCGCTGCGGATCGGTCTCATCGTAGAAGTACCGCATGGTTTGCTGGTCGCCGTTGCCGCAGAACGGACACTCCACCCGTTTGAAGTCCCATTGATGCCGGCACATGGTGCACAGCAGGATACGCCGGCCCCCCTCGCCTTCGAGACGGCCCATCAACGGCAGGCCGCCGCATACGGGACAACAGCCCCGCAACCAGGCGGCTCCGGCGATCAAGGGGCGCAGATGCGCGGCGTATACTTCCATGAAGGGTATGAGGGCCTGATGCGCGCTGTAGGCGAACAGATCCAGGGGCATCCCGTACCGGCGGGCGGCCGCTTCGATCGGCCCGGCCTTGCGTTGGAGCAGACCCCGCACCAACCCGCTGCGGTCCCCGTCAGCCACGGACGCGGTGGACGAAGCAGCGGCCCCATCCGGCGGCATGATGCTGTCGGCAATCTGCCGCACCAGCCGGTCGAAACCATTGGGTTCGATCTTGATATCCTCCGCCGACAGGCACGGCCGGCCCGCGGCCATCCGCTCATGGCATAGGTCCGCATCAATGGCCGCAAGATCAGGCTTGAATGCCGGACCGATCCTCGCCTGCCAGGCGAGGAGTTGTTCAAAGTGATCCAGGAAGGAACCCAAAACAGGATGGGAGACGCGCAAAACCGTCAAGCCCGCCCGGGTGTCCTTGTATGGATCCGGATCAACCGGGATCATGTATCAGATGGTCTGACCGGCGATGAGGAGCGCGTACCGCATGAAAAAACCGCCCAGCAGGATTAATCCGGCCAGAACTAAGGAGGTCTGCGGTGTCCGTTCCCGGGTCATCAACAGGGCCGCAATGGGAACGATCGTACAAAGACCGACAATGCCCACCCAGAACAGCACCCCGAATTGGTGTCCGATCATGGCGCGCATCAACGGCGAACCGATGCCCGTCAGAATGAAGGCCACCAGCAAGACCAACTGGAACCCGAGCATATACCCGCAGGCCTTTTCCAACCGGCGGACATTGGGCTCCCGGGGCTCGGTCTTTAAGAAAATGCGGATGCAGGACAGGACAAAAACCACGACCGCCAGTCCCGACGCCAGGGCCGAAGCCACGAACAGGGTCGGCAGGAGCGGGCTGTTCCAGAGCGCATTGTTGCAACTGGCGATGAGGACCCCCGTGTACACGGTGACCGGCAGGGCGAACAGGATGCCGATCACACCGATGATCTTGCGGATGGGTGCCACCCAATGCAGCGCGTAACTGGCGACATGCGCAGCCAGATAGCAGAAGGAGACAATGACGAACAGGGAAAGCACCCAGGTACCCCACGACATTACCGAACTGGGGACGAACTGGATGAACGGGAATTCCAGCGTCAGCAATCCATCGCCCCGCTTGAGGATCATCTCCCAGAAGCGGAGCGGATTGCCGAGGTCGACCACCAGCAGGGCGACGCCCAGGATGACCGGCCAGGGCGCGATGGCCGCGCCGGTGAAACTGACATCCAGATACTTGTTCTTGCGATCGGCGAGATCGGCTATCACCGCGACCATGAAGGCACTGGCCCCCATGGCGGCGGCAAAGAGATCGATGATAAGGGGCAGGCCCCAGTTGTAGTGGTGTCCCATATTACTTCCCTTCCGCCTGGGTCTTGGGGGTCCGGTCCTTCCACAGATAGACCCCGAGGGCCATCAAAAGAGCCAACCCGGGGACCAGCCCCATGAGCCATTTTACGAATATCTTCACCGTCGGTTTCTGCGGCTTGTCGGGGAGCAGGTAGGTTTCGGCCGACTCGGGTAGGACATACATGACTCCCAGCCCGCCCAGTTCGTTTTCGCCGTAGATCCGCACGGCCGCATGCCCTTCCTTGGCCAGTTGCGCCTTACGCTCCTGGGCCTTGGCCAGCATCGCCGCTCTGGTGCCGAATTGGATCGCGCCGGTAAGACAGGCGGTGGTACAGGCGGGTTTGAGACCGGCATCGACACGGTCAAGACACATACGGCACTTGCGCGCATTACCAGTCCCGGGGTCCGGTTTCGGTATGCTGAACGGACAGGTCTCGACACAATATTTGCAACCCGCGCAGGTCTTGGGGTTGATCTCCACGATCCCGTCCGGCCGTTGGCGGCAGGCCCCGGTGGGGCAGACTTGGACACAGGTCGGATCGCCGCAATGTTTGCAGGCTTCCTTGCGGAACAGCCAGCGCACGGGTCCGTCGGCGGGTTCCACGAACTGGATCAGGGTCCAAGTGGTCCCGTTGAGATGGGGCGGGTTCTGATAGGTGCCCAACTGACGCGTAACCGTGGCGGGCAGTTGGTTCCATTGTTTGCATGCCACCTGGCAGGCGCGGCACGCAATGCACTTGGTGACATCAATAAGCATTCCCACACGCTCTGCCATATCAGCTTACCTCCTTCCCGGACTGCAGACCTTTCCGGCCGGGTTCCTCACCCTTGAGCCGGTCGTAGCTGTAATCCGATGGTCTCACATCACATAAGAAGGTCTTGAACTCGGGGATCATGGTATTGGCGTCCCCCACATGCAGGGTGAGGATATTGGCGCTGCAACCGCAGGAATCGCCCTGGAAACCCCAATGCCAGGGCATACCGATCTGATGGACCGTCCTGCCTTCGATCTGCAACGGCTGGAACCGCCGCGTGACGATGGCCCAGGCGCCCAATCGGCCGCGGGCGCTCTCGACCCAGACCCGCTGACCGGGTTTGATGCCCTTTTCCGCGGCCAACTCAAGGCCGATCTCGACGAACATCTCGGGCATCAACTCATTGAGCCATGGCAGATTGCGCGTCATCATGCCGGCCTGCCAGTGCTCGGTAACGCGGTAGGTCGTGGCGACAATGGGATACTTGGAAGGATCGCCGATGGCGTTCTCGGAGAGCTTGTCCATGGCCCACAACTTGATGGCGGGATTCATCTTGGCGCCGTGCCCCATCGGGTTTTTGGCCAGGGGGCTTTCCACGGGTTCGTAATGTTCGGGGAAAGGACCATCGGCAAGCCCCATGCCGAACAGCCGCGCCACGCCTTCGCTGTGCATGATGAACGGCAGGCGGCCGTCCTCGCGCACTGAACCATCGGGATTCTGGAGCGGCGGCCACGGGCCATCGGGCACATCACCGGACCAAGCCGTGCTGGTATACTTGCCGTCCGTGACCGCGCCTTTGAAGGTAATGACCGGCCGCGTCTTGTTCCATGGCACACCCTGCGGGTCGACCGAGGCGCGATTGTAGATGATGCGCCGGTTGACGGGCCAGCACCAGGACCATTCGGGATAGAGGCCGATATTGGACGAGTCGATGCCGTTGCGGCGGGCCGCCATGTTGCCGTCGGCCGTGTAGGAACCGCAGTAGATCCAGCAGCCGGACGAAGTCGATCCATCGGCCTGGAGCTTGGAAAAACCAGGCAGGAGCGTGTTGGTGTTCAGATCATAACCGTTCACTTCCCTGGCCACCAGATGCGGATCGGGTTCCGCGCCCGGCCCGTAATTCCAATTGGCCTCCAGGATGGCGCCAGCGATGGGTCCGCCCTGGGTCTTGTACCGCTGGCGCACGGCCTTGAAAATGCGGTCCAGGATCGTCAGGTCGGCTTTGGCCTCTCCGGGCGGATGCACGGCTGCATAGCGCCACTGCATCCAGCGGCCCGAATTGGAGATCGAGCCCTCCTTCTCCATCGAAGCGGCGGCCGGCAGGGAGAATACTTCGGTCTTGATCGTGGCCGGATCGACACGGTCCGGATCGTCGTTGGTCACCGGGCGTTTCCAGAAGTTCATGGTCTCCGTGTCCCACAGGTCCACACCGACCAGCCAGTCGAGCTTTTCCAGCGCCTTGCGTTCCTTGCCGCAATTCGGGCCGCCCACGGCCGGGTTCTGGCCGAAGCACATAAGCCCCTTGATCGCGCCTTCGTACATGGCCTCGAACATGGCGACATGCGAATAGTTGACGCCCACCTCGCGCTTGGGCAGGTAGTTGTAGGCGAAATCATTCTCCGGCTTGGCATTCGCGCCGTACCAGGCTTTGAGCAGGCTCACCAGGTATTTGCGGCCGTTCGACCACCAGTCGGCTGATTTGGGATTCGTGTTCTTGCCCTCGTAATACCGCTTGGCGTATTCATCGACGGTCGTGTCCTTGGTCTCCGGGGTGGCCAGGTATCCGGGCAGGATGTGAAATAAAAGCGCCATGTCGGTCGAACCCTGCACATTGGATTCGCCGCGCAGCGCGTTGATGCCGCCGCCGGCGACCCCCATGTTGCCCAGCAGGGTCTGGAGAATGGAATAGCTCCGGACATTCTGGGTCCCATAGGTATGCTGCGTGGTCCCCATGGCATACAGGATGGTACCCGCCTTGTCGGGCGCGCCCGATTCGGCATACACCCGGCTGATCTCTTTGAAGGTGGCCACGGGCATGCCGGTGACGCTGGCCACTTTTTCGGGCGTGTACCGGGCCACATGGCGCTTTAACAACTGGAACACGCACAGGGGATCCTGAAGGGTGGGATCGGTCTTGAGGTTGCCGGCCTCATCCTTCTGGTACTGCCAGGTGGCCTTGTCATAGGATCGTTTGTCCGGATTGTAACCGCTGAAAACGCCGTCCAGATCGGCGGGCATTTTCATATCCGGGTGGACCAGGTGGGCGGCGTTGGAGTATTCCCTGATATATGTCAGGTTGTAATTGCCCGGCCGCGCCTCGATGTCATCAATGACATACTTGACCATGCCCATGATGAACGGGATATCGGTGCCGGAACGGATCGGCCCATAGAAATGCGCCCTGGCGCTGGTGCGCGTGAACCGCGGGTCGATGCTGATGAGTTTGCCGCCGCGGTCGATCGCCTCCTGGACGAACTTGAAGGACATGGGATGGTTTTCGGCGGCATTGCTGCCGATGATTATGATGCGGTCGGAGTTGCGGAGATCGATCCAATGATTGGTCATCGCGCCCCGCCCAAACGATTCGGCCAGACCGGCCACAGTGGCGGAGTGTCAGAGTCGGGCCTGGTGTTCCAGGTACCGCGCACCGAGAATGCGCATCATCTTGGAATAAAGATAGCATTCCTCGTTGTCAAGGGCGGCGCCGCCGAGGGCGGCGATGGTATCGATGCTGTTGTGCGTGCGGCCGTCGGCAAGCCCGGCGTCGCGCGCTTCCTTGATGCGCTGGGAGATCCGGTCGATCGCCCAATCCCAGGTCACCTCCTCCCAGTGGCTGCTGTGGGGCGCCCGGTACCGCACCGTGGCAAGGCGGCGTTCATTGTTGGCGATCTGGAACAGGGCCGCCCCCTTGGGGCAGGTCGAGCCGCGATTGATGGGATGGTCGGGATCGCCCTCGATATTCACGACCGTGTCCCCGATCGAATGCACGATGAACCCGCACCCGCACCCGCAATAGGGGCAGATCGTCGTGGTTTGCCGGGCGTGCTTGATGCGCAACTCCACCTTGTCGACATAATCGATGAAGTCCCTGGTGTTGAAGATGCCCAGAAGGGCGACCCCGGTCGTGGCACCGCTTGTCTTCAAGAAATCCCTGCGCGTCATTTCCATCGCTGCATGACCTCCTATACAACCTGCCGGAATCGTGTAAAGTCCATTAAAATGATAGGCATCAAAGAATTTAATCGTAAGCTTGTGATTTTTTTCATAACTGTAAAGCCATATAATATCCCGCAACCTTAAACATGCAAGCAAAAAAAGCGGGGGAAATCATCCCGGGAACACCATCTGCCCCACTGCATATTCCCCAACTCATTTACAGACGGCCACTTGTACTGATTTGCATCAAACCAACATCCCTGACTATTTATTGTAATTTCTTCTTGACTTTTTCGCGCCCGGTTTATAATGAGCGGCGCCTCGTTATGTCGGACTGTGCATATCGGGAATATTAAAAGGAATGTCCATGATCAGACGGATCCTGCTGGTCGCGTGTGCGTTCATGGTCCTGGGTCTGGCCTGCGGCAAAGAACCTGTATCGAATGTGACGATCACACCCCCGGCCGCGCCGCAATCAATTGCCACCGCTTCGGAAGCCCCGGTTACGCCTGCTCCGGCGGCGCCTGCCGTCACTGCCCCCACCGCCGTCGACCCTGCGCCGCCGGCACCCGCGAGCACCGTCCCGGCTGCGGCCGCACCCATTGCCCGCACGATCAAGATGGCCACGACCACCAGCACGGAGAATTCCGGGTTGCTGACCGTCCTTCTGCCGGCGTTCACGGCAAAAACAGGCATTGAGATCCAGGTCATCGCCGTGGGCACGGGCAAGGCCATCAAGCACGGCGAGAACGGCGATGTCGATGTGCTGCTGGTCCACGACCCCGAGGCCGAGGAAAAATTCGTCGCCCAGGGATTCGGTGTGGCCCGCGTATCCGTGATGTACAATGATTTCGTGATCGTGGGCCCCGCGGCCGATCCGGCCGGCCTGGCGGGCGGCAAGGATGCGGCCGCCGCCCTGGCGAAGATCGCGGCGGCCAAGGTCCCCTTCGTCTCCCGCGGCGACGCTTCCGGTACGCATGTCAAGGAACAGAACCTCTGGCAAGCGGCCGGCGTGGCCCCCGCGGAGGAGTGGTACATTTCGGCCGGCCAGGGCATGGGGCAGGTCCTCATCATGGCCGACGAGAAACAGGGTTACACCCTTACCGACCGGGCCACCTTTGTCGCCTATGCCGAGAAGGTCAAACTGGCGGTCCTCTGCGAAGGCGACGAACGGCTCTTCAACCCCTACGCGGTCATCGCCGTCAATCCCGCCAAGCATGCGCATGTCAAGCAGGCCGAGGCCCGGGCCTTCGTCGACTACCTGGTCTCGCCCGAAGGGCAGGCCGTGATCGCCGGTTTCAAGGTCAAGGGGCAGCAGGTCTTCATCCCGAGCGCAAAGTGATCGGCATTTGATCGCGGGACAGGGCCGCCATATCCCTCCTACCCGGATACAACGGTTGTGTCCTGGTGCGCCTCCGGGCGGGACCGGACCGCCTGGCGGCCGGGTGACCGCGATTCCCGCTTGGAAAACATAACCTGGCAACAAGGTATCAACTGCAATGAACGACCTCTGGCATCCCATCTGGGTCTCGCTCGAAACGGCCTGCATCGCCACCTTGGTGAGCGTGCTGATCGGCGTTCCATGCGGTTATGCCCTGGCCATGCGCAGTTTCCGCGGCCGGCATGCCCTGATTACCCTGCTCAACACCCTCCTGGCCGTGCCGACCGTCGTAGTCGGGCTTTTCGTCTATATGCTGATCGCCCGCCGGGCCCCCCTCGGCCCGCTGGGGCTTCTCTTTTCCGTGCCGGCCATGATCATCGGCCAGGCGCTTCTGGCCCTGCCGATCGTGGTGGTCCTGGCGCATGCCGCATTCGCGGCCGTGGAACAGGGCGCCCGCGAGACGGCACTGACCCTCGGTGCCGGACCCGGGGCCGTGACACTGACCCTCATCCGCGAAGCCCGTTTCGGCCTCATGGCCGCGGTCACGGCCACCTTCGGCCGACTGATCGGCGAGGTGGGCATTTCGATGATGCTCGGCGGTAACATTGCCGGGTACACGCGCACCATGACCACGGCGATCGCCCTGGAAACCTCCAAGGGCGAGTTCGCCCTCGGCATGCGGCTGGGCGGCATCCTGCTGGCCATCGCCCTGGTCGTCAACCTGATGTTCAAGTATTTCCAGGGACGGGGCGAGGCATGATCGCCATCACGGACCTGGTCAAGGCCTACGGCGCCGCCCCGGTGCTGGACATCCCCGTCTTCACATTCGAGGCCGGACAGGTCCATGCGGTCAACGGCGCCAACGGCGCGGGCAAGACCACCCTCCTGAGGCTCATTGCCGGACTCGAACCGCCTTCGGCCGGCACCATCATCACCGAAGCGTCGCCCGAAGAGACCGTGCTGTGCTTCCAGAATCCCTACCTCTTCCGTGATACAGTGCTCGGCAACATCACCTACGGCTTGCGGGTCCGCCGTATCGACAACGGGGCAGGACTGGCCCGCGCCGCCGCCCGCGCCCTCGGCCTCGAACATCTCCTCGGCCGCCGGGCGCGCACCCTGTCGGCGGGGGAACGGCAGAAAACCGCCCTGGCACGCGCGTTCGTGCTCAAACCGCGCCTGCTCCTCCTCGACGAACCGCTGGCCAACCTCGACCCCGTGAGCACGGCGCAGGTGCTGGAGGCGCTGGCCGGCCTACGCGCCGACGGCACGACCATGCTGGTGGTCACCCACAGCCTGGCCGCGCTTATGCCGATCACCGACCGGGTGGTCAAGCTCGACCGGGGCCGGCTCGCCCCCGACACGGCCCGGACCATCATCGCGGGCACGGTCACGATCACGGACGGCCACACCATGCTCCAAACCGGCGGCGGGGTCGCCCTGCGGGTGGTCACCGACAAGCGCGGCCCCGCGCGCGGCATCCTGTCGCCGACCGATGTCATTTTGTCGGCCGAAACCTTCCCGTCCAGCATGCAGAACGCGTTCCGGGGTATCGTGACGGGCATGGCGGAAGCGGGCGGCGTGGTCAGCGTGACCGTGGATATCGGACTGCCGGTCACCGCCCACATAACACCCGAGGCCGGCCAGTCCCTCGGCCTGGCCGCGGGCCGGCCGGTCTGGGTCATGTTCAAAGCCACCGCCGTGGAGGTGTATTGAGTTGTGGACCGGAAAAAAACCGCCACAGATTGCACAGATGAAGAACGATAGGGTCCGGATCAAAGGCGGGCGGGTGCGGACCATCGTGATCGCGGGCAGTCATTCAAGCGTGGGCAAGACCACCCTCGGCCGCGTCCTGCGGCGGCTCCTCCCCGGGGCGGTCCTGGTCAAGATCGGCCACGGCCGGCCCAAACCGCGCCATGATGTACCCCTCTATCCCATGGGCACCACCCTGGCCGCGCTCCGCCGCGGTCACCCCGGGGCCGCGTACCTGATCATCGAAAGCAATGCCATCACCCGCGCCATCACGCCCGACCTGTGCATCTACCTGGCGGGACGGGGGCCGGCCAAGCGTTCCGCCGCGGGTGCCCGGCGCGCGGCCGACCTCGTGCGGGGCGGCCGCATCGCCTGCCGCGCGGCCCGGCGTCTGGCCGACCGCCTCGGACTGTCCCCGCGGGTATTCGGCGCGCTCCTCGACGCAGCCGGTGCGCGGCTGTGCACCTGTGAATTCGGAGTATTCTGATCATGCCGCACGCTAAATCGACCATCCCCCTGCTCACCGTCGCCCAGGCCCTGGAGGCGGTCCTCGACGGCGCCCGGCCGCTCGGGACCGAACCGGTGGCGCTCGATGCCAGCCTGGGCCGCATCCTGGCCGAGACCATCGCCAGCGACGCGGACATGCCCCCCTTCGACAAGTCGGCCATGGATGGTTTCGCGGTGGCCGGAACGGATGATGACGGGGCCTACCGCGTCGTGGCCGCCCTGCCCGCCGGGGCCCCGCCCTTCCGCCGGTTGGAACAGGGCGAATGCGTCCGGATCATGACCGGCGCCCCCGTGCCGCAGGGGACCGGCCGGGTGGTCCGGTTCGAGTATGCCTCCGAATCCGGCGGCCGTATGCGCATCACCCGCGCCGAAGAAGGCCGCAACATCTGCCCGCAGGGCGAGGATATCCGGCAGGGGGCGGACCTGCTCGCGCCGGGCCGGCCCATCACCGTCCCGGCGGTGGGCATCCTCGCCGCCACGGGTCACACCCGCGTACAGGTATACCGCCGGCCCCGGGTGGCCATCATCGCGACGGGGGCGGAGATCGTCGAGCCCCATGTGGCGCCCCCGCCCGGGTCCATACGCAACAGCAACGCCTGGCAGCTCGCCGCGCATGTGCGCCAATGCGGCGGGAGCCCCCGCTATCTGGGCATTGCCGCCGACACCACGGAAGCGATCGCCGCCAAACTTGTCCAAAGTTTCGTGGAAAGCGATGTGATCGTCCTGTCGGGCGGGGTTTCCATGGGTGATTTTGATCTGGTACCCGGTGTCCTGGCCGCCCACGGCGTCGAATTGTGTTTCCAGAAGCTGGCGGTCAAGCCGGGGCATCCCACCGTGTTCGGACGGCACAACGGGCACCGGGTTTTCGGCTTGCCCGGCAATCCCGTCTCCACCTTCGTGATCTTCGAACTGCTCGTCCGTCCCCTGCTGGACCGGCTCGCCGGCCGGACCGACCAGCCGCCCACGGTGCAGGGGAGCCTTGCAGGCATGGTCAAAGGC
Organism: Planctomycetota bacterium; assembly: GCA_043820325.1. GTDB lineage: Bacteria > Planctomycetota > JBDREB01 > JBDREB01 > JBDREB01 > JBDREB01. The sequence goes on along the minus strand of JBDREB010000419.1, from coordinate 3,447 downwards.
AACCCGTCACAACGCACGCTCTTTCTCCCCGTGGCTTACGACCGGGCCGGCCGCGTCACCCCCGTTGAATACCACGGCTCGGCCCACCTCCACGCGTATTGCCGGGCCAATGCCGTCCTCCGCCTCGACCCCGGAAGCCCGTCTTTGCCGGAAGGGACGCCGGTCCATGTTCGACCGATTTAACCGCCGCATCAATTACCTGCGCATTTCCGTCACCGACCGGTGCAACCTGCACTGCCGCTACTGCCGCGATGGTGAAGGCGACGCCTTCGGCCCCATGGGCCATGCCGACCTGCTGCGGTACGAGGAGATCCGGGCCATCGTCACCGAAGCCGCGGCACTGGGCATCACCAAAGTCCGGCTCACCGGCGGCGAACCCCTGATCAAGCGCGACATCGAGGTCCTGGTCGGATTCCTGGCCGGCATCGCGGGTATCGCGGAAGTGACCATGACCACCAACGGCACCCTGCTCGCCGCCAAGGCCCGGGTGCTCAAGGACGCGGGGCTGGCCCGCATCAACATTTCGCTCGACTCCCTTGACCCGCAGCGGTACCGTGATCTCACGGGCGGGGGGGATATCGCCGCGGTCCTGGCGGGGATCACCGCGGCCGGCGCGGCGGGTTTCCGCAACACCAAGATCAACATGGTGATCATCGACGGTTTCAACACCGATGAAACGGAGCGCATGCGGGCGTTCTGCCGCGGCAACGGTTTGACCCTGCAGCTCATCCGGCAATTCTCGCTGAAAACGCCCAAGGACCCGGAAGCCCTGGCCGGGTTCGACCGCCCCCCGCCCTGCGGCGAATGCAACAAGATCAGGCTCCTGGCCAACGGCATGCTCAAGCCCTGTCTGCACACCGATGCGGAGATCCCCATCCGCATGGACGACATCCGGAGTTCCCTGCTGGAGGCCGTGGATCGCAAACCGCATTGCGGCGATGCCTGCATGCACCGGGTCATGAACCAGATTGGAGGATGATGAAACCTATGGCCCCGACAGCCCCTGAACCTTCCCGGCAGCACCCGGATTTCAGCCATGTCCAGACCGACGGCGGCATACGCATGGTCGATGTGGGCGACAAACCGCCGGTCAAACGCACCGCCGTTGCGGAAGGCCATGTCCGCATGGCCCCGGCGACGGTGGCACTGCTGACCAAACGCCTGCTCGCGAAGGGCGACGCCCTGGTCGCCGCCCAGTTGGCCGGCATCGCGGCGGCCAAACGCACCTCGGACCTGATCCCGCTCAGCCACAACATCCCCCTTGATGTGGCGGCGGTGACCTGCGCGGTCGTTCCGGACGGCGTCATCATCACGGCCACGGCGCGCTGCACGGGCCGGACCGGTGTGGAAATGGAGGCCCTGACCGCCGTGAGCGTGGCCGCGCTGACGGTGTATGACATGTGCAAGGCCGTCGACAAGACCATGGTCATTGACCGGATCCATCTTGTGGGAAAGCACAAAGAACAACCATGAATGAATTCACCGTGATATCAGTGAACATTTCCGAGGCCAAAGGCACCGTCAAGGTGCCCGTGGCCGGCATCGAACTCCGCCCGGGGCACGGTGTCACAGGCGACGCCCATGCCGGGCCGTGGCACCGGCAGGTCTCCCTTCTGGCCGAGGAATCCATCGCCAGGATGAAGGCCGCCGGCCATGCGGTCAAGCCGGGTGACTTTGCCGAGAACATCACGACCCGGGGGGTTGTTTTGCCTGACCTGCCCATCGGTACGCGCCTGTTCATCGGCACCTGCAAACTCGAGGTCACCCAGATCGGCAAGGAATGCCACTCGGGGTGCGCCATATTCAAGGCGGTCGGTTCCTGCGTCATGCCCCACGAGGGTATTTTTGCACGCGTTCTTACGGGAGGGTGGATCCATGCTCAGGACCGCGGTCATTACGGTGTCTGACCGGGCCTCGCGCGGCGAATACGCGGACAGATCCGGTCCCGCCATCTGCGCGTGCCTGCATGCGGCATACCCGGACATGGCGATCGAAGCGGTCATCGTCCCGGACGAGGCGGCGGCCATCCGGAAGGCACTGGACCGGTTCGCAGACCGCGACTGGATCATCACCACGGGCGGCACGGGGATCGGACCGCGGGACATCACCCCCGAAGTGACCGCCGCCTTCTGCGACCGTCCCCTGCCCGGGATCGCGGAGATCCTGCGCGCGGAATCCTACCGGGAAACGCCCGCGGCCATGCTCGCGCGCGGCTATGCCGGCGTGCGGGGGCGCACGGTCGTGGTCAATGTCCCGGGTTCAGTTAAAGCCGCCGCCTTCTGCGCTCGGATCCTCACCCCCGTGATGGCACACGCCCGGGACATGCTGGCCGGGAAAGGCCACTGATATGGCACGCACATCAGACCGGTGCTTCGCCCCGGGGATCAAGCTCTGGATCACCAACGACCGGCGCGAGGGCGTCTTCGGGGAAGGGAAATTCCGCCTCCTGCACGATGTCGAGCTTTGCGGCTCCCTACGCCAGGCCGCCGCAGCCAACAATATATCCTACCGCAAGGCTTGGGGTGACATCCGCAAGGCCGAGGAACGGCTGAATGTGCCACTGTTGCGCCGGGAGCGGGGCGGCTCCGGCGGTGGCTCATCGACCATTACCCCGCAGGCCGCGGCCCTGCTCGAGGCCTACGGACGCTTCCGGGACGAGGTCGTCCGGTACGCCCGCCGGCAGTTCGCCCTGCGGTTGCGACGGATCATGATCTGACGGCCGCGGCACAGGCCCACATCATATCGACCACGGTCAGGGTGTTGAGCCACACGGCATGTCCAGGATCGCGTACTGCCAGCTCCGCGACGGCGGGAGTGCCCACAGGCCCGCCGACCGGGGAAGATGAAGTGCCCAAGGCTTCGGGCGATACAACCCCCATTGATCTTGGGGGATGGGAATCGACACAGCCCCACGCAGCCGCAGCCGACCGAAGTCAGGAAAGGGATTCGGATAGCTTCTGTACCGGTAATAATTTCAGGGAGAAATACTACCCCACCGGGATGTGATGGACGGCCGCGGGATTGTTGTAGAGCATGTCGCGCATGACCGCGCCCGCGGCGTCCACATCGCGGTACATGGCCGAGTACGGGGCGCTCACGAGTTCGGAGGCCAGATCCACGGCCCCGGGCCGCACGGGCGCGGCCGGGATGCGGTCCCGGTTCTCGATGCTGGTGACATAGGCCCGCACATTATGGTCGGCGAGCACGCGGGCAGCGAAGGCGGGATCGTGGCGTTCGGCGGCGATGGCGTCGGCCACGCGGTCGGCGTGTTTGGGATCGAGCGGGTCGATGTCCTTCGGTACCCCCTTCAGATTTCCTGATCCCTATCCGTAACCGGTCATGTTTTTCGGAAAAAAGGTTTGGCACTTTTTTCGACCCACAGGTGATTGTACGGGGAACATCCGGATGTCAACCGTGTAGGGGCGGGTTTGAAACCCGCCCTCCCGT
>JBDREB010000418.1:0-4008 GCA_043820325.1 Planctomycetota bacterium | reverse complement strand
GCATCTGGTGCATGACCAATCATCCTGAAGTCTGACCCCAGAAAGGATAGCCGCCGCAGCCCATTTGTCACGCGGAAAATGCGCCAAACCCGTTCCGGAAAACCATCAGTCCACCCCACAGGGATCAGGAAATCTGAAATGTCGATTGACTCGCACAAAGTCGTCTTTATTGATCCGGTTCCACCCTGGAGGGCCACGCGCCGTCGTGGCCGGGGATGCCGTCCATAGGCGGAACAGGAATGGACGCGACGGAGCCTTTCGACTCCGCTCAAGGCCATGAGCCAAGTCGAATGGCGCGTCCATCCAGAAGAGGGGTATTTGACTTTTTGCGAGAGCGTCAAATTTAAAATGAATGCTTTGCGCTTACTGCGTCCGCCGTCCGGCGGCGCCGCAGCAGGCTTTGAATCTTTTGCCCGAACCGCAGGGGCAGGGGGCGTTGGGGCGCGGCGGCGGCGCAGGCACGGCCCGCAGCCGGTCCATATGGAGCGCGGCGGGCCGGCCGTGCATGACCAGCTCGGCCATGGCCCGCAGGTGGTGTTCGGTGTGTTTGAAGAACCGCTCAAATGCGGCGCAGAGGTAGTTGAGCTCGCGGCCGCCGTCGGGCGCGGTGATGAACCGTTCCTTGGGACAGCCGCCGCCGCACAGGGGCAGATACGCGCACGCGCGGCATTTGGCCGGGAGGCGGTCGCGCTTGTCCTCGCCGAACCGGCGCTGGCGCGCACCGTTCACCAGTTCGGCCAGCGGGGTCTCGCTGAGGGCGCCCACCCGGTATTCGGGATAGACGAAATGGTCGCACGCGTAGACCGTCCCGTCGTGCTCGAGCACGAGCGCCTTGCCGCAGATGGGCGCGAAGACGCACAGGGCGGCCAGCCGGCCCACCCAGCGCGCGAGGGTCATGTCGAAGAGTTGGACGAAGACGCGGCCGACATTGTGACACATCCATTCGTCGAAGACCGTGCAGAGGAACTCGCCGTATCCTTCGGGCGTGACCGACCAGCCCTGCACCAGTGCCCCCGGCTTGCGTCCGGCCGTGCCGGCCGCGTCCGGCAGGAAGGGCGCCGCGGCCGCAAAGCCGGTCTCCTCGACCACGGGGATGAACTGGATGTGTTCAAAATGCTCCCGCAGGAACCGGTATATCACCAGGGCCTGCGGCGGCGATATATTGGATACGCAGGTCAGGGCGTTATAGTGGACCCCATGGCGCTTGAGGACCCCCACGCCGGCCATGACCCGGTCGAAGGACCCTGCGCCGCCTGTGTCGACGCGGTGCTGGTTATGGATTCCGCGCGGGCCGTCGACGCTCACGCCCACGAGGAAATCGTGTTCCTTGAAAAAGGCGGCCCAGTCGTCGTCGATCAGGATGCCGTTGGTCTGGAATGAATTGGTCACGCTCTGGCCGTCGCGGCGGTGTTGTTTCTGGAGCGCCACGGCGCGGCGGAAGAAATCGACGCCCATGAGCGTCGGCTCGCCGCCCTGCCAGGCGAAATTGACCGGAAAACCATCCGGGTGGGCGGCCAGGTACTGGCGGGTGAAGGACTCCAGCACGGCATCGCTCATGCGCCAGCGGCTGGAACTTTCAAGGAGCGTGCTCTTGTGCAGGTAGAAGCAGTACCTGCAGGCCAGGTTGCAGACCGGGCCGTGCGGCTTGACCATCACATGGAAGGGGTAGGGCAGGGGGCCGGCCATGGTCACTGCTCCGCTGGGGCGATGGTGAAGCGGGCCGCCCGCGGCAGTCGCACCCGGTCGGTGATGACGATCACCCGCGTGGGCGACCACCGGCCGTATTCCCAGGCGTAGTTCACCGTGTCGCCTGTGACTTTGAGCCCCGGGTCCTCCGGGTATCTGAACACGGCGCAGATCCGTTTACGATCGCGGATGGCCACGGCCGCCCCATTGCGGACCGGTCGGGCCGTGAGGCCGGGAGCGAGGACGAACCGCCAGGTGAGCGCGTGCACGCCGGCCCCGGGGACGCGGTCGTCGATCGTGAGCGTGCCGTCGTCGGCCAGTTGTACGGTCCGGCGGAAGGGCGTGCGCGTTGTAAGGGTCGCGAAACCGCGGTGCGCGCCGGTCACGCTGTTGGCGGCCGGGTCGACGGCCGTGAACCGTGCCCGCGCCGTGTCGGGCACGAACCAGGGATACCCGGGACAGAGGGGATTCACCTCCGCCCCGTCAATGGTCAGGACCGAATGGCTGCGCACGGACCGGAACAGCTGCCGCAGGCCGAAATTGCCGAGGTAGCACCCCACGCCCGGGTCGGCGATGATGTTCCGCGGGCCGATGCTGTACTCCACACCGAGCTTGTCGCCGTGGCTGTGGCCGCCCGCGCCGTCCTGGCCGCTTGGGAGCGCGGTGAAGGCCGCGTAGGCGTTGCCGGCGCGCAGGACGGCGAACCCCGTGTCGTGCCAGACCACGGAACCGGGCCGCGTGATACGGGCCGACCCCGTGAACCGGGCGGCCGCGGGTCCGAAGTGCCAGAGCGCGTAGCGGGAGAGTGTTGTGTCCGGGGCGAGCAGGGCGCGGTCGTTGAAGTAACAGGCGCCCAGCTGGGTGAGGTAACGGATGTCGCGCCAGTCGCCGTAGCCGAAGATGTGCATGCGGCCATTGTCCATGTCGCCGATCTGGGGGATCAGCCCGTCAGGCTTGATGATGTCGCGGGCGAACTCGAACGCGCGTCTGAACCGCACCGCGGCCGCCGCGGGGATGGGCCGGCCGGCGTTGCGGCATACCATGGCCCAAGTGAGGAAAAATTCCGTCACCAGCCGGTGGTACTGGGTCGAGTCCTCGAAGTCCATACCTTTAGGCAGGAGTTCGTGAAAGAGTTCCCGCTCCAGGTCGGCGGCCACCGTGGTTTTGAGCGGGGCCAGGATGGGATCGGCGGGCAGTGCGTTCAGCACGGCCCACACGCCCACGCGGCCGCCGAGGTAATGGTTGGCGTAGAGCCGGAAGATCCTGCCTTGCTTGCGCACGGTACGGATGTGGGGGAGTTCGGCCATGGGATGGGGCGGCTCGATGGGGAAATCCTCGGCATACTCGAGATTGGCGCGCACATGCTCCACCAGCGACTGCCAGAACCGGACGGTGAAACCGTCGTCCCACGCGGCCGACATGCGGCAGAACTGCCACAGCACGAGCATGTTCGCCGCGCGGATCCCCGTGTCCATGGCATTGGCCCAGGGGAGCCCGCCCCGGGGCGGCACGAACCGGATAAAGTCATCAAGGATGCGCATCGCCATGCGTGCGTACCGTTTTGCGCCCGTGAGGGCGTAAGCCTCGCCCAGGCAGGTGCACCACTGCAGACGCGGCAGGTCGAGCATGTATTTCTTGTCGTACCCCATGTCGTTGGGCCCGGCCGGCACGGCCCGGGTGACCGGGTCGGGGTAGAACCCCTTGCCCGTCTTAAGTTCGTGGAACCAGGGGATGAGGCCGCAGGCGCCGGGGCGGCCGTGACGGCGGGTGATCGTTCCCAAGTCGAAGGTGCGGCCGAAAAGAGCGGCTTTCAAGCGCAGGGCGCCGGCCGCGTCGGCCAGGACCGCCCGGCGGAGGGCGGGGGCGCGGCCGTTGATGAAGGCGGCCGACCGGAGGATGGCGGTTTCGGGCAGGATCGTACCCCGGCCCGCATTGCGGCGCAGGAAGGCGGCCAGGCGGGCGACGGCGCGTGCATCGAGCGGTTCTTTGCGGCAGAGGAGTTCAAACCAGTGGCGCATACGGTGCTCCTGATATACGACCGTCCCTATTATACCGGCCCGGCCCGGTTTGCAAGCCTGTTCACGCCCGGTTTTTGCTTGCATCGCATTCGTGCACACGCATAATAGCAGGGTCGCAAAAACCGGAATTCGAGGAAGAGATCGCGCATGGAGATCCATTAGGGCCCGCGCCTAAATAACTGTTGCAACTTGGGCTGTAGTGCGTATAATACCGAGATGACGACAGAAGTTGTAATTCGACGGAAATATCAGGTTTTGGCTTCGTGCCTCAACGAGCACACCCGGCGCGTTTGGGCCGCTACGG